>NC_003062.2:1594375-1901250 GCF_000092025.1 Agrobacterium fabrum str. C58
TGTCGTGATCGAAACGCGACAGGATTTCCTTGCCGCGATAGATCAGCGTCGTTTCCACGCCGAGCCCGTGGAAGATATTGGCGAATTCGACAGCGATATAACCGCCGCCGGCAATCAGGATCGATTTCGGCGGTTCTTCTAGATCGAAGGCTTCGTTGGAGGAGATCGTCAGTTCATGACCGGGCAGCGCCTTGTGCTCGTTCGGCGTACCGCCAACGGCAATCACGATACGCTCTGCCGTGTAGGTCTCACCGGTTTTTGTGAGCTTCACGGTATGGGCATCGACCAGTTCCGCACGGCTGTCGAAGATGTCGGCCTTGGCGTTCTCCAGCCCCTTGCGATAGAGGCCTTCGAGCCGGGTGATTTCCTTGTCCTTCGCCGCGATCAGCTTCTTCCAGTCGAAACGGCGCTCGCCGACGCTCCAGCCGAAACCTTCGGCATCCTCGAAATATTCAGGGAATTGCGAGGCATAAACGAACAGCTTCTTCGGCACGCAGCCGCGAATGACGCAGGTACCGCCATAACGGTATTCTTCAGCTATTCCCACGCGCTTGCCCAGCGAGGCCGCCACGCGGCCGCTGCGCACGCCGCCGGAACCACCACCGATGACGAAGAGATCGTAGTCATAAGCTGTCATAGTCAAAACCCCTGCTCAAAACCGCCATGACCCCGATATGGGCCAGCGGTCTGTTCACGCCACATATAGGTGCTGCGACGCACAAATGAAAAGCCCGGTCTTGCGACCGGGCTTTGAATATTTCTGAACCTTTGAAGGTCGCCTTACGGCTTGGCTGCGGGCGCGCCGCCGGTAGCGTTATGATCAGCCGGAAGCGGCTTCAGATCGGCGCCGGCAACCTTCTGCAGTTCAGTCATGCTGGCGGTGTTGAGATCGCGGTTGATGCCGGCGGCCCAGATGTCGGCAGCCTTCATCAGTTCGCGCGTGGCGATCGGGCCATCCTTGAGGAGCTTCTTGCCAGCTTCGCTGCTGTAGAATGCGGAAATGGCATTCAGCTCGTCAACGCTGAAGGCGCGCGCATAGGTGAGTGCCGCTTCGCGTTCCAGATCGGCGCGGCGCGGTGCAAGCTCAAGCGCCTTGGCATCAACCGTCGTGGTGATGGCGTCCTGCACATTCGGCGAGGCCTGAATGAGTTCGCCCTTCAGGCGCTCGGCCAGACCCGGCAGAATGTCGTCGAAACGGTCGGTAACGCCAAGAGAGGCGATTGCCTTGCGTGCGGCAGCGATGTGCGCTTCGGAAATTTCCTGCGCGCGTGCGGCAGTACCGAACACGATGCCGGAAATGAGGATCGAAGCAGCGGCAGCTTTGCCCAGTCCCGCTAGTTTGATCATGAAAATCTCGCTCCTGTTATACTGCCTGCATCATGCGGGCGCCTTCAGGGCCCGCGATGATGGCAAGCGATGCCAAATTTATGAAAAGTCCGTGCTCAACAACACCGGGGATAGTGTTCAGCTCGCGTGCCAGTGCTTCTGCATCAGGAATACGGCCAAAAGATGCGTCGAGGATCAGGTGTCCGCCATCCGTCATGAAGGCGCCGTCGCCGGAAGAACGCATCGTCAGTTCGCCCGAAAGACCCGACCGAGCCGCCAGTTTTTCAATGGCGATGCGTGTCGCCACCTGGCCGAAGGGATTGATCTCGATGGGAAGCGGAAAGGCGCCCAGCGTCTCGACGACCTTGCTCTGGTCGGCGATGACGATCATGCGGCCGGATGCTGCCGCCACGATCTTTTCGCGCAGCAGCGCGCCGCCGCCGCCCTTGACGAGACGTAGTACATGATCAACTTCGTCGGCGCCGTCGATGGTCAGATCCAGTTCCGGCAATTCATCGAGGGATTTCAGCGGCACGCCAAGCTCGACGCACAGACGTGCGGTACGCTCGGATGTGGGAACGCCCTCGACCTTCAGGCCGGCCGCAACCTTCTCCGCCAGAAGACGGACGAATTCCTCGGCCGTCGAACCGGTGCCGATACCCAGCCGCATGCCGTCCTGCACATGGGACAATGCGGCCTCGGCGGCCTTGATCTTCATCTGGCGGGCATCCATGTGCCTGAAACTCCGGTAGCTTTGTCGTCGCCGTGCTGTTTACACGGGTCGAAAGCCAAACGAAAGCCTTTTTCAAGGCAACAAACAGAACGTTGTGACGCGGTTGCAAAGACAGGCCCGTTTGCCTAGGCTTGGCGTCAATGAAAGCGCAGATCGTTCAGCACCCGCATTCCCCAAGAGGCCCGTTCCCGTGACATCCCGCCCGCTCTCCCCGCTCGCTATTTTCGATCTTGACGGCACGCTCGTCGATACCGCCGCCGATCTGGTCTCCAGCCTCAACCACACCATCGCCGCAGCCGGGCTTGCCCCCGTCACCTATGACGATCTGACCCACCTCGTTGGCCAAGGCGCGCGGGTGATGATCAAGCGCGCCTTCGCGTTGCGCGAGACGGAATTGCCGGAAGCCGATATCGATCCCCTTTACGAACGCTTCATCACCCATTACCGCGCTGAAATGCCCGGCGAAAGCCGCCCCTATCCGGGCATCATCGAGACGCTGGATGCGCTCTCGCAAGCCGGCATCACGCTTGCTGTCTGCACCAACAAGACCGAAATCCTCGCTGTGCCGCTGCTCGAAAAACTCGGCCTGACGCGTTATTTCGCGGCGATTACCTGCGGCGACACCTTCGCCTTCCGCAAGCCCGATGCCCGCCATATTCTCGGCACCATCGAAAAGGCCGGGGGCGACGTGCAGCGCTCCATAATGGTCGGCGACAGCATCAACGACATTCTCGCCGCCAGGAATGCAGCAGTACCATCAATCGGCGTGACCTTCGGTTATACGGATGTGCCGATGGTAGAACTTGAGCCGGATGTCGTGATTGATGATTTCGCCGCTCTAACGCCGGCGCTCTTTGAGAAGCTGGTTTCCAAGGGTGCAGCGGCAGCCTGAGAGGCTGGACGACATAAAAGCAGGAATGGGGCGAATGAGGATGACATTTCCTCACTCTCGACGTCATCCTCGGCCTTGCGCCGAGGATCTAATCACATCCAATAGAATTGAGACGTTGCAGATGCTCGGGACAAGCCCGAGCATGACGGAAGAGGGAATTCAGCGCCGTTTCGTGCGCTTTCTCTCTCGATTGTACTCCAATCAGATCGACGCGGCCCGCGCTTTTGTCGTCACGGCGAATGCCTTCTGCACATAGCTGTCGCGGTCATAGACGTCGTCGAAGAACTGCACCTTACCGTCCTTGTCCGGCCAAGCCGTGAAATAAGCGACATAGACCGGAACCTTCTCCGGCACCTGCACTGCGCGGTTCTTACCCGCTGCAATCTGCTCATTGACCTTGTCGACGCTGGAGCCAAGAACGGCAGCAGCCATGCGGCGCGGATCGACCAGACGGATACAGCCGTGGCTCAACGCCCGCATGTCGCGGTTGAAGAAGCTCTTGGCCGGCGTGTCATGCATGTAGATCGCATGCGCGTTAGGGAACAGGATCTTCAGGTCGCCCAGCGCATTGTCGCTGCTCGGCGGCTGACGCACGGAAACGGCGTTGGTTGAGCCGTACCAATTGACGCTGCTGGATGAGACCGCACGGCCGCCAACCTGTACTTCGTAACCCAACCGGTCGAGGTAGGACGGGTCGCGGCGCAGCTTCGGCAGCATCTCGTTGACGATGATCGACTGCGGCACGCCCCAATAGGGATTGAACTCGACGGTCTGGATTTCGTCCTGGAAGAAATAGGTCTGGTTCGCCTTGGAACCGACAACCACCTTCATGCCGAACTGTTCCACGCCGTCATTGTGATAATAGGCCATGAAAGCGGGCTGGTTGATGAAGACGTAACGCTGGCCGAGATCTGCCGGCAGCCAGCGGACCTGCTCCATGGCCACCTGCACCTTGGCAATCTTGGCATCGTTGCTTTCGCCGACCATGGCGCGCACGGTCGCACGGCCGATCACGCCATCCGGCTTCAGGCCGTTTTCGCTCTGGAACGCCTTCACCAAATCGACGAGATCAGGCGTATAATCCGGCGTCTGCTGGTAAGCGGACATGATCGCCGCGTGTTCGGCCTTGAAGGCCGGCGAAGCGCGATGCTCGATCGCCTTGACGACACTGGCCATATCGGCGCTGCTATTGCCGGGCTTCAGCACCAGATCAGCCGGAACGCGAACAGTGTGAGCCGTATCGCCCTCGCCGCGCAGGCGGGCAAGTTCCGCCTTCAACGCCAGGTATTCGGCGCTCGACGGTTCGCGACTGCGCAGATAGGCGGCGACGTCGGGGCTGAGGCCTGCAAGCTTCAGCACCGGCGCAAGGTTGACGGTCTTGCGCTTGAAATCATGGTAGCCAGACAACCGGTTCGGATCGACGCGGCCACGCGTTGTATCCTGCACATAGGCCAGAACCTTGGCCGACAGCGCCAGTTCGAACTGCATCTGGGCCCGCTGATAAGAATCCGAGGTCGATACGGAGGCCGTTTCGACCGGCGTGCCGGTCGCAGTCGTGCCGGCAGCATTGTTGCTGATGCTCGCGGTCACATCCCTTGCCGGTGCGGAAATGCTGTAATCGGCCGGATCGAGGCCGCTCTCGCCAACCGTCTCGAAGAAAGCGAGGACGGCGTTGGCGCGCTCGGTCAGTTCGCCGCCGGAAACCCACAGCGTCTTGCCGCCCGCGCCGTAATAGGCCTCCAGTGCCTTGCCGATCTCAGGCGTGGCGCTGAACTTCAGGTTGGCAAGGCCTTCGCCGAAATTCGCCGTGTTTACCACACGAGCCGCATCCGCCTTGTAATCGTAATAACGCGGGCCGGAAACGCGCGGCAGAGGCTCGGGATCGGAGGCATCCGCACTTTGTCCGGCGCTTGATCCGGAGCCGGATGGCGAGGTAACGATGCCGGCCGGCGGCAGTTCACCGCGATCACGCGCGATCTTGCCCGGGCCGCCGCGCAGGAGGTCCATCAGCGTCACCGCGCCGGCGCTGCCGGGAAGAGCGGTGGAAACGGAAAGACCGAGAGCCAGCACCAGTGCTGCCGATGATTTTCCAGATGTGACTTGCAATTTGATCCTCGTAGCACCCAGCACCGCCCGAAAACGGCGGGCATCAGTTTCATGCCTGTCTAGCCGATAGACGGCCCGTTGAAAAGAAAACGCCTAAAGCCCACAACCGTGCCGAAATGAACCTCATGATACAGCCAAAGCCATAAAAACGTAATTTCCAGAATTGGCGAGAATGGTTAAATTTCCATTTATTTCATTCACTTTGCCGTGGCCCGCCACTGCCTTTTCGCATCACGGAAAGCCCGGTCTTCAAGGCATTTCAAGCCGTAGTAAAAATGACACGCCGCGCCGTTTTTCACGCCATCACCCTGACGAGGTCGAAATCGCTTAAGGTCGTGGGAAATATCTGCCTCTGCCGCATTGCAGCGCTTTCATTGCCGGCGCGATGATTCTATATATCGGCCGCGCAAGGCGGGCGAAGTGCCGTTTTGGCGGAGGAAAACGAGTAAAAAGGCAAGATTGATGACAGCCACACGGACAGAAACCGATACATTTGGCCCTATTGAAGTTCAGGCCGATCGCTACTGGGGCGCGCAGGCGCAGCGCTCGCTCGGCAACTTCAAGATCGGCTGGGAAAAGCAGCCCGCCTCTGTCGTTCGTGCGCTCGGCATCGTCAAGCAGGCCGCTGCCCGCGCCAACATGGCGCTTGCAGGTCTCGACCCCAAGGTGGGAGATGCCATCATCGCCGCCGCGCAGGAAGTCATCGACGGCAAGCTGACCGAGCATTTCCCGCTCGTCGTCTGGCAGACCGGCTCCGGCACCCAGTCCAACATGAATGCCAACGAGGTGATTTCCAACCGCGCGATCGAAATGCTCGGCGGCGAAATGGGCACCAAGAAGCCTGTTCACCCGAATGACCACGTCAATATGAGCCAGTCCTCGAACGACACCTACCCGACGGCGATGCACATCGCCTGCGTGGAAGAGATCGTTCACCACCTGTTGCCGGCCCTCAAGCACCTGCACACGGCGCTGGAAGCCAAGGTCAAGCAGTTCGAAAAGATCATCAAGATCGGCCGTACCCACACGCAGGACGCGACCCCGCTGACGCTCGGCCAGGAATTCTCCGGTTACGCCGCTCAGGTCGCCTCGGCGATCGCCAATATCGAACTCACACTGCCCGCACTGTCGAAGCTCGCCCAGGGCGGTACGGCGGTTGGCACGGGCCTCAATGCCCCTGTTGGTTTTGCCGAAAAGGTCGCCGAGGAAATCTCTGAGATTACCGGCCTTTCCTTCGTCACCGCGCCGAACAAGTTCGAAGCGCTTGCCTCGCATGATTCCATGGTCTTCTCGCACGGCGCGATCAACGCCGCTGCCGCTGCACTCTTCAAGATCGCCAACGACATCCGCTTCCTCGGTTCCGGCCCGCGCGCCGGTCTCGGCGAATTGTCGCTGCCGGAAAACGAGCCCGGCTCGTCGATCATGCCGGGCAAGGTCAACCCGACGCAGTCGGAGGCACTGACGCAGGTTTGCGCCCATATCTTCGGCAACAATGCAGCGCTTTCCTTCGCAGGCTCGCAGGGCCACTTCGAACTCAACGTCTATAATCCGATGATGGCCTACAACTTTCTGCAGTCGGTCCAGCTTCTGGGCGATGCGGCCGTGTCCTTCACCGACAACTGCGTCGTCGGCATCGAGGCGCGCGAAGACAATATCCGGAAGGGCGTCGAGAACTCGCTGATGCTCGTCACGGCGCTCAACGGCAAGCTCGGCTACGACATCTGCGCCAAGATCGCCAAGACCGCCCACAAGAACGGCACGACGCTGCGCGAAGAAGCCGTTGGTGGTGGATACCTCACCAACGAGGAATTCGACCAGTATGTGCGCCCCGAAAACATGATCGGCCCGAAGTAAGCCGGTTTGGAATTTGTGGGAATTGGGAACGGGCCTTCGGGCCCGTTTTTGTTTGCCCGATTGACAGCTGGGTAATGAGACCGGGATAGGGCCGGAACATCGAGATGCACCGGCATTGACCTCATTTGGTGTTTTTACATCTTCCTCATACACTGTTCTTCCGCAGAAAATGCCACGACCAAGCACGAGGGTGATATCATGATCTGCCGCCGCAGCCTGCTTCTGGGTGGCGCGCTCCTCGCCACTGTGATGAAAGCCCCGCATCTGCTTGCCGACGGCGATCGACCCCGATTTTCCCTCTGGCCCGGCCCGCCTCCTGGCGGCCACGGTCCAAGCGGTTCCCAGAACATCAGCAAAAAAGGCGCTGTCACCAACATCGCCATACCGGGCCTTGAGATGTTTGCACCCATCAGGCCAAACGGGTCTGCAATGCTCATTGCAGGCGGCGGCGGGTATAAACGCATCGAGGAAGGCAAGGAGTCCTATCCCGCCGCACGCTGGCTTGCCGCCAGAGGCATTTGCGCTTTTGTCCTCACCTATCGCCTTCCGACCGAGGGATGGACTGCCGGGCCGCTGGCACCGCTTCAGGACGCACAGCGCGCATTTCGTCTGATACGTGCACGCAGTTCGGATTGGCAGATCGATTCGCAACGGATAGGCGCACTTGGCTTTTCTGCAGGCGGCCACTTGATGGGACTGGCAGCGACCCGCCCGGCGTTTGCATCCTACACGGCGGTCGATGACATCGACAGGCAATCAGCCCGGCCGGATGTCGCAGCCCTGATCTATCCGGTCATCACGCTTGCACCGCCTTATGACCATACGTCCACCCGTAGATCGCTTATCGGCGCTCACTCTACAGACGAGGCGACGCGAGAATGGTCAGTGGAAAGCCATGTGAGCAACGATTGCCCGCCGGTCTTCATCACACAGGCGGATGACGACCGGATTTCCAATCCCGCCAATAGCCTCATCATGCAGCGGGCCTGCGAGAAGGCGGGGGTGAATGTCGAATTTCATCCAATCGTCTCCGGTGGCCACGGCTTTGGCATGGGCAAGCCCGGAACCGCAACGCAGGAATGGCCGCAATGGTTTGAAGCATGGCTGCGAAAACACAACTTTCTCGCTTGATGCAACCCGGTAATCCCGATCCCGACAAACCATGATTGCAGGACGGAAAGTCTGTTCGCCAAACAAAAAAGGACCGCAAACGCGGCCCTTTTTTGTATCATTCAAACCGTCAAACCAGCCGGCTCTGCTCCACCGCCGCTTCGACGAAGCTGGCGAAAAGCGGATGCGGGTCGAGCGGGCGGCTCTTCAGTTCCGGGTGGTATTGCACGCCGATAAACCACGGATGGTCAGGATATTCCACCGTCTCCGGCAGGACACCATCGGGAGACATGCCCGAGAAGACCAAGCCGCACTCTTCCAGCCGGTCCTTGTAGTCCACATTCACCTCGTAGCGGTGGCGGTGGCGCTCGGAAATATCAGTGGTGCCATAGATTTCGGCGATCTTGGTGTCTTTCTTCAGCGCCGCCTTGTAGGCGCCGAGACGCATGGTGCCGCCGAGATCGCCCTTGGTGGAGCGCTTCTCCAGCTCGTTGCCCTTCACCCATTCGGTCATCAGGCCAACGACGGGTTCCGCCGTGGGACCGAATTCGGTGGACGAGGCATTTTCGATGCCGGCGAGATGTCGGGCCGCTTCCACGACCGCCATCTGCATGCCGAAGCAGATGCCGAAATAGGGCACGTTGCGCTCACGGGCGAACTGCGCCGCCATGATCTTGCCTTCGGAACCGCGCTCGCCGAAACCGCCCGGCACCAGAATGCCGTTGACCTTTTCGAGATAAGGCGTCGGATCTTCCTTTTCGAAGACTTCCGACTCGATCCACTCCAGCTTAACCTTGACGCGGTTGGCGAAGCCACCGTGATGCAGCGCCTCGATCAGCGACTTGTAGGCATCCTTGAGGCCGGTATATTTGCCGACGATCGCAATCGTTACCTCGCCTTCCGGCGTGCGGATGCGGTTGCAGACCTCTTCCCACTGTTCCAGACGCGGCTTCGGCGCCGGTTCGATGCCGAAGGCGGCCAGCACTTCCGAATCGAGACCTTCATTGTGGTAGGCGATCGGAACGTCATAGATGTTGGCAACATCCAGCGCCTGAATAACGGCGGACGGACGCACGTTGCAGAACAGCGAGAGCTTGCGGCGTTCCGCTTCCGGGATTTCCCGGTCGGCGCGCACCAGCAGGATGTCGGGATGAATGCCAAGCGCCTGCAGTTCCTTCACGGAATGCTGGGTCGGCTTTGTCTTCAATTCGCCGGCCGCCGGAATGTAAGGCATCAGCGTCAGATGAACATAGATTGCGGTGCCGCGCGGCAGGTCGTTACCGAGCTGGCGGATCGCCTCCATGAACGGCATCGCCTCGATATCACCCACCGTGCCGCCGATTTCGCAGATGACGAAGTCGTAATCGTCATTGCCTTCGGTCACGAAATCCTTGATCTCGTTGGTGACATGCGGAATGACCTGTACCGTCGCGCCGAGATAGTCGCCGCGGCGTTCCTTGTCGATGATGTTCTTGTAAATGCGACCGGTGGTGATGTTGTCGGTCTTGGTGGCCGAACGCCCGGTAAAGCGTTCATAGTGGCCAAGGTCGAGGTCCGTCTCGGCACCGTCATCCGTCACGAACACTTCGCCGTGCTGTGTCGGGCTCATGGTGCCGGGATCAACGTTCAGATAAGGGTCGAGTTTGCGAAGCCGCACCCGATAACCACGGGATTGCAGCAAAGCTCCGAGTGCCGCAGCTGCGATGCCCTTACCGAGAGAGGAGACCACGCCGCCTGTGATGAATACATATCGCGCCATGGGATTCACCGGATACCTTTTTACCTCTGATTCCGCCAGCCCAAATTTCATTGTTTCGAAAATTCGCTGTTGACGAATCTGCGATGGGGCGAGCCGGAATGCGAACAAAAGAAAACCGGCAGGCTTTTGGCCTGCCGGAGCGTTAAATCAAAACCGGGCTTATTGACCGGTCGGAACGGCGTTCGGATCGGCGGGCTGCGCCGGGGCCGGAGCGGCCGTGCCGGAAGCGGCCGGAGCCGGTGTGGCCTGTGCCGGAGCCGTCTGCGCCGGTGCGGCTGCACCACTATTGGTCGGAACGCCATTTCCAGCCGGAGCCGGCGCTGCCGGCGTCTGTGCCGGGCCGAGCGTGTCGAGAATGCCGTTGCCCTGGCCTTGCGTGGCCGGAATACGGTTCAGAATATCGGTTGGACGCGATTCGTAACGGGTCATAAGACCAAGGCCGAGCGACGTCAGGAAGAACAGCGCGGCGAGGATACCCGTTGTGCGGGTCAACGCATTGGCCGTTCCGCGCGCGGACATGAAGCCCGAACCGCCGCCGATACCGAGGCCGCCGCCTTCGGAACGCTGGATCAGGACAACGCCGACGAGCGCCAGCACGATCATGAGGTGAATAACAATCAAAACGGTCTGCATGACAATCCATTCCATGCCCCGCGCGGAGCACTACAAAGAAGGTTTCGCGGCTCTTTACATGAGGCGAAGGTTTATTCCAAGCCCCTTTCCAGCCGCTGTGACAGGAAAGCTGGTCTCAGGCCGTCAGTTGCTCATATGCCGCATAGATGGAAAGGAAGTCTGCGGCTTTCAAGCTGGCGCCGCCGATCAGCGCGCCATCGACATTCTCGACGCCCATCAGTTCCAGCGCATTGGCGGGCTTCACCGAACCACCATAGAGAATGCGCATGGTCTTGCCGGCGTCACCGAAGCGCTTGACCAGCTCGTCGCGCATGAAGGCATGGGCTTCGCGCACGTCCTGCGTGGTCGGGGTAAGACCGGTGCCAATCGCCCACACAGGCTCATAGGCGATGACGGTGTTTTCAGCAGTCGCTTCATCCGGCAGGGAGCCGGCCAACTGGCGCTTGAGAATATCCAGCGTCTGTCCCGCCTTGCGCTCATCCGCAGTCTCGCCGATGCAGACGATGGCGATAAGGTCGACCTGATGGGCAGCGGATGCCTTGGCGCGAACCAGGTGATCGGTCTCGGCGTGGTCGGTGCGGCGCTCGGAATGGCCAACGATAACATGGGTGCCGAAGCAATCGGCAATCATCTCGGCGGAAATATCGCCGGTATGGGCGCCGGTATCATTCTGGTGGCAATCCTGCGCGCCGATCAGCAGCGGGCTGTCATCGCAGAGCGCCGTTGCTACGTAGAGCAATGTCGAGGGCGGGCAGATCAGCGCATCCACCTTCTCGGACAGCGCGCCCTTAACGCCCTCTGCCATGGCCTTGATCTGATCGAGCGAGGCACGGGTGCCGTTCATCTTCCAGTTTCCGGCAACAAGCGGTCGAACATTCGGCGTCATAGGTATCCCATTCCCTTTGTCTCTGGCCCGCTTTTGGCGGCACCCCCATCCCTCGGCCGCACGCGGCCCTCAATCACGACAGAAACCCTGCCGGAAATCCCGGGTTATTCCTTTAACCGCAGCTGGCCGCAAATGGTACAAAAAAGCGGCTTAAAGGTTCAAAACAACGGCGGATTTCGCAAATTTTTCCGTTGCTGATCCAAACAGAGGCCTCAGCGGCTCAAAATCCAGTTCAATACCGCCCGCCAGTCGGTCATGCGCACCGGCGTCCCGTGGCTGCCTGTCTCGTAGCGCGTAAACCGCGCCGGCTCGCCGGCCTTGAGTAACGAGCGGAAGATCGTCGCCTGCTGATCGGCCGAATAGACCTTGTCGGCACTGCCATGGGTGAACCAAACGGGCTTTTTCGTCTTGGCAAATGCGCTTTTCGGAAAATCGGGATCGACCGCACCGCCAAGGATCGCCATGCCCTTGAGATTGGCGACGGCCGCCTTGTCGCGGCTGATGCCATAACAGATGAAACTACCCATAGACGCGCAGGTGAGCACCACCGGCTTCCCACCCGACTTCTGCGCCGCATCGGCAATCAGCGCCGCGACATCGGCAACGCCGTTTTCGTCAAAGGAGCGCACACTCGGCGCGTAATAGGTTCCGCCATTGGCAATGGCGAGATTTTTCAGCCGGTTGAAATTGCCGCCGAACGTATAGTCGTTCATGCCGAGCCGGCGGTCGCCGCCGCGTCCGTGGATGAAGATGACGGTGAAGGCCTGTCCGCTTGCCGGCCCGACACGGCCCACCTCAAGCGCCCTGCCCTCGACGGAAACGGTTTCCAGCGCCTGCGCCTTCTTTGGCGCCATATCCACGTATTGCCGCTTCACCCGGCGCTCCGGCACCTCGTCGCGGCCGTTGATGTCGCGCATTTCCTGATAGTCGATGACTTCGGATGCGCCGCCATCGCCGGTGGAAACCACCGTCTGGACGGAAAACAGCTCATCCTTGAAAGGCCGCAGCGGCCCGTCAGCAGCCGGGGCCGCAACCGGCATGGCCGCAACAGTGAGGCTGAAAAGAGTACAAAACGTGAAATGAGCTGTGGACATGCCTTGGCTAACCGTTCATTCGTGGCTGCGAGACTTGCCATCGCAAGGCCGGCAGCGCAATCCTCCTGTTGCGAACCCCTGACACAATCGTGGCATAGGATGCACCGCGCTCGCCCAAGCGGACCCGGTTCAATCGGACGGGAAACGCATTTGGCGTTATGATTGACGCGATTGACATAATGATTCGCATGGCGAAATTCTGACACACGCTTTTGAACTTTGGACATGATGGACGACAGCAACGATCTCTTCTCCGGTCTTCCGGCAGCACAAAACAGCGATACGGAAACGAACGAGGACACGGTGAAACCCGTGAAGGCCCCGGCGACCGCAGCTGCCAACGTGCCCGCCAACCGGAATGTGCAGCCGAAACCCGCAGCCATTGCGGCCATCCCAACGTCCGCTCCGCCCGCCCCCGTGTCTCCTTCCAGTGATGACTACGGCGCCTCGTCGATCCGCGTGCTTGAAGGGCTGGAGCCCGTTCGCATGCGTCCGGGCATGTATATTGGCGGCACCGACGAAAAGGCGCTGCACCATCTCTTTGCCGAAGTCATCGACAACTCCATGGACGAGGCCGTCGCAGGCCACGCCAATTTCATCGAGGTTCATCTCGATGCTGAAGGTTTTCTGACCGTCACCGATAACGGCCGCGGTATCCCCGTGGAAAACCATCCGCAGGTTCCGGGCAAATCGACGCTCGAAGTCATCATGACCAAGCTGCATGCCGGCGGCAAATTCGACGGCAAGGCCTATGAGACATCGGGCGGCCTGCATGGCGTCGGCGTTTCCGTGGTCAATGCGCTCTCCGACCTGCTGGAAGTTGAAGTCGCCCGTAACCGCAAGCTTTACCGCCAGCGTTTTTCGCGCGGCGCGCCGATTGGCGGGCTTGAGGAACTGGGCGACGTGCATAATCGCCGCGGCACCCGCGTGCGTTTCCACCCCGACCCGCAGATTTTCGGCGATCACGCGAAATTCGAACCGGCCCGCATCTTCCGCATGGCCCGCTCCAAGGCCTATCTGTTCGGCGGCGTAGAAATCCGCTGGAGTTGCGACCCCGGCATGGTGCCGGCCGATGGCGAAATCCCTGAAAAGGCCGTGTTCCATTTTCCGGGTGGTCTCAAGGACTATCTGGCGGCCACGCTCGGCAAGGAATTCACGGTCACCCGCGAGATTTTCTCGGGCCGCACCGAAAAGACCGGCGGCCACGGTGCGTTGGAATGGGCTGTCACCTGGTATGGCGGCGACACGCAGATCCATTCCTATTGCAACACCATCCCGACGCCCGAAGGCGGCACGCATGAGGCCGGTTTCCGCATCGCGCTCACCAAGGGCCTGAAGAACTATGCCGAGTTGACGCAGAACAAGCGCGCCCGTGAAATCACCACCGATGACGTGATGATCTCGGCAGCCGGCATGCTCTCGGTCTTTATCCGCGAGCCGGAATTCGTCGGCCAGACCAAGGACAAGCTTGCGACCGTCGAGGCCCAGCGCATTGTTGAAAACGCGCTGCGCGATCCCTTCGACCACTATCTCACCGGCAACCCGGGCGAAGCGGCCAAGCTGCTCGACTGGGTGATCGAGCGCGCCGAAGAACGCCTTCGCCGCCGCAAGGAAAAGGAAGTCAACCGCAAGACGGCGGTGCGCAAGCTGCGCCTGCCCGGCAAGCTGGCGGACTGCTCGCAGAACACGGCTGAGAATGCGGAACTTTTCATCGTCGAGGGTGACTCGGCTGGCGGCTCGGCCAAGCAGGCGCGCAACCGCGCCAATCAGGCCATCCTGCCGCTGCGTGGCAAGATTTTGAACGTCGGCAGCGCCAGCCGCGAAAAGCTATCGGCCAACCAGCAGATCGCCGATCTCATCCAGGCACTCGGCTGCGGCACGCGCACCAAGTACCGCGAAGAGGATCTGCGTTACGAACGCATCATCATCATGACCGATGCCGATGTCGACGGCGCCCACATCGCCTCGCTGCTCATCACCTTTTTCTATCAGGAAATGCCGGAACTCATCCGCGGCAACCATCTCTATCTGGCCGTGCCGCCGCTCTACGTCATCCGTCAGGGTGCCAAAAGCGCCTATGCCCGCGACGACGCTCATCGCGCAGAGCTGATGGAAACCGTCTTTAAGGGCAAGAAGGTCGAAATCGGCCGCTTCAAAGGCCTCGGTGAAATGATGGCCGCACAGCTGAAGGAAACCACCATGGATCCCGAAAAGCGCACCCTGCTGCGCGTCGAGATCGATGACGTGGATTTCGAAGGCACCCGCGAGGCGGTGGACAATCTGATGGGCACCAAGGCGGATGCTCGCTTCCGTTTCATTCAGGAACGGGCGGCTTTCGCGGATAATCTGGATATTTGATGAGAAACCCAAGCTAGTCTTGGCCAAATAGCCCTAATACTGGCCATTTTGGAACCTGAAACTGGCCAACGCCACGTTTGATTATTTCCGGGCACTGAAGAGTGCCCGGAAAACGCCCGTCAGAACAGACAGTGAAACCGAGAAAGAGTTATAGTCAAACCACCCTGTTCACGTAACCACGAGGTCTCCCAGTCATGATCATTCCTTCAGGCCCTGCGCCAAGAGCTCGAGGTTCCGGATCATCGATATGAGCAGGCGGAGAGAAGCGACACATCGCTCGCCAACTGCGCCTTCCGAAGCTGCTGTGCTTCACAGCAGCGTTCCCAGACAGACGAAGGGCGCAGGCAAGGTCACTCCCCCACGCTGTTCGGTTCAACGGCTATGCTCATCCTTCAACTTGTCTTCTCAAACCAGCATAGACTGCTGAGCGAAGATACCTGCCATCGCTCCTTGCCATGTTGCCGTGGTGACCGAGGGGATGCCGGGGTTAGCAAGGTCACCGGCGGCGTAAATGCCTGGCATGCTGGTTTCGCGGCGCTCGTCGGTCTTGAGGGCGATGCCGGTTGGCGTGTTGACCGTGGCGAGGCCCAGTGCGTCATGCAGGCTTGCGGATGGCTTGTTGCGCGGATGCGCGAACAGGATGTCGACTTCGACATCAGGACTGGTATCGAGCTTGATAGTGGCGCCATGGCTCCCGTGACGTGCGATTTCGTTGATCCGACCATCAACGACAGGTACCTTTCGGCTTTCCAGATCGGCCCGTATGTCGGGGGTGATGTCGTGACCATTGCCGAAAACAGTCAACCTGTCGGTCCAATCGTGAAACAGCCTGACCTGATTCATCGACTGCGGGCCAGACCAGACGAGGCCCCAGTGCTGGTCAGCAACTTCGAAGCCGTCGCAATAGGGGCATGGGATAACGGATGTGCCCCAGTTCTCGGCAAAACCCGAAACATCAGGCATTTGGTCAACAACGCCATAGCTCAGGATCAGGCGGCGCGCGCTTAGGGTTTCACCATCGCCAGTAAGGACGGAGAAATTGTCGATGGTACCGGAGATGCTGTCGGCGCGGGCATTGACAATCCTGATAGCAGGGTAGCGCGCGAGTTGCTGCCGCGCCTCGGCCAGGATTGCGGACGGTGGCTTGTCATCGTGACCCAGCATACCGTGCGAGCGGCCAGCGAAGCGGTTGCGCTGAAGGCCGGTATCGAGAACGATGACTTTGCGGCGAGCACGGCCAAGCTGCAGAGCGGCGGCGAGGCCAGCAAAGCTGCCGCCGATGATGATGACATCATTCATGGTGATGGATTCCTTGTTGTGGACGGAGGGTAGCAGGCTGAGGCTGGGGCTGGCGGTGGCCTTGGTATAAGGGACGCCGATGGTTGAAAGCGCGGCCAGCTTCAGCAGTGTTCGTCGTTGCATGGCGCCCTCGTGTTTCGCTTAATTCTTCGGCTTGCTTATTTCAGAAACTCCATGGTATCCTAATTCCACAATAACGATACTGTCAAGGACTGCAATTATGGTGACTGAAAATAGTCAGAGCCGGCGCGGCCGGCCCGTCAACGAAGCACTTGGTCAAACGATCGTCGACACTGCAGGCGAACTCTTTGCGGAGCTGGGTTTTCAAGCGACGACATTGGACAAGGTCGCTCAGCGGGCGAAGATATCCAAACTCAGCATCTATCGTCACTTCGAGAATAAAGAGGCGCTGTTTGGCGCAGCCTTTGCGGCCCGCTGCCATCAGTTAATACCACAGGTCCTTTTCGAAGGCGTCGACGGTTCGGCCGAAGATCAGCTCATGGCGGTGGGATCATCCCTGCTTCGGACGCTGTTGCGCCCGGACGTTCGCAGTGTCGAAGCCATGGTCACGGCCGATGTCACAAGTCAAAAGTCGTTGAGCAAGATTCATTACGAAGCCGGTCCCGCCCATATGATTGCCCAAATCGAGGCCTTGCTGCGTCAGTTGCACGCGAAGGCGCTTCTGAATGTGCCTGATCCTGTCCAGTCCGCCCGCCTGTTTGCCGCGCTTTTCAAAGGCTCTGATCTCCTGATTATTGCACGCTTCGATGAGGCGAGAGCAGAGGACGACAACGAAATCGAATCCTATTGCCGGTCGGCCGTCGCCATGTTCATGGCCGCGCACGGTGGCGACGACCACGTGTGCGCACAGCCTGGTTAAGAACGGATCGGAAAAGAAAGGATGTGGACATGGCACAACAAAATGCGGAGCATATTGCCGACTGGAGAGGCCAAAGCGGGGAGCGCTGGGCCGCCTACCAGGCCCGGCTCGATGCCATGATGGCGCCATTCGGCCAAGCTGCGATCGAAGCCGCCGCGCCCACTACCGGCGAACGCGTACTGGACGTCGGCTGCGGCGCGGGGGCGTCCAGCCGAGATCTGGCCGCTCGCGTCGGCGCGGAGGGCCATGTGCTGGGCGTGGACATATCCGAACCGCTGATCGAGAGAGCCCGCGCCCTCGCGCCACAGGATATGTCGGTCGTGTTCCGGGTAACCGACGCCAGCAGGGCCGAGTTGCCCGACGGCGCGTTCGACATCCTGTTCTCACGTTTCGGGGTGATGTTCTTCAACGATCCGACAGGGGCGTTCGCCCATATGCGCCGTGCGCTCAAGCCGGGCGGGCGGGCCGCTTTTGTCTGCTGGCGCGGCGTGACTGAGAACGATTGGATGCGGTTGCCGATGGGCGCGATGAAGGGCATCCTCCCATCGATGACGCCGCCTGGTCCGGAAGCCCCCGGCCCGTTCTCGTTTGGCGACCAGGAGCGTGTGGAGCGCATCCTGACGAAGGCAGGGTTCACCGATATCGCTATCGAGCCTTTCGATGCTTCAGTCTCGTTTGGCGAGGGCGCAACACGGGACGCGGCGCTCGATGACGCAGTGAACATGACACTTGAGGTCGGCCCGTTGTCGCGGGTGCTCGCTGATCAGCCCGACGACATACGCGACCGCGCCTCGGTTGCGGTTCGTGCCGCTTTGTCGGGATGCCCCGGTGAGCGGTCGGTGATGATCAACGGCGCGACATGGATCGTCACCGCGCGCAATCCCGCAAGCTGACAGGGATTAACAGTCGGCAGGCAGAATGCGGCGCGGGTCTCTCGGAGACAATTGGCGTCACGACGATAAATAAGGGAGGCCGGCAAGAAAGCCGGCCATGGTGAGGCACAACGTTGTTCCCAGGCATGGCCGATGATTGTGCCGTCTCCCTTTCACCGCATGAGCCTTAATCGGCCGCCATGGCCTTGGTAAATTGCGACTGAAATCGGACTTGCAGCCCTTCGAATCGATCCGATCGAAATGCGGCTTCTGATGACGCGTCAAAACTCGATCATTTCGGATCGGCAGAGCAAGCTTTCAATGGCGGGACCTCAGCCGCCCGGCAGTCCCAGTCGGCAATTGTTACTGTAGACATCGAGACAATTTACGCGAATTCAAACCGGGTTTCATCCCGGCTTTTTCTTTCGGTTCATGCCATTGGCCAATTTTGACATCCTGGGTGGCCAAAAGTACTTGTGCTTTGAGGTTCGTGGGTTCAAGTATCAAAGGGTTACAGCGGGAATGGCCAGTATTCGGATACATTGCTCATCTGATCATCCGGATGAACCCTTGAAAGGCGGCGCCAGGCGCTGCTTTTCTGTTGATGCGGAGGGAACATCATGCGGATAGTGCTGACGGGCAGCTCCGGTCGGGTCGGCCGCGCGATTTTCAGTGCCCTCGCCGGCCGGCATGATGTCACTGGCATAGACCGCTCCCCCTTTTCCACCACCCATATCGTCGACGATTTCGCGGACGAGTCGCTGCTGCGGAGAGCTTTTGAGCGAGCGGATGCGGTAATTCATACGGCGGCCCTTCATGCTCCGCATGTTGGTTGCGTTCCGAATGCCGAATTCCAGCGCATCAATGTCGATGGAGCCCGCATGGTGGCGGAAGCGGCGATGGCGACCGGCGTGCCACGGCTGGTCTTCACCAGCACCACGGCACTCTACGGACACGCTGTTTCTTCGGGGTCCTGCACCTTCATCGATGAAGATACGCCGCCCCAGCCAAAAAGTATCTATCACCGCACGAAGCTAGAAGCCGAGCATCTGCTAGAGGAAATGGCCGGACCGCACCTCGCTGTGCGCGTGCTCCGCATGTCACGCAGTTTCCCGGAGCCCGCCGACGTGATGGCAGCATATCGGCAACATCGCGGCGTCGATATCCGTGATGTCGCCGACGCTCATGTGCTGGCGCTGGGCAATGCGGGAGAAGACTTCCAGCGCTATATCGTATCGGCCTCCACCCCGTTTTTCGCTGATGACTGCGACGCCCTCGCCAAGGATGCGCCCTCCGTTCTCCGCCAGCGGACCCCGGGCCTCACAGACGCTTTCGCACAGGAAGGCTGGGCGCTGCCGACGACCATCGACCGCGTCTATTCACCCGCCCGCGCCGTAGAGGGGCTTGGCTGGACATCCCAGTTCGGCTCCGATGAAGTGCTGGCCCAGCTTGCCCGGCGCAGCCTGGAAGTGCTGCCGGCCGGCGCCAATATCGGCAGGAAATCCGAATAGGCCGGCCCTATGCCGCCGCATCCTCTCGCACTTCCAGAATGCGGTCGATCAGCCCCCATTCCAGAGCCTCCTGCACCGTCATGAAGCGGTCGCGATCCATCGCCGTTTCGAATTCTTCGTAGCTGCGCCCGCAATGCTCGGCATAAAGCCGCGTCATGCGATGTTTCGTCTGCCTGATCTCTTCGGCATGGATGAGCATGTCCGACGCCTGCCCCTGAAAGCCACCGGAAGGCTGGTGAATGAGGATGCTGGCATTGGGCAACGCCGCCCGCGTGCCCGGTTCACCCGCCATCAGCAGGAATGACCCCATCGAACGGGCCGTACCCATGCAGAGCGTATGCACCGGCGCACGAATGTAACGCATGGTGTCATACATGGCGAAACCGCTGGTCACCATGCCACCCGGCGAGTTGATATAGAGGTGGATCGGCTTCTTCGGGTTTTCCGCTTCGAGAAACAGCAATTGCGCGCACACCAGCGCTGAGACCGTATCGTCGACCTCCCCGTTGAGAAAGATAATCCTTTCCCGCAGCAGGCGGGAATAAATGTCGAAAGACCGTTCTCCCCTTGAGGATTGTTCGACTACCATAGGGACGAGTTGCATCGTTTCGCGCATCGGCGAACTCCTGTCGTTTGAAAATGTTGGGAAACGTGCCGGATCAGGCCGCGAGCTTGATCGGCGAACCGTTGTGGTTTGCAGCAGCCTTCGTCATCCGGCCGGACTTGATGGCGGGCAGGTCGTGAATAATACGCAGACTGGTGCCGCCACGGTCATTCGACGCGATCTGGAACGTCACGGTGCTTTCCAGGAATGGCGGTGTGTCCTCCCGCAGCCTGTAGCAGACTTCCCGTCCAGGCGAGACCTTGATCGCTTCGGGCTGCGCCAAGGCTTCCTTCGGCAACCAGTGTTCCCGAAAGGCGGGAATGCTGATCGCCCGCCACACCTTCTGCGGCGGCTCGTCCAGATCATATTCAAGCTCGATGGCATCCGGCACTTTGGGTATCTGCCTGTTCATTGATCCATATCCTTCAGCAAGAGCTTGAGTGCGTCGATACGCTGCGGCCAGTAGGCGCGATATTTGCCGAGCCATGCCGCGATACGCGTCAGCCCGTCCGGATCAACCTCGTAATTGACAAAACGGCCCTGCCGCCTCTCCACCACGAGCCCCGCCCCGCGCAGCACCGAAAGATGCTGCGACATGGCCGGCTGGCTGATCTCGAGCCCTTCACGCAGGGCGGAAGCGTTCATGGCGCCATCCGCCAGCTTCTCAAAAATGGCACGGCGCGTGGGATCAGCCAGCGCCCGGAAAATATCATTCTCTGTCATGACAACACATAAGCACGTACTTATGTCATTCACAAGCCCCCTGATGCTGAAGCCGGCTTTTTTCGTCACGCCAGCATCTGCTGTGGTGAACGCTTTATCTCCTCGCGCGTTTGTATTCCGCCTGATAATCTTCAGGCCGGGAGCGACAAACAACAGTGACTGCATTTACGGTCTTCATCATCATTCTTCTCATGCTCATTGGGCCGAGCCTGTTCGTCGTCATCGGCAAACAGCGGGAAAAAGCCATTCCCAAACGCCCCTCCACCGCTCTGCCGGTTACCGAAGACGAAACGGCGCTGGACCGGCACTGGCAATCGATCAGAAACGGCTGGAACGAGAAGAATGCACTCTGCCTCTTACATTCCAACCTCGATGCCTTTGCCGTGCGTGTGGCGGCGGCGCGGGCCGCCGGGCGCAGCCTCGATCTCATGTATTACATGTGGAATGCCGACCTGACCGGGCGGCTGATGATGCGCGAGGTCATCGCCGCCGCTGATCGCGGCGTGCGGGTGCGGCTGCTGCTCGATGATCTCGGCGTCTCCATGTCAGACCGCATCTTCCATGCCATCGACAGCCACCCCAATATCGAACTCCGCCTGTTCAATCCCACCCGGGCACGGGAAAACATCCTGCATCGCAGCCTCGAACTGGTGCTGCGCTTTCGAAGCGTCAACCGGCGCATGCACAACAAGGCATGGATTGCCGATGGCCGCGCCGTGATCGTCGGCGGCCGAAATATTGGCGACGCTTACTTCGACGCCGCCGAACGGGCAAATTTCCACGATTTCGACATTCTCGGTTTCGGCGGGATCGTTGCCGACGCCACCGAAATCTTCGACGATTACTGGAACAGCGCCGTTTCCGTGCCAGTACGCTCGCTGCTGGCGCGCCGACCGAACAAACTTGCCAAACTGCGGCGCGAACTGGACGCCCTGCCGCAAAGCGAAGCCGCGAGACCCTATCTGGAGCGGGTGGAGAGCCAATATGGTCGTGATCATTTCCTGATGTCGGACCGCCTGCACTGGGTCGATACGGCAGATGTGCTTGCCGATCCGCCCGAAAAAGCGGCGGGAAAACGCCGCAAGGGCCATAATTTCCTGATGGAAAGCCTATTGCCGCTGATGCAGGCGGCGGGAGAGAGCCTGCACATTACTTCTCCCTATTTCATTCCCGGTAAACAGGGTGTGGAGATTTTTCTCGATCTCGCCGAACGCGGCGTGTCGCTCGCCATCCTCACCAATTCACTGGCCGCAACCGATGTCGCCGCCGTTCACGCCGGTTATGCGCGTTACCGGAAACCGCTTCTCTCCGGCGGGGTACGTTTGCATGAATTGCGTTCGCAGGCGGATCAGGGCAGCTTCACCCTGCGCGGTTCGGGACAGGCAAGCCTGCACACCAAGGCCTTCACCCGCGATGGCGAGACCGGCTATATCGGCTCACTCAATTTCGATCCCCGCTCCGCCTCGCTCAATACGGAAATGGGCGTGGTGTTCAATTCAGCCCCGCTGGTGGCCCGCATGGACGAGATATTCGCCGAAGAAATCCGCCGCACGATGAGCTTCGAACTTGATATCGACAGCGCCAACCGTATCGTCTGGATGACGGAAGAACGGGGGCAGCCAAAGATCTACCGGCGCGAACCCGACGCGGCGATCAGCCGCCGGATCATCGCCGGCATCATGCGTGTCCTGCCGCTTGAATCTCAGCTTTGACGGGAAAACCCGGCTCAGGCCGCCGGCCTTATCCCCGCTTTTGCCAGCTGTATCTGCACCAGCGTATCGAGGTTCTGGTTGACGCGGCAATAAAATTCCTCGTCGATGAAGGGCCGCAGCATGAAGTCATTGCCACCCGCCTTCAGGAATCGCGCCGAGAGAAGACGGTTGGTGGAGGACGACACGCCGATAATGCGCAGCTCATGCGAACCGCGCACGGTGCGGATGCGCCGCGTCAGTTCAAAACCGTCAATATCGGGCATATTATAGTCGGTCACGACGAGACCGATATCGGGATTGGCCCTCAGGATTTCGAGCGCCTTGGCACCACTGTCAGCAAGACTGACACGGAAATTATAGCGTTTGAGCCGGCTCGACAGCAGCGCCCGCGCTGTCGGACTGTCATCGACGATCAGCACATGATGGCGGTGATTGGTGAGGAACCGACAGACCGATTCCGTCAGCATGTCCACGGCGAAGATATTGTCCTTCAGGATATAATCCACCACATCCTTGGCGATCAGCGTTTCGCGCGTCGCCTCATGGAAGGTGCTGGTGAAAACGATGGTCGGGATCGAAAGATCGATCAGATATTCCAGCGCCTCACCCTTTTCCGCCCCTGGCAGGTTGATGTTGGAAATGGCGAGTGTCACCGGCTCGGGCGAATGTTCGTAACAGGCCTGCAACTCTTCGAACGAGCGGCATACCTCCACGGAAACGCCCAGCATTTCATTGAGCCGCATGCTCACCATCTGGGTGAACACATTGCTGTCTTCCGCCAGTAAAATGCGGTTGTTGGTAAAAGGCACGCCCGAATATTGCATGCCCGTAATGCCCAGGAAATTCATTCTGCCCCGATCCCCAATCGTATGTGAGGAAAACATATCAGGCTCATTTTTCAGAATCATTAATAGCACTTTTGCCAGCAAGGAATGCGGGCATATGCTTACCTAAACGGAAATACGGCCCGCGAGGGGCCGTATTCCAGCTTTGGGAGGGAATGATCTTATGCGCGCAGCAGCGCATTTTCCGTGTCGAACGGGCTTTCTTCCACCACCTCGGCATCATAAAGCGTACCGAGAATGCGGATCTTCAGCTTCGTGCCAACCGCCGCATATTCCGGTTTGAGCATGGCAAGTGCAATCGACTTGCCGATGCGCCAACCGAAGCCGCCGCTGGTGACACGACCGGCAAGAACGCCGTTTTCATCCGAAATCGCTTCCGACCCGCGGGCATCGACATCCGTATTGCCCGACACGGTCAGCGTCGAAAACACCGACTTCAGCCCGGCTTCCTTATAGGCTACCAGCGCATCGCGGCCGATGAAGGATTTTTCCGGCCGCAGGAAGCGGTCGAGACCGGATTCATAGGCGTTATATTCCACCGAAAGCTCGCGGCCCATGTTGCGATAGGACTTTTCGAGCGACATCGACACCATGGCCCGGATGCCGAACGGCTTGATGCCGAATTCCGCACCCGCTTCCATCAGCCGGTCGAAGATGTAATTCTGCATCTCGATCGGATGGTGCAGCTCCCAGCCCAACTCGCCCACGAAGTTGACGCGTAGCGCATGCGCCGTCGCCACGCCAACGGAAATCTGCTTGCCGGTGAGCCAGGGGAAATCCTTGTTCTCGAGGCTGGTGCGGGTCAGCTTCTTCAGGAGATCGCGCGACTTCGGACCGGCCAGCACCAGCACGCCGTATTTCTGGGTGATCGGCTGCAGCACCACGGAACCGTCGGTGGGTGCAAGACGGCGCAGAACGTCATGGTCATGTGCCTCAAGACCGCCTGCCGAAACCATGTAGAACCGGCCAGGCGCCCATTCATAAACAGTGAACTCAATCTTCACACCGCCATTCGGCGTCAGAAGATGTGTCAGCGCAATACGACCGCGCTTCTTCGGCACGATATTGGCCAGAATACTGTCCAGCCACGCACGCGCGCCGGGGCCGGAAACCTCCATCTTGGCGAAGGCCGACATATCAAGCACGCCGACATTGTTCGTGACGTTCTTCACCTCGTTGCCGACATGTTCGAAATAGTTCGAGCGGCGGAACGACCATTTCTCGACGATACGGCCATCGTCCAGCGGCGGCGCGTAATTGTGGCTGGTGATGACATCGGCGCCGACGCCGAGGTCTTCTTCCCGCAGCGCATAACCTTCCGGCGCATACCAGTTGGCGCGCTCCCAACCGTAAACGGAGCCGAACACGCCGCCGAGCTTTTTCAGGCGGTCGTAAACCGGCGTCGTCTTCAAGGGACGAGCGGCGGAACGCTCTTCATCAGGATAATGCATGGTGAAGACGTTGGCATAGGCTTCCTCGTTCTTGGCAATGAGGTAACCTTCCGTAGCGTGCGGTCCGAAACGACGCGGATCGACACCCATCAGGTCGAGCGTCGGTTCGCCATCGACGATCCATTCGGCCAGCTGCCAGCCGGCGCCGCCGGCGGCGGTGATGCCGAAGGAATGGCCCTCGTTCAGCCAGAAATTCTTGAGGCCCGGCGCAGGGCCGACGATCGGGTTACCGTCAGGCGTATAGGCGATCGCGCCATTATAAACCTTCTTGATGCCCACTTCGCCAAAGGCCGGAACGCGCACCATTGCCGTTTCGATATGCGGCATCAAGCGGTCGAGTTCTTCCTGGAACAGCTCATATTCGCTGTCGTCGGAGGGACCATCGACATAACAGACCGGCGCGCCGACTTCATACGGACCGAGGATCAGGCCGCCCGCTTCCTCGCGCATGTACCAGGCAGAGTCCGATTCACGCAGGACGCCCATTTCCGGCAGCCCCTGACGGCGGCGCTCCAGAATGGCCGGATGCGGCTCAGTGACGATATATTGATGCTCGACCGGGATGACCGGAATATCGATGCCAACCATCTCGCCGGTCTTGCGGGCGAAGTTGCCGGTGCAGGAGATGATATGTTCGGCGATGATCTCGCCCTTGTCCGTCGTCACCTTCCAGTGACCGTCTTCCAGCTGCTCGATGGCGGTAACTGTCGTGTTGCGATAGATCGTCGCCCCACGGTCACGCGCGCCCTTGGCGAGAGCCTGTGTCAGGTCGGCGGGCTGGATATAACCGTCGTCAGGATGCTGGATGGCGCCGAGCAGACCGTCGGTTTCGCAGAGCGGCCAGATTTCCTTCACCTGCTCCGGCGTCAGCATGTTGACGCGCACACCGATGGTCTCGGCAATGCCGGCATAATACATATATTCGTCCCAGCGATCCTTGGTACGGGCGAGACGGATATTCGAAACCTTGGAGAAGCCGACATTCATGCCGGTCTCTTCCTGAAGCTCCTCGTAGAACTTCACGGAATATTTGTGGATCTGGCCAACCGAATAGCTCATGTTGAACAGCGGCAAGAGGCCTGCCGCATGCCAGGTGGAACCGGAGGTCAGCTCCTTGCGCTCGATGAGAACGCTGTCGCTCCAGCCCTTTTTGGCAAGATGATAAAGCGTCGAGACGCCGACAACGCCGCCACCGATCACCACCGCCCGTGCATGTGTCTTCATTTACAGAACCCCTGAAAAGCGCCGGCCTCGCCTTATTCCGCCGACATTGGATGGGAGGAATATGAAGCGCTTGCCTGCCGTTCAGCCGCCTGATTGCGACATGGCCAAGGGGTGCTGCGACAGGGAGGAAATTGCTGTCGCAGACACGACCATGTCGGTGATCATCATTTGGCCTTGCCGGGGGTCTTGGCGGTTGCAGCGTTTGCGGGAGCCGCCTCATCGTCGGTCTCAGGACCGTCTTTTGGGAGCGTCGCGCTGCTAGTCGGCGCGGCAGCCGCCCCTGTATGGCCCACCACGGCCTTGTCGCCCTCTTCCGAAAGCAGCGCCGCCAGCATCTGCGGATTGGCGTCGCCTTCCACATGGATGTTGAGGTTGCGCTGCGGGAACGGGATGGCGATGCCCTCTTCACGGAAACGGTGGAGGATGGCGATCCGCAGCGCATTTTTTACAGCCAGCCCGTTCGAAAGATCGGCAAGGTGGAAACGCAATTCGAAATCCAGCGAAAAATCGCCGAAACGCAGGAATTCCACATGCGGCTCGGGGTTGCGCAGCACCGGCGGCTGGGCGCGCACCAGCTCCAGCAAAATATCCATCACCTGCTGCGGATCGGAATCATAAGCCACGGAAACCGGAATTTCCGCCCGCATGATGCGGTTGCGGTGCGTCCAGTTCCCGACAGAAGAATTGATGAATTCCGAATTCGGCACGATGATCGACTGGCCGCGAAAAGTTTCGATTTCGGTGGCGCGCACGGAAAGCCGCTTGACGGTTCCCTCCGTCGTGCCGGTCACCACCCAGTCTCCCACCTTGAACGGGCGTTCGACCAGGAGGATGAGGCCCGAGACGAAATTCGAGACGATGTTCTGCAGACCAAAACCGATACCGACCGAAAGGGCCGAAGCGACCAGCGCCAGGCTTGAAAGATTGAGTCCGGCGGAGGAGACGCCAAAGATGGCCGCAACGGCGATGCCGAGATAACCGATGCCTGTTTTGACCGAGTTGCGCACCCCGGCATCCACCTGGCCCCGCGCCATGACGTTATTGTCCAGCCACTTCTGGAACCAGCGGGTGATGATATAGCCGATGGCGAAGACGAGGACGCCGCCGAACAGACCGATCAGCGAGATGGAGGCATTGCCGACGGTGATGCCGGTCAGCAGGCGATAGGCCCAGCTTTCGATATCGCCCGGCTGGAAACCCCAGGAAAACAGGATGAGCGGCACGCCGAAAGCAAGCGCCACGACATATATGCCGAGCCCTGCAGCAAGGCCGGCCTGATCGAGCGCAACCGGACCGAGGCTGAAACGCCGCGCGAGATAACGCCCGGCAAGGGATTCGCCAAAGGCACCCTGCCGCGAAATCGCCTTGCCGGAGAGAATGCCGATATACATGGTCGCCAGCACCGCACCGGTCGCGACGATCTGAGTGGCGAGGAAACGCGCAAGCCCGACATAACCGGTCAGGCAAGCGCCGATGAGGATGAGGCCACCCACCCGCAGCAGAATGACGAGCCAGCGCGGCAGGCGCTGATTGCCGGTGTCGTAATCCTGTTCCTCGCCGATCATCGGCCGCAGGAACGATACGGTGAGCAGAATGAGCCCGATGATGATGGACGCGATGAAACTCTTGGCGACGGTGACGATCAGCGGCGAATAAAGCGTCTCGCTGATCGTGCCGAACAAATAATCGAGACCGTTGACGAGCGCCATCAGCAGCACCGCCGAAGACAGCGTATGCGCGCCCTTGTTGGACACCTTCAGCAGGCGCCATTCCGGCTGCGTCGGCGCAAAGATCGCATAGCTCAGTCGCGAGACGAAATAAACAAAACCGGTGATCGCCATCGCCCCGAACAGGATCGGCGCTATGTCGGACCGCAATACGTTGAAATTATCGAGGAAGAAGGCCGAAGTGACGAGAAACAGGAACAGCGACAGAGACTGCACCATGGTTGACCAGAAAGCCACCGAAAGCCTTCTGAGATAAGAAGGCTCGCCCGTAAAGGCACGCCGGTCCATGCGGCTGCCGAAAAAGCGGTAACCGCCGACCAGAAACAACAGCGCCGCCATGATCGACAGCATCACGGCCCCGAACATCGGCAACCGCTTGTAGTTCCAGACATAGGCCGTCCAGTTGCTGAAGGCATTGTTGAGATTGGTAAGCTCGGCCAGAAAGGCGGAGGATGCGTCGCCCAGCGTCTGGGCGGAAACTTCCGTGCGCTTGAACAGGGTGGCGGCAAAAAGAGCCCGGCGAACCGCCGTGATATTGTTGGAAATCTGCGCGGCATTGTTGGCGGTGGCCTCCACTTCGCCCGCCATGGCATTCACCTCGCCGCGCTCCGCCGTCAGCCGGTTTCGTTCTTCCGTCACCAGGCTTGCCTCCGGCGGCTGGCCTTCGCCTGGTGCCGCACCCAGTGCATCCAGCCGGGTCTTGATCTGGTCCAGCCGTGCCCGAAGTTTGGCATTGGCGGCGGCGGCATCGGCAGCGATGCCATCGGCCCGCCCCTTGAGGTCAACCAGTTGGACGTCGTCGCGTCCACCCGCCTCCACCTGCCCCGAGATGAACGCGATGTCCGTCTTCCATTTTTCGAGATCTGATCTCGTTTGCTCGACCGTAGAGGCCTGGATGGCGCCCGGCGCTGCCGGCGTCGTTGTTTCCTGCGCAAGGGCCGGCATCACCCAAAGGCTGCTGAGGAGGGCAAAAAGAACGACCAGAATCGGGGCCATGCCGCCACCTCGCCTGCCAGCAACCGCTCGCCCGCGCCACACCCGTCCGCCATTCATCCATCCGCCGAACATCAATCGCACATCCATGCCTTTCGTCTCTTTGCGCCGCTTCAGGCTATTTAGCGCCTGTGGCGCGGAAAACCACCCGCATCAGGCGAGGTTTTCAGGAGTTTGCTTGCTTTTCACCACAGGAATCATCACCTTTGATGATGCAGCAACATGGGAGGAAATCATGGAATCTGCTGGCATTGGCTGGATTGCAGCTATCATCATCGGTGGGGTCGCCGGGTGGCTCGCCGAACAATTCATGAAAAGCAATATGGGTGTTTTCATGAACATCCTTCTTGGAATCGTCGGCGCGATCGTCGCCAACGCCATTCTTGCAGTATTTGGAATCGTTTTGACCGGCTGGCTCGGTTATCTCATTGCCGGCTTCGTCGGCGCCTGCATCCTCATCGCCATCGGCAGAGCTTTCAGACGCGGGTGAATAAAGGAAAAATCCGTAAAACCCCGGATTTTCAGGCTTTTCCAGCGCGACTGAAATTTTTTCGTCACAAAAATCGAAGAAATTTCATTTCCGCGCTGGACAAGCCCAAACTTCCCCTTTATAGCCCCCCTCACACCGCCACACGGTGCCGGTCGGGTGATTAGCTCAGTTGGTAGAGCAGCTGACTCTTAATCAGCGGGTCGTAGGTTCGAGCCCTACATCACCCACCAAATTCTCCTTTAATGGCATGATGTTGCGATGCTTGCTCAAAGCATCGTATTGACGTTTCATTTTGACGTCTGCCTGTATAGTCCACCTCGGCAGTGACAGACAGCGATCATTACCGGCGCCGCAGACCTCAACAGCTACTCTTGCAAAAATTGCAGTACGAGATAGCTACAAAGCCGTTTCCGAAGAACTTTTTGTCCCCATGAAGCGCGTCTCCAGTGGGCGGCCAGCAATGCGGCTTCCGAATTCCTCCGTGAAAGCTACCGGCGCTGCCTGCTTTACCGCATTGATGGCGGATTCGATAAAGGCCTGTCGTCTCGGGCTCTCTTCCTGCGGACGCGCGGCAATGACGACCACTTTTCCCCTTATCTGCCCGTCCTTGTGGAGAATAAACCGCAGCGTCACCACCAACCCTTCCGTATCCTCCGGCGGTACCCAGCAGGCATAGATCGCATCAAACATTTCGTTGAGATTGCGGGCCGGGGTCGGATCCCGGCAGATACGTGACTGAGCTGAAACCTGCGTCATGGCAGCTGCGAGCAGAATGCTCAAAGCCACAAGAAAGGGCAGCTTGAAACAACGGCACAAGGACAGGTAGCCGGTCATTCAACAATCCTGATTTTAAAGTAATACTTTAGATATCAATAGCTTAAAATAAATAATAACCGTATATACCATAAGCAAAAATATAAAAAAATGAAACAAAAATAATTTATGCAAAAATTACAAAATAATTTAATACATGATATTAATTAATATAATAATTTTAAATTACATCTGCGAAACTAATAAATGCATAATAACATACAAACAAGCCTATCCCCTCGCCTCTTAACCAACGGCAGCAGTTTATATTGCAAGCCTCTGATTTAGCTGTATGGATTACCTGCCAGAACAAGGGGCAAAGGGGATATCATGACATCAAAATGGATTATGGCAGCATTTTTTGGCGCCACGATTGCGGCTGCCGGTGCGGCACAGGCGGAGGACCTTGTGTTCACGCTGAAGAATGGAACAGGGTCTGTTCTCAATGCCTTCTACACCTCACCCGTCGGCGTTGGTGAGTGGGAAGATGACGTCTTCGGAAAGAACGCGCTTGGTCCGGGCGAAACAATAGAAATCACAATCGCCGATGGCCGCAAAGTCTGCAAATACGACATGCGCTTCGAGTTCCAGGGCGATGCGCTCGAAGACCTGGAAGACACGCAGAATCTATGCGAACTCGGCGAATACACGATCACCGAATAAGTCAGCGTCCATGCAGCCCTGCCTGGTTCTGGCGGGGCACGCAACGCCATAAGATATTGCCCCCAGGTTTCGACCTCCAGCGACGACTGAGCAGCAGAAAACTGCCGGAACGATGATTATCAGCGTTGCCGCAGCACCTTCTCCCCAAAGCTGTCTCAATCATCCCTATGATCGGGGCCATGAGATTACTCATCAACATATCGCTTTTCATTCTCGGCGCTGTCGGGAGCGGCATATGCGCGTTTTTATTATCGGCAGCCCTTGCCGATTCCGGCTTTCTCGGCTCCTGTTTTGAGGGAAACTGTGCCTATGCGGCGCTTTTCATGGTGCTGCCCGTCACATGGTTCGTGCTTTTTGCGCTTTATGTCATGGCGCTTTTGATCTGGCGGCGAAAACCGTTCCGGAACGGAAGGCTCTGAAAAAGAGCATGGCAGCATCATCGCTACCGAACGTTCGTTGACAGCGATCGAGACTTGCCGTTAACGTCCGCCTGCTGGGGGATTCGCTGCCAGTGATATGCGGTGCTCTTAAACGTGCGCGATATCACGGGCCTCTGAATGTGCATGTTCCGATTTGCGTTTTGCGTAGGAAGAGCATGTCGGAAAACAGGGAGACCAAAGGATGCGGGCCGCAATTAATTCCCCGTCGCTTTCGATCGACACCATGGACTATCAGGCCGAGTGCCAATTCGCACTGGAGCCTTCCATTCAAGGGCTGATCGAAAAAGCGGAACATGCCGGCTGGAACCGCCAGCAGGCCGCCCTTGCCATCGTCGCGCTCGCCAGCGAGCATCTCACCGATCTCCTGACCGCCGGCGGCCTCCCCGCGCCGGACCAACGCCCCCTCTCCTGATCCCCTTCTGATGCCGGGCGGATCAGCGCCCCGTCATATCGAGACATCATAACGAAAATCGACCCTGCAGACCCGGAGTGTCCCGACCGACACTGCCGGAACGCTGGCTCGCGTCGTGGAAGCCGCCACGCAGCTGGAGTCGGTCTCGTATGACCTCGCGGCCGGCTGCCCTGTTTCAGGCCATGCTCATCCTCAAACACATATCGTTGGCCCGTCAGAAACCGTGCCATAGTGTTGACACAAGCCACCAATAATGAGAACATAAAGTGAACATTATGGAGGTCAGCGATGAATACGTCAGACGCAGCCATAGAAAATGCCCTTTCCGTCGTCGCCCGCTCCCGCGACATGCGTGAGCGCGCGCTTGAACGGCGCCGCGAACTGCAACGCCGCACGGAAGTCATCATCACCCGGCCGCTTTACGTTCTCAAAAAGAACGAAGGGCCGAAGCAGCTGTCGCTTAAACTCGATAGCTAGTCGCCATGGACATGCTCGGGAGGCTCGCGAAGCAGGCCTTGACTGCAATACCCCTGCTTCCCCCTCGTCTCCAAAAACGAAATCCCGTGCGGATCATCTCACGCACGGGATTTTCTGAATGAAGAAGTTATTGTTCTTGTCTATTGCATGCGCTGCATTGCGGCTTCGGGCTCACCGGTCGTCGCAACTGCTGCCGGAAGTCGGTCAGTCTTTTTCAGGACGACGATGGGCTTGTCCACCGGGTCCGTCGGCGGAACAATGCTTGCGGTTTTGAATTCACGGTCGACGGCAGGAACGGAAGCGTTGATCTTTTCATGACCTGCGCATTCCGCAAGCGCTGCACTGGCGGAAAAACCAAAGACAGCGGCGATAATGAGAACTGATTTCATGTCATTCTCCCTTCGCTTTTATGGCAATCTCCAGTCTAGGTGGAGACGAACCGGATTGAAAATCACACTTTAGAGACATCTAAAGCTCATCATCATGTCGGCAGTCGTCGTTTTGATGTGCGGGCAAGTCGAAGGGCGATTGCATCGCCCTATTTTTTCCGCACATCCAGCGGATTTCGGCAAAGCGGCCTGCGAAATATCATCGCCACGTAACTTCCCTTCAGGGAAATGAGACTGGGCGTATAAGTCGAAACCGTCGCCGTATTGGCGGCCTTGATCGTTCTTCCCTCAGAGGGTTTCTGTTGCATGGCACGCCTCCTTCCATGAGCGATAACGAAAATGCGCCGATCTTGTTCCGATCACAGTTCCGTTGGTGCGCACGAGAACGACCACACCGCCCCGGATTGCCAGCAACACCCAACGCTTGAAAAATCCACCCGAAAGCTCTATATGGTCAAGCGCGAGGACGACCTCGGCCAAATCGGCGACAGCATGCGGGACGGCCCGGTGATATACCGGAGAATGAAATGCGCTCCCTGCAAGATCGTATCCGCCACGCGCTCAGCTTTGAAATCATCGGCCTCATGCTCGTCATTCCCCTGGGCGCGCTGCTTTTCGGCATGCCCATGGAAGATATCGGCATCGTCGGCCTCGTCAGCGCCACGCTCGCCACGGTCTGGAACTATGTCTACAATCTCGGCTTCGACCATGCCATGCAACGGCTGAAGGGCACGACGCTGAAGACGCCGGCGATACGGGTCGCCCACGCCGTTCTGTTCGAACTTGGCCTGCTAATCGTGCTGATGCCGTTCATCGCCTGGTATCTGAATATCAGCCTTGTCCACGCGCTGGTGATGGATATCTCCTTTGCGCTGTTTTACGTGGTCTATGCTTTTGTCTTCAACTGGAGCTACGACCGGATTTTCCCGCTGCCGGAATGGAAGTCGCAGCAGGACGCCGCCTGAGCGGCGTCTAATCGGCGGAAATTCGCCTGCATGAGTTGCCGTTAATGCGGCGCGATGCTCAGAGTGACTTCAGCGTCCAGGCCACGATCTCCCGCGTGGCAGCGGCGAAGGCCTGATCCAGCGCCTTCACGAAATTGGCGTTGCCGGAACCGCTGACACGGGCGCTGGCGCGGAACACTTCCTGCGCCTTTACCGTGCCGTTGCGGTCGTTCAGCAGCTTCACCGATATCTCGATATTGGCAACATTTCTTGCCGTATCGATCTCGAAGGCGCGGATGTCGCTCACGACCTGATAGTCGATCGCCAGCCCCTGCCCCGGACGCCCGACGCCGCCGAGCTTACCGGTATCCTCGAAGGCTTCCACGAGCTTGGATTGCACCATACGCGGCAGGCGGTCGCTCCATTGCGAATTGCCGAGATATTGCACTTCCGAGCCGGAAAGCCGCACCACGATGTTTTCGCTATCCAGTGCCTTCAACGCCGTCGGATCGGCAATCAGCAATTGCCGGCTTTTCAGCGAGGGACCCTGAGTAACGGCCGCCGAAGAGACGGAGAGATCGAAGGTGTCGTTATTCGGCGCACCCGCACAGCCTGCCATCAAGGCGGCAAACAGCGGAGCCAGAAAGAGGGCGCGGCGCTTTTGGCCGTTTATAGATAGTCTCATTGGCCTATACCCCTCTTAGCGCCTTGTTCTGCCATCATATTGTTTCACGGTTTCGCCGCCGAAAATCAACCGCTGCGGATCGCGGTCGATATTGGTGATGGCATTGTTGAGATTGTCGACCGTCTGTCGCGTGCTGCCGATCAGCGCCTGGAAATCTTTCAGGCCCGAGCTGGAGAAGCGGGTCAGATTGTCGGCGATCGGCCCGATGCGGGCATTGAGATTGTCCGCTACCGCCTTGAACGAGGTAAGCGTCTCGCGTGCCTTGGCAAACAGCGAATTGGCGTCGTCGGTGCCGAGCATGCCGTCCACCTTGGCGAGAATGCCATCGACGCGGCTGGAGGCGAGGTTCAGCTTGCGACCCATCTCGGTGAAATCGGAAACCGCCTGGTCGATATCGGCGCGACGGGCACCGACATCGTCGGCTATCCGCTTGAAATTCGCCACGGCGTCACGCGCATCGGCAGTCGCTGCGGAAACATCGCCCACCACGGTGCTGACCTTGGCGGGATCGACGGAGGCCAGAAGCTCATCCGCGCGCTTCACGACCGTCTGCACCTCCGTGCTCGCCGCCTCGAAATTGCGCGCCGTGCTCTGCACCGTTTCCATGATGCCCTGGATATCGCTGGAAGCCGAGGCAACATCCTTCGTCACCTTGTCGACATTGGAAAGGATGGAGTCAATCTTGCCGGCATCCACCGCCTTCACCAGATTTTCGACGGCGGTCAGCGTGCCGTCGAGGCGCACCGAGACCGACTGTACGGTGGTGGAAAGCGAGCTGAGGCTTGCTATAAAATTCTTGATACCGTCGGAATTGGCCGCCAGCGCATCGGAAAACTTCTCGGCATTGCGCACCGTCTGCGTCAGCGGGCCACGGGCATCCTGCACGAAACCCTGCAATTCGCCGATCGCGCCATCGGCGCGCTTCAGGATCTTGTCAGCCGTGGCAAGCAGGTTGGTGACGCTGGAAAGATCGGCCGTCAACTCGGCGGGAACACCGCTTTCGACGGACTTCTGGAGAATGCGCTCGCCATCCTTGTTGCCACCGGAAAGCTCGATATAGGCGGCACCCGTCAGGCCCTGAATTTCAAGCACGGCGCGTGTGGAAGGGAAAACCGGCGCATCCGCCTGCACTTCGGTAAAGGCGATGGAATAGGCCGGGTCGTCGCGGTCGATGGCAAGGCCGCGTACGGTGCCGACCGGAATGCCGTTGAAGCGCACCGGCGAGCCGACGGAAAGACCGTTGGCGGAGCCGGGAATACGCACCACGAGCTGCGCCGTCGGGCCGCCACGGCCGAATTCCGCCATCCAGTAAACGAAGCCGAATGCGGCCGCGATCACGATCAGCGTGAAAATTCCGACTATGGTGTAGTTCGCCTTGGTTTCCATGCTTCCCGTTACTCCACCGGATTTTCATGTTTGCCGTCCGGAAGAACGACAGAGCGCGCCCGTTTGCCGCGGAAATAAGATTGCACCCACGGGTCGTCGCAGGCGAACATGTCCTGCAATGTCCCTTCCACCAGAACCCGCTTGTCGCCGAGGACCGCAATGCGGTCACAGACGGAAAACAGACTGTCGAGGTCGTGTGTCACCATATAAACGGTCAGGCCGAGCGAATCGCGCAACCGCGCGATCAGCATATCAAATTCCGCCGCCCCGATGGGATCGAGGCCGGATGTCGGCTCATCGAGGAAAACGAGGTCGGGATCGAGCGACAATGCCCGGGCAAGGGCCGCACGCTTGATCATGCCGCCCGAGAGTTCGGACGGGTATTTGTCGCCGGCATCGGGCTTCAGGCCCACCATCTCGATCTTGAGATAAGCAAGCTCGTCCATCAGCTTTTTCGGCAGATCGAGATATTCCCGCATCGGCAGCTGAATGTTTTCCTTCACCGTCAGGCCGGAAAACAGCGCCCCCTGCTGGAACAGCACGCCGAGCCGCTGGTCGAGCATCATGCGGTCGTCTTCACTTGCCTTGTCGTAATCGGTGCCGAGAATGCGGATGGCACCCGCCTGCCGCGGCAGGAGCCGCAGGATCGCGCGCATCAAGACGGATTTGCCCGCGCCGGACGGACCGATGAAGCCGAGGATTTCGCCGCGATAGACATCGAGATTGAGGTCTTCCAGCACGTTGCGGCCATTGAAACCGACAGTCACGCCCTCGACGGAAAGCACCGCCTCGCGGCCGTTCTTCGCAGTTTTCGTCTCTTGCGGTTTCTGGTCCTGAGTTTCCAACGCGCCCTCCCTAAAAATCGATGGCTGCGTAGAAGATGGCAAAAAGACCATCCACCAGAATGACGACGAAGATAGACTTCACCACCGACGAGGTGACGTGTTTGCCGAGCGATTCCGCCGAACCGCCCACCTTCATGCCCTCGACCGCCGCAACGATGCCGATGATCAGCGCCATGAACGGCGCCTTGATCATGCCGGCTGCGATGGTCGATTCCTCAACCGCGCCATGCAGGCGCGACAGGAACACCTCGAAGGTAATGCCGGAATAGGCCAGCGCCACGATGGCCGCGCCGAAAAGTGCAGCGAAATTGGCAAGGATGGTCAAAAGCGGCAGCGCAATTGTCAGAGCCACCAACCGCGGAAACACCAGCACGCCAACTGGATTGAGCCCGATCACCTTCAGCGCGTCGATTTCCTCGCGCATCTTCATCGAGCCGATTTCGGCCGTGATCGCGCTGCCGGACCGGCCAGCGATCATGATCGCGGTCAGCAGCACACCGATTTCACGCAATTGCAGAATGCCGACGAGATCGACGACGAAGACTTCCGCACCGAAATATCTGAGCTGGAACGCGCCCTGCTGGGCGATGATGGCGCCGATCAGGAACGACATCAGCATGATGATCGGCACGGCGCGCACGCCCATATGGTCGATCTGGTTGACGATCGCCGCCGGCGATACACCGCGCCCGCGCCCGAGCTTCATCTGCGCGCCGCGCACGGCCGAGCCGAGAATATACATGCCCGCCAGGAAATCCGCGCCGTTCTGAACCACGGCCTGGCCGATGGGCGCAAAAATGCGTTCTACCAGCCCTTCGCGGGCAACGGGTTCGACGTCCATCTCGGCCTTGTCGGGCAATTGGCCAATCACGTCCTCGATCCGGTCATTGCCGGTGAGCGTGACGGTTGCGCCACTCGCCTCAAGGTCCTTGCGCAGGCGCTGAATGATCCACGCGCCCGTCGTATCGATCGCCTCCACGGCGGAGAGATCGATATCCACAGGACTGGCAGGTTTGCTTTTTTCAATCCTGTCGAGACTTTCGAAAATGCCGGAGAGATTGCTGTTGCGCCAGGAGCCGCTCAAGACATAACGCGAGCCGCCGCCGGAGACGGCATCGTCTTCGGTGATTGCGGCCGGGTTCGCCTGTTGCCGTGTGTCCTGTTCTTGCATAATGCTCCGAGCGAGTGCAGCCGTCACGAGATTCTTAATGGTTTCATAACGGTTTGGCCTTCGGCAAGCCACAGTGACGGCCGACAATTCGCGATAAATTTGGCGTCATGTGTCTTTTGACGCCTATTAGGAAGTGAAAAAACATGCCCCGTTACCTTCAAGCCACAACTGAACGTTTCGCCGTTGCTGGCAGCTTCACCATTTCACGCGGCACCCGGACGCATGCGGATGTCGTAACGTGCACCATCCGCGATGGTTCCTTCACCGGAATTGGCGAATGTGTGCCCTATCCGCGTTATGGCGAAAGCATCGAAGGCGTCACCGCCGATATCGAAGCGATGGCGGATCGAGTAGCAGCCGGCCTGACACGGCAGGAATTGCAGCAGGTGATGAAACCGGGGGCCGCCCGCAATGCGGTCGATTGCGCGCTCTGGGACCTCGAAGCGAAGATGAGCGGCAAGAGAGCCGCCGAACAGGTTCTCGGACAGCCGGCACAACCGCTCGTCACCGCCTATACGATCTCGCTCGCCGACCCGGACACCATGGCCGCAAAGACCGCGGAAAATGCCGGCCGCCCGCTCCTGAAGATCAAGACCGGCACCGCCGATGACGAAGCCCGCCTGCGAGCCGTGCGCGCCGCGGCACCCGAGGCGCGTATCATCATCGATGCGAACGAAGGCTGGAACGACGACAATATCGAATATTATCTGAAGCTTGCGGCGGAACTGAAGATATCGCTGATCGAACAGCCCCTGCCCGCCGGCAAGGATGCCATGCTCGCCCGCATCGAACACCCGGTTCTGATCTGCGCCGATGAAAGCGTGCATTCCACCGAAGACCTCGCCGGCCTTCGCGACCGTTACGATGCAATCAACATCAAGCTCGACAAGACCGGTGGCCTGACGGAAGCGCTCGTCATGAAGGCGGAAGCCGAACGGCTCGGTTTCACCATCATGGTCGGCTGCATGCTCGGCACCTCGCTGGGAATGGCCCCCGCCGTGCTGGTCGCCCAGGGCACGGCCTTTGCCGATCTCGACGGGCCGCTGTTGTTGGCTGAGGATCGTGATCCGGGGCTGGTTTATGAGGGTTCGCTGGTTTATCCGGCGCGGCCGGAACTGTGGGGGTAAGCCCTGAAATTAAAAAAAGATGAGGTGCTACGCCGCCGCGTATTTCTTCTCCCCGCCGGGGAGAAGGTGGCCCGAAGGGTCGGATGAGGGGGCACCGTTGCCGGATTTCGGAGAGCTTGCCCCTCATCCCGCTGCCGCGACCTTCTCCCCGGCGGGGAGAAGAAACAAGCGACATCCACTCGCCCCACACGAGCGCGTATTGATCTCAAGGAAAACACCGAAGGCCAGGTATCCCTTTAGCCCGCAGGTCCCAATCACGCCGCGTGCTTGCCGATCAGCCCCGGAATATTCACCGGCTCCATTTCATCCGAAGCATGTTCAGCGGTGGCTTCACTCGTCTGCATCCAGGTGATCAGCTCGAAGCTGCCATCGGCATTTTCGGCAATCGCCGTGCAGCTCTCCACCCAGTCGCCGGTGTTGATGTAGCGAATGCCGTCCATGTCTTCCATGATGGCGTGGTGAATGTGACCACAGATCACGCCGTCGACATTGTTGCGCCGCGCCTCGTCGGCCACCACGCGCTGGAACTCGCCGATGAAGTTGACGGCGTGTTTGACCTGCAGCTTGGCCCAGGCCGAGAACGACCAGTAAGGCAGGCCGATGCGGCGGCGCACGGCGGCGATGGCGATGTTGATGGCGATTGCCGCGTCATAGGCCCAGTCGCCGAGATAGGCGAGCAGGCGGGCGTTGCGCACCACCACGTCGAACTCGTCGCCGTGGATGACGAGATATTTCTTGCCGTCGGCAGCCTCGTGGATCATGCGCTCGGCCACTTCGATGCCGCCGAAATGCATGCCCGGAAATTCCCGCAGGAATTCGTCGTGATTGCCGGGAATGTAAACGATGCGGGTTCCCTTGCGGGCCTTGCGCAGCAGCTTCTGCACCACGTCGTTGCAGCCCTGCGGCCAGTACCAGCTGCGGCGCAGCCGCCAGCCGTCGACGATGTCGCCGACCATGATGATCGTCTCGGCCTCGTGGTATTTCAGGAAGTCGAGCAGGAAATCCGTCTTGGCCGCCTTGGAGCCAAGATGAACATCCGAAATGAAAAGCGTTCTGAACTGTCTGGTTTCGATTTGACCGGCCACGGATTTATTCCCCCTGTTCGGTTGCGTCCCTGCGGCTTTCTTACCTCTCAGAACCAGACTCGTGTTTCAGCAACATGACAGCGGCGGGTTTTTGTATGGAATATGACTGACGGCCTCACGAAAACGCGAATAACGCCCAAAGATTGCTCCGAATGTTTTCACATACTTCACAACCAACGGCGTCTTGGCTGCACCACAAATTTTTCTAACGCATACAGCGCCCCGGTAAGCCACGCCGAAAGTACTATGCCCGCGGTTCCGTTACCGCCGCTGATGGTGGAGCTTTCCTTTTGGCGATCTGAGAGCCAAGCTTTCGAAAGGGGTCCTCGATTGTGTTATAGAGTGTCCAAGAAAGCAGAACGATCACTGGAAAGCTGGCAAGCAATAAAAGAAGAGCGTAGGTCTGCGATACATTCTCGACACCAACGGTTCGCACATAGAGACCCAGCACGACGCTAAAAACAGGAATATGAATAAGGTAAGTAGAGTAGGACCAACTGCCCATTTTTGCGACCACGCCATTAAACGCGACAAGAGCACCGAAATGTCGCAAAATAGGGATGTTGAGATCTGTAAGCTTGCTTTCGTATGCTGCCAGCGCGAAAAACACTATCCAAATCAAAGCAACCCAAGTCGGCACAAACAAGAGCAAGAAGGCCGTAATCAACACAACATCCAAATAGACCTGTTTTCGGTACATCTTTTCCAGAACAAGACGGGACAGGATGCCAATAACGAAGTAGCTAATTATCTTGGGCAAGAACCCATTGTATTGCCATTCGAAGACCTGCTGGTGCGCGACCAACCACTGCATGCCGAGCAAAAGTAACGCGCCCAAGAGTGCAAAATTCATGTTTCGAATAAGCAGCGTAATGAGGAAGGGCGCGACCAGATAGAACTGCCATTCAAGACTGAGGCTCCAGGCTGGGGAAAGGATCGATGTACTGGAGAACGGCAGTAGGTTATCAGGAACTATCCCGTGCAGCATCGTCAGGTGAAGGCCGAGATGAGTCCAGAATTGGCCTTGTTGCTCGTCGAAACGAGCAATGCGCATATCACGGTTAAGAGCAAACGGGTATTCAACCCATGCCGCCTGGTAGAGATCAATTGTCGCAATCGCGATAAATAATGTAACGAGGTAGATTGGGAATATGCGGAACGCCCGCCGCGTAATATATGGAACGTAAGATTCCTGCTTGTTGATCATTAGGTGGGTGATGACAAAGCCACTGATGATGATGAAAACGTCAACCGGCGGCCCGCCGTCGAGAATTAAGTTCATGATCTTCGAAGGCACGAATGACAGAAAACCGTTTGTCCCAGCGCCCACGAGTTGCAGTGCATGACCGAGAACAATCCACCAAGCCATCCACGCTCTAAGCGATTCCAGTGACCGAAAACTTTTCACTCCAATCCCCAATCTAAATCGTGATAAAAATCCGCTGACAGGATTCAGCAATGAATAAATATACAGCCTTAAAAAAACGATTTATGTTCTGGATATAAATACGAAACTAATTAATTAACTTCAGTACCAAAACAAAAACGACAAATATAATAAAATACCGAAATATAATACATCTACATAGATATTAAATAATACATTTTTGCAATAAAAAAAATTGGCGTCTATTTATAATTTGTTACCGCAAGGTGACTTTTGAATATTATATACACAATAAGATGACTGCCAGAAAGTCACAACATTCCTGCTCTACGACACAAAGACACAGTGCTTTGTGAATGGTGTAGGTCCATTCATATCAACGCCCAATGATTTGGACTCACAGGATTCCATTAGAAAATCATAATTCAGCGCCACGAAGCGAGATTAGCCATTGGGGCAGCACTTAGATGCGCAGGGACGACATCTCTGACACCAACGCCAATGATTAGAACGCGTTGGGGGTTGGTATCAGCCATGCCTGCATTTGCATGAGAAGGCGGTAAATAACGGCTGTACCCTGGGGAAGTTTGTTGTATTCAGGGGGCCGGAATTGAACCAGATATGACGGTGGAAGACATGACCTCTCACGATAAGAACAACACGCCCGCCAACACGGCAAAGGCCGACATCGAGGAACAGGCGCTCTTTTTCCACCGCTACCCACGCCCCGGCAAGCTGGAAATCCAGGCCACCAAGCCACTCGGCAACCAGCGGGATCTGGCGCTTGCCTATTCGCCGGGTGTTGCCGCCCCCTGCCTCGCCATCCATGAGAACCCGGAAATGGCAGCGGAATATACCGCGCGCGCCAATCTCGTCGCCGTCATCTCAAACGGCACGGCGGTGCTCGGCCTCGGCAATATCGGTCCGCTCGCTTCCAAGCCTGTTATGGAAGGCAAGGCCGTCCTCTTCAAGAAATTCGCCGGTATCGACGTGTTCGATATCGAGATCGATGCGCCCGGCATCAACGACATGGTCTCCACCATCGCCGCGCTGGAACCCACCTTCGGCGGCATCAACCTTGAGGATATCAAGGCGCCGGAATGTTTCGAGGTGGAACGCCAGCTGCGCGAAAAGATGAACATCCCGGTCTTCCACGATGACCAGCACGGCACGGCGATCATCGTCGCCGCCGCCGTCACCAACGCGCTGGAACTGGCCGGAAAATCGCTCTCGAGCGTCAAGATCGTTGCGTCCGGTGCCGGTGCGGCAGCGCTTGCCTGCCTCAACCTGCTGGTCGCCATGGGTGCAAACAAGGAAAACATCTGGGTCCACGATATCGAAGGCCTCGTTTATGAAGGCCGCAACACGCTGATGGACGAGTGGAAAGAAGTTTACGCCCAGAAGACAGACAAGCGTGTGCTGGCGGATTCGATCGACGGTGCCGATGTCTTCCTCGGCCTTTCCGCCGCGGGCGTGCTGAAGCCGGAACTCTTGGAGCGCATGGCGGAAAATCCGCTGATTCTCGCGCTTGCCAACCCCAATCCCGAAATCATGCCGGAGGCTGCCCGTGCCGCCCGCCCGGATGCGATGATTTGCACCGGCCGTTCGGATTTCCCGAACCAGGTCAACAATGTTCTCTGCTTCCCCTACATCTTCCGCGGCGCGCTGGATTGCGGCGCAACCACGATCAACGAGGAAATGAAGATGGCCGCCGTGCAGGCCATTGCAGAGCTTGCCCGCGAGGAAGTCTCGGAAGTCGCCGCCAGAGCCTATAGCGGCGAAACGCCGATCTTTGGCCCGAACTATCTCATTCCCTCGCCGTTCGATCCGCGCCTCATCCTGCGCATTGCACCCGCCGTTGCCCGCGCTGCGGCGGCAAGCGGCGTGGCCACCCGGCCGATCACCGATTTCGAGGCCTATTTCGACCAGCTGAACCGTTTCGTCTGGCGCTCCGGCTTCATCATGAAGCCGGTCTTCAATGCCGCCAAGGCGGCCGAAAAGAAGCGCATCATCTTTGCCGAAGGCGAAGACGAGCGCGTGCTGCGCGCCGCCCAGGTGCTTTTGGAAGAAGGCACCGGCGTCCCGATCCTCATCGGTCGCCCGCAGATCATCGAAACGCGCCTGAAGCGCTTCGGCCTGCGCATCCGCCCGCATGCGGATTTCGCCGTGGTCAACCCGGAAGACGATCCGCGCTACCGCGAATATGTGGATGATTATTTCGCCCTCGTCGGTCGCGCCGGCATCAACCCGGAAGCCGCCCGCACCATCGTGCGTACCAACTCCACCGTCATCGGTGCGCTGTCGGTGAAGCGTGGCGAAGCGGATGCGCTGATCTGTGGTCTGGAAGGCCGTTATGACCGCCATCTGCGCGACGTGAACCAGATCATCGGCAAGCAGGAAAGTGTGCGCTCCTTTGCGGGCCTCAGCCTTCTCATTACCCAGCAGGGCGCCCTGTTCCTGACCGATACCTTCGTCAACAACGACCCGACGTCAGAAGAAGTGGCCGAGATGGCGATCCTTGCGGCGAAGGAAATCCGTCGTTTCGGCATTACGCCGAAGATCGCGCTCGCCAGCCATTCCAACTTCGGATCGCGTGACTCGGAAAGCGCCCGCAAGATGCGCCGCGCACTGAAGATCATCCAGCAGGCAGCGCCAGAACTGGAAGTGGATGGTGAGATGCAGGGCGGCTCGGCACTCTCCGAAGCGCTGCGCAAGCGTGCCATGCCCAACAGCGTGCTGACCGGCGAGGCGAACCTTCTGGTCTTCCCGAACCTCGATGCCGCCAATATCACGCTCGGTGTCACTCGCACGCTGACGGAAGGCCTGCATGTCGGCCCGATCCTGCTCGGCACGGCCCTGCCCGCCCACATCCTGTCGCCCAGCGTCACCTCGCGCGGCGTCGTCAACATGGCGGCCTTTGCCGTGGTGCAGGCCTCGCACCCTTCGGTGTGATGAAGGCGCATTAACGCAGTTTTGAACATGCTGTTGCCGCAATGCGGCAACAGCATATGTTATCTTCCCGAAACACGGATTTCCTGAAGCGTAACACCCCTGCCACCGGCCGGGGACATCAAACGGATCGCACAATTGACCCGGCGCAGCCGCATCATCGGCCTCCTGCTTCCCCTTGTTTTCACGGCTCCTGCCGCCGCTTTTGCGGAGCAGGTGTGCGATACGCTGTATCAACAGCTGCGCGAGCCGCCTCGCGTTATCGGCAACACGGCCGAGGTGCGGCGTTATGCCAATGCGCTCGCCCGCCAGAACATCGTCATCCGCAAGATCAGGAACGACATGCGCAGCTATGGCTGCTCATCAGGCAGCGTCATCGTTTATGGCAATCCCAATGCCAGCGTCTGCGCCGAGATCGGCGATGCGCTGGTGGATGCCGAGGCCGAACGTGACGCGATCATCCGCGATCGCGACGACGCCATGGCGGCAGCGCGCAATGACGACGGCGACGTCAGGCGCCAGCGCATTCTCGCCGCCCTCGATGCCAACGGTTGCAGCACAATGCCGGAAACGGACACGCGACTGCCGCAGGCTCCCGATGTGACGCGTTATCCCGATGCCTTCCGTCAGCAGGAAAATGAGCCGGGACAGGCAGGCCTTTCGCCCTACCCCAATGCCGCCGCTGAGGGCGGGCTTCGCACACTCTGCGTGCGCACCTGCGACGGTTCATTCTTCCCGATTGCCTCCAACGCCTCGCCGCTCGATTTCCGCGCCCAGGCCGAACAATGCCAGAAAATGTGCCCGGGAACCGAGACGGAGCTTTATTTCCATTCCATGACGGATCAGGAAACAGCAGACATGGTGTCTGCGCAAACCGGCAAACCCTACAAAGACCTGCCGACCGCCTTCGCCTATCGCAATTCCTCCCCGAAAGCGCCGGGCTGCGCCTGCAACATGGCCGCCTACCACCAGGACATGCAGAAGCAGGAAGAGGCCGCCCGGCCGCAAGCCGAAAGGCCCTATTCCAGCATCAGCACCATTCCATCACCCCAGGGTGACAAGAGTGGAGACAAGCCGCAGAAATCCGCCGAGCAGCAACAGGCCGCAAAGCCGCCGGAACAACCCGTTCCCGAACGCGACTATGACCCGAACGACACCAGGGTGCGCGTCATCGGCCCCAAATTCCTGCCGGATCAGACAGGCCGGATAGACCTGAAGAACCCGGCACTTAAAGGCATTCAGCCGCAGCAGTGAAATCTCTTGCGCGTGCGTAATGGGGCGAGCGCGCCCCTGTTTCTTCTCTCCGAGGGGGAGAAGTTCGTGACAGCGGGATGAAGGGGCAACGTCAGCGATATTCGGTGAGCTAGCCCCCTCATCCGACCCTTCGGGCCACCTTCTCCCCATGCGCGGAGAAGGAACGAGAGGCGACGCTATCGCATCTCATCCCTTACCGCCCACCCCAGCGATTGCGAAACACCAGTTCCTCGAGCGGCACGCGCTGCCGCCAGCCCTTCACCGCCAGCTCCGGCTCGGTATAAAGCGCATCGACGCGCCCGAGGCACAGCCAGGCGACGATTTCGATATGCTCGGGGATATCAAGAATGGCGCGAACATCGCTGTCGTGGAAAATGCTGACCCAGCCGACACCGATGCCTTCGGCGCGGGCGGCAAGCCAGAGGTTCTGGATGGCGCAGACGGTAGAGTAGACATCCGTGCGCGGATTGTGGGTGCGGCCCAGCACCACCTTGCCGCCGCGGGTGGGATCGCAGGTGACGCAGATGCTGAGCGGTGCCTTGCGGATACCCTCAAGCTTCAGGCTGCGGTAAAGCGCCTGCTTCTCGCCTTCAAACATCGCCGCCGCCTCCTCATTGGCGCGGCTGAAGGCCACCCATGCGGCCTGGCGCACCCCTCCATCGGTGACGAGGGTGAAGTTCCACGGCTGCATGAAACCGACCGAGGGCGCGGAATGCGCCGCTTTCAGCAGGCGTTCCACCAGCTCCTCCGGCAAGGGATCGGGCAGGAACTGGTCGCGCACATCACGCCGCGTCTCGATGGCGCGGTAGATCGCTTCGCGTTCCGCACCGGAAAACGGGCGGGCGGGTGAAAGCGCGTGATCGAATGGATTGGCTTGCAATGGATTGCCAGCGGACGGATCGGTCGGCATCGTTTAACCCCAACAATGCGGGCGCGCCGGTGCAGAAACCATGCCGGTTTTGCAGCGATGACGCGCCTCTTCAGCAACCTGCCGCCGTCCGCGCGGTTCGGTCTATCCTGCCAGGCCGGTCTTCTGACTAAGCTTCATCCGCCCCTTTCGCCTTCCCGAATTGCTTCAGTGGCATGAGAAAAAGAGCATCCGCCTTACAGCGTTGGGCACGTTCCGGTCTTTCACCGGATTCCCGATTCTCCCGCCGCAAGGGCGGGCACCTGACCGGAGAAGCTATGGGCAAAAAAGCTTGCAAGCACAAGTGTCCCACGGGTGGTGCGGCAATGTGGCCTGCCGCACCTTACCGTCATCATTCCACCGGGAAATACCTGACATAAGCAAACTCATCGCCATCAGGAGACCAGTTGGGCGAATTCATCGTTCCTTGCCCGCCAAACAGGTCGAACAGCGTTTCGACATTGCCGCCATCCATATCCATCAGCTGCACCCGCACATCGAGATCACGCGGATGATCGAAGACATCGGCGTCATAAGAAACGAACACCACCTTGTCACCCGAAGGAGACGGATGCGGGAACCAGTCGCCATAGGCGCTGTCGGTGATGCGCTCGACGCTGGAACCATCCACCCGCACGCGCCAAATCTGCATCTGGCCGGTTCGGCTGGAGTTGAAATAGATCCATCGTCCATCCGGCGAATAATCCGGGCCGTCGTTGCGGCCTTCACCATGGGTGAGGCGCGTTTCAACGCCGCTGTCTATGTCCATGGAATAGATGTCGAAAACCTGGTCGCGAATGCCGCAATAGGTAAAACTTTTCCCGTCCGGCGACCAGCCATGCCAGTAGGAGGGAAGGTTCTTCGTCATCAGCCGCGGTGTGCCGCCCGTCGACGGCAAAAGGTAGATCGCGCTCTTGCCGAACTCCACCTTGTCGGAAATGGCATAGAGCGCACCATCGGGCGAAATGCCGTGGTCGTTATTGCAGATTGTCGCAAAGCCGGTGTCGACCTTTTCCGGCGAAGGGTCGCCGGCAAGTGACAGGCGATAAAGCAGCCCTTCGCTGTTCAACAGCAGATATTTCCCGTCCGGCGACCAGTTCGGCGCTTCAAACAGCTCCGGCGTCTGCCAGACCACCCGCATCTTCCGGGTCCGGATGTTGAAGATTTCGATGGAACTGCGCATGCTGCCTCCCGGGCCTGTCGATAGTCTGGTGTGGAGCGTCGACTGGCGCATACATTCCGTTTGCGCACCTTACCGATCCCGAAACCGGTTGGTAATCGGATAACGCCGGTCCCGCCCAAAATTCTTCTTGGTGATCTTCACACCCGGAGCCGATTGCCGGCGCTTGTATTCGGCCAGATAAAGCAGATGCTCGACCCGGTGCACGGTGGCCACATCATGGCCGCGCGCCAGAATTTCCTCGACCGACATTTCCTTCTCGACAAGGCACTCGAGAATATCATCCAGCACCGGATAGGGCGGCAGCGAATCCTGGTCGGTCTGGTTGGGGCGCAGTTCGGCCGATGGCGCCTTGGCGATGATATTGGCTGGGATAACCTCGCCGGAAGGGCCAAGCGCGCCCGGCGGCACATGGGCGTTGCGCCAGCTGGAAATGGCATAGACCTGCATCTTGTAGAGGTCCTTGATGGGATTGAAACCGCCATTCATATCGCCATAAAGCGTCGCATAGCCCACCGACATTTCCGACTTGTTGCCGGTCGTTACCACCATCGAGCCGAACTTGTTGGAGACAGCCATCAAAATGGTGCCACGCGTGCGGCTCTGCAGATTTTCTTCGGTAATGCCCTCTTCCGTGCCCTCGAAGAGTTCGGAGAGCGCCGAAAGAAAGCCTTCCACCGGCTCGACGATCGGCACGATATCGTAACGGCAGCCGAGCGCTCTCGCACAATCGGCGGCGTCCTTCAGCGATTCTTCCGAGGTGTAGCGGTAGGGCAGCATGATGCAGCGTACCCGCTCCTCACCCAGCGCATCGACGGCAAGGGCTGCGCAGATCGCCGAATCGATGCCGCCGGAAAGGCCGAGAACCACGCTCTTGAAGCCGTTCTTGTTGACGTAATCCCTAAAGCCCAGCATGCAGGCGCGGTAATCCGCCTCCTCGCCCTCAGGGATTTTCGAGAAAGGCCCGCTGTCGCAATGCCAGCCGTCTGCGGTGCGTTTCCAGTCGGTGACAGCGAGCGTGGCCTCGAACTGGCTCATCTGAAAGGCCAGCGTCTTGTCGGCATTAAAGCCGAAGCTCGCACCGTCAAACACCAGCTCATCCTGTCCGCCCAGCTGATTGGCGAAAACCAGCGGCAGGCCGCTTTCGATCACCTGCCTGAGCGCCACCTGATGGCGCACATCCAGCTTGCCGCGATAATAGGGCGACCCATTCGGCACCAGCAGGATTTCCGCCCCGCTTTCGGCCAGCGTCTCGCACACGCCCATGTCGTTCCAGATTTCCTCGCAGATCGGAATGCCGATCCGCACGCCACGGAAATTATAGGGCCCGGAAATCGACCCTTCTTCGAAAACACGTTTTTCGTCGAACTCGCCGTAATTCGGCAGATCGATCTTGTCACGCAACGCGATGATCTTGCCACCATCCAGAAGCGCCACCGAATTGTGCCGGCCTGTCTCGCCCTGACGCGGAAAACCGATGACGACGCCCGGCCCGCCATCGGCAGTCTCCGCCGCCAGTTCTTCCACAGCCTTCAGGCAGGCCTTCAGAAAAGCCGGCTTAAGCACCAGATCCTCCGGCGGATAGCCTGAAATGAACAGCTCCGTCAGGAGCAGAAGGTCGGCACCCTGCGTCGCCGCATCGGCCCGTGCCTCACGCGCCCTGGCGAGATTGCCCGCCACGTCGCCAACAGTCGGATTGAACTGCCCGACGGCAATTCGAAGATGGTTCTGGATATCGTGTCTGTCGCTCATGCCATTTCAATACCGCGCCCGTGGCCGCTCCGCAACGCGGCAATTGCATGCCGTCGCCTGGGCAAGACGCCACGGCTGCGTTCACGCTAAGGTTATCACCGCCCCAGCCATCCTCCGCAAAGTTCATGTCGCGTTCATCGCGCTTATGTGACAGTTACATGACAATTTTGCGACGTCCGATTCACCTCCCCGGATCGGCGCTGCCGCCTGAAATACCGGAGTATGAGTTTGAGAGATTCGGCGCCAAAAACAACGGCTTCCGAAAAGGCTGGTCTTGTCTTTTCGCCTGCGGGACTGAGGAGCCTTTCGAAGCTTTCGGGTACGGCCTATACGCTTGCCAATCTGACGATCGCATCCATTGTGCTTGTCGTGGCGCTGGAATGGATCGCCCGCGGTTCGCTCCGTGATGTCGGCGCTTTCCTCACCTCCCCGGCCCGCCCGGGCGTAACCACCATCGCCGCCGTGCTCGCCCTTCTCCTGGCGCTGGATGCGATCCTTGGCAGGCGTTACCTGTCGCTGATTGCCGTCGCGCCGCTCTGCGCGCTGACGGGACTGATTTCCGCCCAGAAACAGACTTATCTCTCCGATCCACTTTACCCTTCCGACCTTTTATTCGGCCGGCAGATCCTCGAGCTTCTGCCGACCATGTTGAAGGCCCAGCCCCTGACGGCAGCACTGGTGGTCCTCGGCCTCTGCGCCGCCATCGCAGCCCTTGTGGCGTTATGGCTGCTGGCGCGCCGCCATTCGCCGGGCTTGAGCTGGCGTGAGCGCGCCGCGGGTCTTGTGCTGGCGTTGCCGCTTCTCGCCGGTCTTGCCTCGCTGATGGACTATTCGCATTATTCCTGGGTGCGCGATCGCCTCAACATCATTCCCATGATGTGGGATCAGCAGGAGAACTACCGCCATAACGGCTTCCTGATGGCCTTCGCCTTTAATATCCCCATGGCCAATGTCGCGGCACCCGAGGGTTATGGCGACAACAGCATCGCCGACCTCACCTCGAAATCCGCTTCCTTCGCCGCCAACAAGGGCGATTACCCTGATGTCATCATGCTGATGAGCGAATCGCTATGGGATCCGACCCGGCTGGAGAATGTCGAACTTTCGGCCGATCCCATGCCGACCATCCGCGCCAAACAGTCCGGCAATGTGTTTTCGCCTGAGTTCGGCGGCATGACGGCCAATGTGGAATTTGAGGCGCTGACCGGTTTCTCCAACGCCTTCCTGCCCTATGGTAGCATTCCCTATCAGCAATATATCCGCCGTCCGGTGCCCTCGCTCGCAAGCTTCTTCCGGGGCGAAGGATATTCCGCCATCGCCATGCATCCGTTCCAGGAATGGTTCTGGAACCGCAAGCAGGTCTACAAGAATTTTGGCTTCGAGGAATTCCGCTCCGAAGAGACGCTGCCGGCGATGGAAAAACGCGGCAACTTCGCCTCCGACGATGCCTTGATGAACGAGATCATGGCGACCGCCGATACGGCGAAGAACCCGCTCTTCCTCTTTGCCGTCACCCTGCAGGGACACGGCCCCTACGAAGCGGCCCGTTATGCCGAAAACACGATTGATGTGACGGGCGGTCTTTCCGCCTCGGCCTCGCAGGCGCTTGCCACCTATTCGCAGGGTGTCGTGGAAGCCGATGACGCGTTGTTGAAACTGATGCGCTGGGCAAAGAAGCGTGACCGCGAAACCATCATCGTCCTCTTCGGCGATCACCTGCCGCCGCTCGGCCAGACCTTCGTGGAAAGCGGTTACATGCCGGGCATGGTGGCCAGCCGCCGCGCGCCGCTGGAGGTGATGAAGAAGGAACACGAAACACCGCTCGTCGTCTGGTCCTCCAAGAAAGGCGTGCGCAAGAATATCGGCACCATCAGCCCGGCGCTCCTGCCCTATCATGTGTTGAAGACCGCGGGCTTCTCCGATCCTTTCTACACCGGCACGCTGGGTGACGTTCAGCAGGAATTCTCCGTCATCGACCGGCACATGCTGGTGGCGACGGATGGCGAGGCCATGCCCGACTGGTCGATCGCGCCGAACGCGGTTCCCGATGTGGTGCGCGATTATCGCCTGCTGCAATTCGATATGATGTTCGGCGCGCAATATGGCCGCGAGCGTTTCTTCCCCGGCTTTAACTGGCTGCATGAGGGCGCACCGGCGGTGTGATGGTTCTGGCTAGGGCGCCTGAACCGCATGGCGGTGGAAATCGTTTGAATTCCGCCACCATGCGGGTTTATCTCGGGAAAACGCACAAGCACCCCCATCAGAACCGGAGACACACCGTGTCAGATATCTCCGACTATATCGTCTCGCATTTCAAGCGCTCCTCCCGCGAAATCGGCGAGGTGGAACGGCGCATCCTGGAACTGTCGCACCAGAAGAAGCTGGTTTCGAGCGACATCAATGCGGAATTTTCCGCCGGCGCCAGTTTGGGCGACAGGCTGGCGGATAATATCGCCAAGGTCGGCGGTTCCTGGGGGTTCATTCTCAGCTTCTGCTTTTTCCTGATCTTCTGGGCCATCATCAACACCATAGTGCTGACCACCCGCGCCTTCGATCCCTACCCCTTCATCTTCCTCAATCTGCTTCTCTCGATGCTGGCCGCCATCCAGGCGCCGATCATCATGATGTCGCAGAACCGACAGGCCGCCCGCGACCGTTTCGAGGCCGCCAAGGACTATGAGGTGAACCTGAAGGCCGAGCTGGAGGTTCTGTCGCTGCATGAAAAGATCGATGTGAAGGTGCTCGCCGAACTGGCGGCACTGCGCCAGGACATCGCCGCCATCCACCACCACGTCACCCGCAAAGACGACTGACGCGAAAAAACATCTTCCCCGCTTTTCCCCACCCCGCGCCGCACTGTTAGAGTGAACGCAGTCCTGCCGGGTGAACGCCAGACGTGGCGGAAACTAGAGGACGGTCCTGGTGGTGGAACGCCGGCAACGTTCGTGGAAAGGACCATTTCGCAAAGCGCCGTGCACGGCCCTTGCGAGATACGGCATGGTGAAAGACCCGGCTGCGCAACGCATCCGACCCACACCAACCTCACCTGAAGCGCAGCCGGGGATCGCCCGGTGCTCTCCATCCATACCCCGCATGGCAGCGCTGTGCGGGATGAAGCTGTTGGTTTTTGGGGCGTTTTCAGGAAGTGAACGGAAGTGCGTACGGCTTACCCCCCTCTGCCCTGCCGGGCATCTCCCCCTCAAGGGGGGAGATCGATCTGCGGCGAGGTTCCGCCCCTCTCAACGTTTGAGGATGAAGCGACAAAAGGGCCTCCTGCTGATCTCCCCCCTTGAGGGGGAGATGCCGGCAGGGCAGAGGGGGGGTAAAGTCCCACCCACCGTCCCTCCGATACGAATCGGACAACCCTCCCGAAAATCCATCCCCAGTTACGAATCCGTCAGATTATTACGCTACAGATTGACGCAGGCGTTTGTTGCATTGCACACTTACGGGCAAGGCTGATACGGGAATCACTCCCCATCGTCCAAATGGCATCACGACCATTTCGCGACGACGCCACGCCGGATGCGACATCCGGTATCGAAATATATTCTGTTCCGGGGTTTTTCATGTACCAGTTCGATCTGATTGTTGTCGGCAGCGGTCCGGCGGGAAGACGGGCCGCCATCCAGGCCGCCAAGCTCGAAAAGAAGGTTCTGGTCATCGAGAAAGGCAGCCGTGTCGGCGGTGTTTCCGTGCATACCGGCACCATCCCGTCCAAGACCCTGCGCGAAACCGCGCTCAATCTCACCGGCTGGCGCGAGCGCGGTTTTTACGGCCGTGCCTATCGCGTCAAGCAGGAGATCGACGCCGACGATCTGCGCCGCCGTCTGCTCATCACGCTCGATCATGAAGTCGAGGTGCTGGAGCATCAGTTCGCCCGCAACCGCGTGCAGCACATTCGCGGCACGGCAAGCTTCATCGACGCCAACACGATGAAAGTCGTGAAGAGCGACGGTGAAGTCATGACCGTCACTGCCACCTCCATTCTGCTCACCATCGGCACCCGGCCCTACCGGCCGCCGCATATTCCCTTCGATGGCCAGGCGGTGCTCGATTCGGATGAGATTCTCGAGATCAAGGAATTGCCGCGCTCCATGGTCGTCGTCGGTGCCGGCGTCATCGGCATCGAATATGCGACGATCTTCAGCGCACTCGACACACAGGTAACGGTGGTGGAACCACGCGAGACCATGCTGGAATTCATCGATAAGGAAATCGTCGAGGATTTCACCTATCAGCTGCGCGACCGCAACATGAAGCTGATCTTCGGCCAGAAGGCGGAAAAGGTGGAGCGCGACGAAAGCGGCAAATGCCTCGTTTCGCTCAGCAACGGCCGCGTCCTGAAAGCCGAGACCGTACTCTTCGCCGCCGGCCGCGTCGGCGCCACCGATACGCTCAATCTTTCCGCCTGCGGGCTGGAGGCCGACAGCCGTGGCCGCCTGAAGGTCGATCCCGAGACCTTCCAGACCTCGGTGCCGAACATCTATGCCGCCGGCGACATCATCGGTTTCCCGAGCCTTGCCTCCACGTCAATGGAACAGGGCCGCATCGCCGCCCGCCATGCCGTCGGCGCACCGGCCGGCGAGCCGCCGCAATTCTTCCCCTACGGCATCTATGCCGTGCCTGAGATCTCCACCTGCGGCCTGACGGAAGAGGAAGTTGTTGAACGCGGCATTCCCTATGAATGCGGCATCGCCCATTTCCGCGAAACCTCGCGCGGCCACATCATGGGCCTCGACAGCGGTCTGTTGAAGATGATCTTCTCGCTGAAAACCCGCCGCCTGCTCGGCGTCCACATCGTCGGCGAAGGCGCGACAGAACTGGTGCATATCGGCCAGGCGGTGCTAAACCTCAAAGGCACGGTGGAATATTTCGTGGAGAATACGTTCAACTATCCGACGCTGGCAGAAGCCTACAAGATCGCCGGGCTGGATGCGTGGAACCGCATGGGTGAGTTGAAGAAGGATTGAGGCTTTGTTGCAGGTAAGAGATCATCTGCGATGTGCAAAAACTCTCCTGCCCATCACGCTCGGGCCTGTCCCGAGCATCTGCAACGTTTCGCTTTATGCGACGTGATTAGATTCTTGGGACAAGCCCAAGAATGACGCCGCGTATGGAACGAGGATGCCTATCACCTCGCATTCATTCGATGATGGGTGACGCGCACCCTCACCACCGAATGCTATACCGCGCACTCACCCCTGGCCGGAAATGATCCGCATATCCCTGATCAAGCGTACCCCGCACCGTCAGGTGGTCGCCCAGTTTCTGCTCCACCGCCACACCGCTGCTGAACTCGTTGAAACTGTTGCGGCTCGCCCCCGTCAGCACAAAGGCGGTGCCGGTTTCGGAGCGGGACAGGCGCAGTGACTGTGATACATCGAGCCCGTTCCATTGCTGCGCCGTGCCGTCGTAACGCACGGTAAAATTACGGTTCGCCTCGATATCAAGTTCCGGCGTGACGATACGCTTCTGCTGCGAGGTCATGGAAACGCTGCTCGACCCCGTCAGCGCGTTGACCATGACGCCGACATCCCGCGCGAGCGAAACACCGGGCAACTGTTCCGCCAAAAGGGTGACATTACCCCATAGCCTCACCGGCGTATCCACCACCTGCCCCGCCTTCGAAGCACTCATGCCCATTTCCAGCCCGGCGCGAATCGGCGTATCGACCGGCAGCTTCGCGCCGATGCGCGCGGTATAAGATCGGTCGGAATTCTTGACCGGCTTCCAGATCAACCCGGCGTCATCGGCACGGGCCGCACCCGCGGCGATGAAGAGCGATAATACAAGGGCAGAACCCGTTCGGAGCGACATACTTGTCCCTGGCAAATTAAGGGCGCGCCGGGAGACCCGGCAAGCACGGTAAAAGCTTAAGGCCAATGGTTTGGCAGCGATGAGGCCACGTCAAAGCGGCGCACGAAGCCCGAATGGCCGCAATGCGCGACCAGGGCAAATCATGCTGCGCAGGGTGCCAGATGAACGGGAGATGAACAAGAGCAGATGCAGCAAAAAATCATGTTGCACTGCATTGTGATCAGGATCTTCACGCGGCCGAGTGCCCCGGCCGCTTGACGAATCGGTGTTTTCCAACGGATATTTGTCACCGCGTAGCCTGCGCTAAACCTCCATGACCTTCCCCAGCAGGGTCTTCAACGGAGGCAAAGGGACTGTTGTCTCAGGTAACTGTCTTGGTCCGATCGTTTCGGGTGGGTTGCTGGGGAACTGCGTCCGAAACGTGAAAGGCCGACAATGACTGAAAATAGCAATCTGAAACGTCGTGTAAGAGCTCGCGCAGCCAAAACCGGCGAATCTTATACTGCTGCTCTCCAGCATATTCGCAGAATACCGGACGCTCCTTCGAGCAACTCAATACGAGTGGCGGTCGCGCAAACATCCTTGTTCAACGATCCCCGCGACGTTTCCGCCCTGAAGACCTGCGGAAACGAGATACGCCGTCTCATGGGTAATGCCCATAATGCTGGCACACGTCTCATACACTTCCCTGAAGGGGCAACGTGCTGGCCGCATAAACGGATCATGTCAGAGACTGGCCCGCGGGAAATCGGCCCTGCCGACTGGACACGCTTTGAATGGAAAACTCTGCGCGAAGAACTGGAGGCGATCAGGAAATTGGCGCGAAAACTGAAACTCTGGACAGTTCTAGGTGCCATTCATCAACTGACGCCGCCACACCGTCCATATAACAGCCTCTATGTCATCTCAGATCGTGGAACGCTCATAACCCGCTATGATGAGCGCCTTTTGTCGAAAACCAAAATCTCGTTCATGTACTCGCCGGGACGCCTCCCGGTGACGTTCGAAGTCGATTGCTTCCGTTTCGGTTGCGCGCTTGGCATGGAGGCGCATTATCCGGAAATATTCATGGAATATGAGAAGCTGAATGTTGATTGCGTGCTGTTTTCTACCGCAGGCGAAGACGCTTCAAATGCCCATGCGTTTGCCGCCGAGATATTGGGTCATGCAGCGAGCAACACCTATTGGGTCAGCTATTCCACACTTGCCGCCCAAAGTCCCGGCGCCCCATCGGGAATAGCAGCACCGGATGGTCAATGGGTTGCTCAATGCCCAATGAATGGGTTACCGGCAATTGCGCTGGCGGACGTCATCATCGATCGGGAACATCCCGCGCGACCATGGCGGCAAAAAGCTCGTACCGATCTATATGCCCCTCATCAGGTGGATAACGATCCGAGAAGCGATAGCCGGAAGGAGTTCTAGCGTAGCGCCCAGTGGCGATGATTATGCCGCTGGCCAACCGGTTCAAGGCCGAACACATCGCATCCTGAATCAAACGAAAAGGCCGCAGCTTTCGCCACGGCCCTTCAATTCAATCAGCTTGCACTGAAGAAGATTATTCGGCGTCGGCCTCAGTGGCCTTCTTCTTTGCCGGAGCCTTCTTCTTCGGAGCGGCTTCTTCGCCTTCAGCGGCGTCGTCAGCCTTGGCAGCAGCCTTTTTCTTGGCCGGAGCCTTCTTTTTGGTTTCCGTTTCTTCTTCGCCGTCGTCAGCCAGCAGCTCTTCCTTGGAAACGGTCTTGTCCGTTACCGAGATTTCGGTGAGCAGCTTGTCGATGACCTTCTCTTCGAAGATCGGAGCGCGCAGCGAAGCGGAAGCGCCGGGGGTGTTGCGGAAGAAATCGAGGATTTCCTTCTGCTGGCCCGGGAACTGCTGCAGCTGCTGGAACAGCGCGCGCTGCATTTCTTCTTCGGTCACTTCGACGCCGGCCTTTTCGCCGATTTCAGAAAGAACGAGGCCGAGGCGGACGCGGCGTTCAGCAAGCTTGCGATATTCTTCGCGGGCTTCTTCTTCGGTCGTGTCTTCGTCAGCGAAGGTCTTGCCGGACTGGGCGAGATCGGTGTTGATCTGGCGCCAGATGTTGTCGAACTCGGCGTCGACGAGGCCAGCCGGCGTGTCGAACTTGTACATCTCGTCCAGCTGGTCGAGGATCTGACGCTTGACCTTCTGGCGGGTGACGTTGCCGAACTGGCTTTCGATCTGGCCCTTGACGATCTCCTTCAGCTTTTCAGCCGATTCGAGACCGAGCTTTTCAGCCAGTTCGTCGTTGATTTCGACAGCAGCAGCGGCAGCAACTTCCTTGACGGTGACGTCGAAGGTGGCGTCCTTGCCTGCGAGGTTCGCAGCCGGGTAGTCGGCCGGGAAGGTCACAGTGATGGTCTTTTCGTCGCCGGCCTTAACGCCAACGAGCTGGTCTTCGAAGCCGGGGATGAAGCGGCCCGAACCGAGAACCAGTTCAGCGTCTTCAGCAGTGCCGCCATCGAAGGCAACGCCGTCAACCTTGCCGAGATAGTTCATAGTGACGCGGTCGCCATCAGCGGCCTTGCCCTTCTTGGTCTCGTAGGTACGGGCGCTTTCGGCGATCTTGAGGATCTGCTCGTTGATTTCGTCTTCGGAGACTTCAACAACTTCGCGGGTAACCTTGATGCCGTCATTGGCCTTCAGTTCGATGGCCGGAATGATTTCGTAGGCAACGGTGAATTCGAAATCGGATTCGGCCGACAGGATCTTTTCGGCTTCCTGCTCGTCTTCGGTCATGGAGATGGCCGGCTGCGTTGCAGACTTCTCACCGCGGCTGGAAAGGATTTCGGAAGGCTTTTCACGAACCAGCTCGTTGACGAGGTCGGCCATGATGGACTTGCCGTACATCTTCTTCAGATGGCCCATCGGCACCTTGCCGGGACGGAAACCGTTGATGCGAACCTTGTCCTTGGCGTCAACCAGGCGCTCATCCAGACGGGCCTTCATGTCGGCAGCCGGGATAACGATTTTGAGTTCGCGCTTCAGCCCATCAGCGAGCGTTTCGATAACCTGCATTTTCCTAACCTTCACATCATGGCGGCGGTGCTCAGACAGCCGTTGGTTTACTTTCGAGCACTGCGCCGGAAACGTCGTTCCCCGGCCGTGGCTTCCCTTATTTCTTTACACAAGCGCCTGCCGGACACCGTTTCGCCTGCACCGGAGAAAAAGACCAAAGGGGAGAAATGAACCCCGAAGCTCCCCGCATCTTATAAAGATGCACTCTGGCACAAGCGTGGCACAGCCATGCTTTGCTTGTGGTGCGGGTAGAGAGACTCGAACTCCCACGCCGAAGCGTTGGTACCTAAAACCAATGCGTCTACCAATTCCGCCATACCCGCACGTTGGGCGGCGGTATGTCACAATGTTCTGAAAGGGTCAAGCACGCCGTATGGCCGCCTTTCGTTTCCTTCGGACTTTTATTGACCGCACCTAACTGGTGGAAGGCGGCGAGCCCTCTTCCGCTGCTTGCCACCAGCGCGGGATGGAAATGAGCAGGCAATCAGGCAGGCGTTGTCCCGAACAGGAAAACCACCCGCATCTCCACCCTTCGTTCTCAATGCAGCCCCGCGCCTGCAAGGGAAGGCATCCGGCAAGGCGGCAATATTTATGCGGCTATGCTGACATTATATATAGCACCGCTTGCGGCTGGCAGTGCCGAAGAGTTGCCCGCTGTCAAACCCCGCAATCCAGCCTTCCGCCTTCGCACACCGCCCCGCACCGGCTTGCACCGGCTCCGCCGCACGTCTTCGCATCGCAGAACCCTCTATAGCCACCAAAAGCTCATAAATTGGTCACAAATTATGCATGAATCACCGCAATCGGGTCAATTTACCGGCTTGCCTTGCGTTTCGTGCATAGGTGACATCTTGCTTTGTCTGTTTTTGTTTCGCTTAAACCGATTATATTCATGGTCATACAGAGATCAGTTCAGCCCCGGACCAAAGCCTCCCAAGACTGGCCGCAGAGACTGAACAGCACGAAGAGGAAGATGAAAATGAACATTGCACGCTCGCTGACCAACTGGCGCAAGTATCGTCAGACCGTAACCGAACTCGGCCGCATGAGCGACCGCGAACTGAATGACCTCGGCATCGGCCGTCAGGACATCCGCCGCGTCGCCAAGACCGCCGTCGGCTTCTAATAATAAAACGCGCCGCCGCTCATTGCGGCGGATGCGAAGACGACTTCCCCAAAAAGGCCTGAGGCTCCCGTCTCTGGCCTTTTTTCGTTTGGGCTCCGAACACCCAAATGCATCGTCGTGCATCTTCAGGGCATGACGCATCAAAACGCATGCGTCAAAGCAGCGCCGGCAGGCCCTCCGGCCTCCTCCGCCGGCCCGAAACACCCGCCAAAACCCTCCGCATCAGCCGAATCCAGCAAAAGCGCCCGAAACGCAGTCACTTCCGCCCATATTTTGCTCAGGTGCCGCTTGAAGCCGCAAATTTAGCCGACATAGTGCACAAATGCATGGCAGTAGCCTAAATTCTGCACTGCACAACATGGCCTAATGTCTATATATAAAACCTCAACAGCCGAGAGCACAGAAACACTGAGCCGGCCGACGAAATCAAAGAAAGATTGAGGAAACGATCATGAACCCTATCCGCATCGCAAAGAACTGGATCTCCTACCGCCGCACGATCAACGAACTCGGCAGCCTGTCCAACCAGGCCCTGAGCGACATCGGCCTGACACGTTACGACATCCGTAACGTTGCTTCCCGTTCGTTCCGCTAAGGCGTAAAAGATCGTCCCGCTGCCCGACCTCCAGGGCGCGACGATCGAGCGACAGGTTTTAAGAAAACGGCGCCTCTGGCGCCGTTTTTGATTCCGGGGGTTCGGCTGGAGAAACCAGCCTTTGGAAAAGCGCCCGGCATCGCAGCATATTTCTTCTCGCCAGCGACGAGAAGAAACAAGCGGCATGCGCTCGATCCATAACGCCAATCGGCTCTTCCCGCGCTTATTCCCCCCGCAAAAACATTTGGCTGCCCCGGCCATGCATGCTAGTGCATCCCGCAACAATGCCGCGTCCCCGAGGGACCCGCGCGAACCATCACTCGAATGACAGCCGCCGGACGGGAGCTTTGCCCCGCGTGCGGTTCATGGACGCCAGTATGCAAGACAAGACCCATTCTCCCATTCACGTCGTGGGCGGCGGACTGGCCGGCTCGGAAGCCGCATGGCAGATTGCTGAGAGCGGCGTGCCCGTCATCCTGCACGAAATGCGCGGCGTGCGCGGCACGGATGCGCATAAGGGCGATACGCTGGCGGAACTGGTCTGTTCCAACTCCTTCCGCTCCGACGACGCGACGGCCAATGCGGTCGGCGTCATCCATGCGGAAATGCGGCTTGCCGGCTCGCTGATCATCGCCTGCGCCGACAAACACCAGGTGCCGGCCGGCGGCGCACTGGCCGTCGACCGTGACGGGTTTTCGCAGGCCGTGACGGATATGCTTGAAAATCACCCATTGGTGACAGTTGTCCGCGAAGAAGTAACAGGCCTGCCCCCGAAGGAATGGGGCAGCACCGTCATCGCCACCGGCCCGCTCACCTCACCGGATCTGGCAGCAGCGGTTCAGGCTGAGACGGGCGAAGATGCGCTGGCATTCTTTGACGCCATTGCCCCCATCCTGCACCGCGACAGCATCAACATGGATATCTGCTGGTACCAGTCGCGTTACGACAAGGTCGGCCCCGGCGGCACGGGCAAGGATTATATCAACTGCCCGATGGATGAGGAACAGTACAACGTCTTCATCGACGCGCTGATCGCCGGCGACACGGTCGGTTTTAAGGAATGGGAAGGCACGCCCTATTTCGACGGCTGCCTGCCGATCGAGATCATGGCGGAGCGCGGCCGTCAGACGCTGCGCCACGGCCCGATGAAGCCGATGGGCCTCACCAACGCCCATAACCCGACCGTTAAAGCCTATGCGGTCGTCCAGTTGCGGCAGGACAATGCGCTCGGCACGCTCTACAACATGGTCGGTTTCCAGACCAAGCTGAAATACAGTGTGCAGGCGGACGTGTTCCGCATGATTCCGGGTCTGGAAAATGCGGAATTCGCGCGCCTAGGCGGCCTGCACCGCAATACCTATATCGATTCTCCCATCCTGCTCGACCGCTCGCTGAGGCTGAAATCGCGGCCCGACCTGCGTTTTGCCGGCCAGATTACCGGCTGCGAAGGGTATGTGGAAAGCGCCTCCGTCGGGCTGCTCGCCGGCCGCTTCGCCGCTGCGGAGCGCAAGGGCGAGGCCCCGAGCCTGCCGCCGGCCACCACGGCGCTGGGCTCGCTCCTCAACCACATCACCGGCGGCCACCTCTCATCCGATGATGAGCCGGGCAAGCGTTCCTTCCAGCCGATGAACATCAATTTCGGCCTGTTCCCGGAACTGGAGCCGGGCTCCATCGTCAAGCCTGATGGTGTGAAACGTTTTCGCGGCAAGGACAAGACGATCATGAAACGCCAGCTGGTTGCAGCGCGGGCGCTGAAGGATTGTGCGGCGTGGCTTGGCGTGGAACGCGTCGCAACGGAACAAGAGAGCGACGCAACGCCATAGGCCCTGCCCGTATCTATCAGCCAGAATAAAGGGGCGTGTGACCGCACACGCCCTTTTTCCATTCCGGGTCACCGGATTTTGCCTTGCCCGGCCAGCCGCGCTCGGGCAAAACCTTTTTACTTTGATATTAAAAGACTGAGGAGATCGAATATGGACGTTCGCGCCGCCGTTGCCATTCAGGCAGGAAAACCGCTCGAGGTCATGACCGTTCAGCTTGAAGGTCCCCGCGCCGGTGAAGTGCTGATCGAAGTCAAGGCGACCGGCATCTGCCACACCGACGATTTCACCCTCTCTGGCGCTGACCCGGAAGGCCTGTTCCCGGCAATCCTCGGCCATGAAGGTGCGGGCATCGTCGTGGATGTCGGCCCCGGCGTCACCTCGGTCAAGAAGGGCGACCACGTCATTCCGCTCTACACGCCGGAATGCCGCGAATGCTACTCCTGCACCTCGCGCAAGACCAATCTCTGCACCTCCATCCGCGCCACCCAGGGCCAGGGCGTGATGCCTGACGGCACCTCGCGCTTCTCGATCGGCAAGGACAAGATTCACCACTATATGGGTTGCTCGACCTTCTCGAATTTCACCGTCCTGCCGGAAATCGCGCTGGCCAAGATCAACCCGGACGCGCCCTTCGACAAGGTCTGCTACATCGGCTGCGGCGTCACGACCGGTATCGGCGCCGTCATCAACACCGCCAAGGTCGAGATTGGCTCCACGGCGATCGTCTTCGGTCTCGGCGGCATCGGTCTCAACGTGCTGCAGGGCCTGCGTCTTGCCGGTGCGGACATGATCATCGGCGTCGATATCAACAACGACCGCAAGGCCTGGGGCGAAAAATTCGGCATGACCCACTTCGTCAATCCGAAGGAAGTCGGCGACGACATCGTGCCCTATCTCGTCAACATGACGAAGCGTAATGGCGACCTCATCGGCGGCGCAGACTATACGTTCGACTGCACCGGCAATACCAAGGTCATGCGCCAGGCGCTGGAAGCCTCGCATCGCGGTTGGGGCAAGTCGGTCATCATCGGCGTCGCCGGCGCCGGCCAGGAAATCTCCACCCGTCCGTTCCAGCTGGTCACCGGCCGTAACTGGATGGGCACCGCCTTCGGCGGCGCGCGCGGCCGCACCGATGTGCCGAAGATTGTCGACTGGTACATGGAAGGCAAGATCCAGATCGACCCGATGATCACCCACACCATGCCGCTCGAAGACATCAACAAGGGCTTCGAGCTGATGCACAAGGGTGAATCGATCCGCGGCGTCGTTGTTTATTGATTCCAGACGAAGGTGGGCGCGCCTGACGGTGCGCCCGCCATTCATGCAAATGTGATCGCCGCCGGCCTCCTGCAGCCATGGCGATTAACGGCACGGTAAATCTATCGTCGTAAGCCAATACTGCGCGGCGGAGTTGAAAATCTCTCCCCGGCCAGAGCAAGGCCAGTGAGCGGAGAGCGACCCCTGAAAATCGTGCCGATAGACAACGGAAACCGCGCCGCCGCCGTTGGCCTTCTGGCGAAAGGTTTCCCGGAAAAAAGCGAGGCCTTCTGGGCGCGTGGCCTGTCGCTTATCGGTGAACATCACGAGCGGCGTCATCTCGGCCCGATCGGCCAGTTGCTGATGAAGGGCGACGATGCCGCAGGTGTGCTGCTGACGATCAGAAGCCGCCTGCCCGATACCGGCCGGGTTATCGTCAATCTTTCAAGCTGGTATGTCGAACCGTCCTGCCGCTGGTTCGCGCCGCGCATGCTGCAGATGGCGTCATCGGACGAAAACGAACTCTTCACCGATCTCACCGCCTCGCCCGAAGCCAGCAAGCTGAACGAGCGGCTGGGTTTTCACACGGTGACGGATTGCACATTGTTTTATCCCCTGCCGCTGACGGCATTTCGTCCGGCAGGCGCGCGGCTCCATCCGCTGACGCGGACAACGGCGGAAACCCTGTCTTCTGAAATACGCGAGATGCTGGAAGACCACGCCCGTCTCGGCTGCATCGTGGCCATCCTGGAGGCGGAAGGCCGACGCCACCCGCTGGTATTCCTGAAAACCACGACGAAGAAACTGCCCTCCGCCCGTCTGATCTATTGCGAGGACCGGGAGATCGCACAACGGCACCTGCCCGCCATTGCCCGCCACCTGCTTGGCAAAGGCCGGCTTGCCCTGACCATGGCGGCTTGCGAAAAAGACCGTCGCGCCGGTGGCTTTGCCGCACATAAATTCGCGCCAATACAAGTAAAAGGCGCATGGAACCCACAATTTATTAACGAAACATACTCAGAGTTGGTGTTATTGCCACCCTAGGTATTCTAGTGAATCCTGCGTGACCTGATGGAATCCTGGCCTTTACAGGGAAAGCGTCGTTCCGGAGCGGGTCCATGGGGATCAAACGGGGAATTGGAGAACAAGCATGCTCGTGGCGAAAGAAAATGAAATCGACGTTGCCGACACCATTTATTCCTACCTTGCTGACCGTTTTCCCGCCTACACGCCTTTCTCCGCCGACACCGAGCTTCTCGAAGGCGGCGTGATCGATTCGCTCGGCTTTCTGGAACTGATGGTCTTTCTCGGCGAAAGTTTCGGCATCATTCTGAATGACGAGCATTTCACCCCTGACAATCTCGGCACGCCCGCCGATCTCATCACCTTCGTTCTGAGGGAACGGAGGAAATGACACCGCATTTCCTGCTGCACCATCTTCTGGCTGCCCGTGCGGCTAGCGAGGATCAGGCGCTTGTGCATAAGGAACAATCGCTGACTTATCGCGAATTCGCGGAGGCAGCAGCACATTGTGCAGCGGCATTGCATGAAGCAGGCACAGAGCGCGGCGATCGCGTCGTCATCTACCTGCCGCGCGGCTTCGAGGAATGCTGGTCGATCTTCGGCGTCAGCATGGCATCCGGCGTTTTCGTGCCGGTCAATGCGCTGCTGAAGGCACAGCAGATTCGCCATATCGTTACCGACTGCGGCGCGAAGATCGTCATCAGCAGCATGGCAATGATGGATGAGCTGAAGGCAGCATTGACTGACCTTCCTGATATCACGATCCTGCTGGCGGAAGAGATCACGGCACGCAAAAGCGCGCCCGCCCGCCCTTCGGCGGCGATCGGCGAAGACCTCGCGGCCATCCTTTATACATCCGGCTCCACCGGCTCGCCCAAGGGTGTGATGCTGTCGCACCGCAATCTTCTGGCCGGTGCGCGGATCGTGCGTACCTATCTCGATATTACCGGCAAGGACCGCATTCTCTCCCTCCTGCCCTTCAGCTTCGATTATGGTCTCAACCAGCTGCTGACGGCGGTGGAACAGGGCGCGACCACTATTATCTCCACCTTCCGGCTGGGCGACGAGATCGTCCGCGACCTGCGCGACCAGGCCATCACCGGCCTTGCCGGCGTGCCGACCATCTGGGCGATCCTGACGCGGGCAGCCCCTTTGCTCGCGAAAACGCCCCTACCGCATCTGCGCTACCTCACCAATTCCGGCGGGCGTGTGCCGCAGGAGACCGTGAAGGCGCTGCGCGAAAAGCTGCCGGACACGAAAATCTACCTGATGTATGGCCTGACCGAGGCCTTCCGCTCCACCTTCCTGCCGCCGGACGAAATCGACCGCCGCCCGACCTCCATCGGCAAGGCCATTCCCGAATGTGAAATCTTCATCGTCACCGACAAGGGACAAAGGGCAAAACCGGGCGAGCCCGGCATTCTCGTGCATCGCGGCCCAACCGTCTCTCTCGGCTATTGGAACCGGCCGGAAGACACCGCCAAGGTCCTGCGCCCTCACCCTTTCATTCCGGCTGCGCGCGGCGGCGAGACCGTGTGTTACTCCGGCGATCTTGCGGTGGAAGACGAGGACGGCTTCTTCAGCTTTGTTGCCCGCAACGATGCCATGATCAAATCCTCGGGCTATCGCATCAGCCCGACTGAGGTCGAGGAAAGCCTGATGTCGACGGGGCTTTTCCGTGAGGTTGCCGTCATCGGCCTGCCGGACCCGTTTGCCGGTGAAAAGGTGCATGCCGTGGCAACCGCGGCCAGTGAGACTATCGATGTTTCGGCAGCGCTGAAGAAGGCCGCCGAAATGCTCGCCCCCTTCATGATCCCGCGCGCCATCGAACTGGTCGAGCGGCTGCCGATCACCGCCAATGGCAAGGTGGATTACCGCGCGTTGGTGCGCGAACGGACGGACAATGGCGCCCACGGATAAATCCCAGAACCACGGCCCGGCCCTTGCCGCCGGACTATTCGATATCAGCGAAAACGATCTATTGATCGGCGGACTTTCGGTGCGCGATATCGTTGCAGAAACCGGGACCCCGTGTTTTCTCTATGATAACAGCGCCATGCGCCAAGCCTATCGCGATCTCGAAACGGCGCTTTCCGGTTTTGCCGATATCTATTATTCGGTGAAGGCCAATCCCCTGCCCGCCATCATCTCACTTTTCCGCGAAGAAGGCGCCGGCGCGGAAATCGCCTCCGTTGGCGAATATCGCGCCGCTGTAAAGGCCGGCGTCGCGCCTGATAACATCATCTTCGCCGGCCCCGGCAAGAGCATGGCCGAATTGCGCGAAGTGATCGAGGGCGGTATCGGTGAAATCCACATCGAGAGTGCGGAAGAAATCGCCCGTATCGAGGCGATCAACAGGCCGGTCAAGGCGTCGATCCGCATCAATCCGGTGCCGGATGCGCAGGCGGGCGCCATGCGCATGGGCGGCAAGGCCACGGCCTTCGGTTTCGACGAGGAGGAACTGGAAAACGTCCTGAAGCTCTTTGCGAACGTCAGACATATCGATCTCGTTGGTATCCATATTTACGGCGGCACGCAGATCCTCGATGCCGACATGCTTGTCTCCCAATGGCGACACGCCATCGCTCTTGCAGGTCGCATGGCGCAAATGCTCGGCAAACCGCTCGAAACCATCGATCTCGGCGGCGGCCTCGGCATTCCCTATTTCGCCGGGGAAACATCGCTCGATCTCGCCAAGGTGGCTGCCGCCATTCCCGATCTCAAGGCGCTTCTAAAGGCGCATCCGCTGATCGCCGATGCCCATGTCATAGTCGAACCCGGCCGCTTCCTCGCCGGCCCTGGCGGCCTCTATGTGGTAGAGGTCAACTCGGTAAAGACCTCGCGCGGCACCACCTTCGTGGTCACGGATGGCGGCATGCACCACCACCTGGCAGCCTCCGGCAATCTCGGCCAGATCGTCAAACGCAACTACCCCATCGTCGCACCGGCCATGATGCAGGCGGCACACGATGAGACAGCCACCATCGTCGGCCCGCTCTGCACCCCGCTCGATACGCTCGCCCGCAATGCGACCCTGCCGAAACTGAACGCCGGCGATCTCCTCGCCATCCTGCAATCCGGTGCCTATGGCGCGAGCGCCAGCCCAGGCGGTTTTCTCAGCCATACGGTAGCGAAGGAAGTGCTGGTGGAGGATGGTGCGTTTGAGGTGATCGGGCGCTGAGAGAGTTGCGACAGCGAACCGGCGCAGTTTTTCTGGCAGACGGATGCAGTCATCGCATTTAACTCTGCATCTTCAACCCCAACTATCCCCATACTGAGGACAATTTCAGCGGAGTCCGAATGCGCCGGCGCGCGAATTCTTCGCGCCGGCGCATGTCAGGCAATGGCTCAATCAGAATTTCCTAGGTGAGCAATAGGCGCCCTGGCACGCTGTATACGAAACCGAACCCTTTATTTTCGTTATAGTCGAGCGCTCCCCAGCGGGCGCACCGCTCATGCAACGGGTACGGCAATTTCCGCTATCGCGCCATCTGACGACAATCGGGACATTGCAACTGTTGACGATGAAGTCGGCGAGCGAGTTGCTGCGCCGGTCGAACGTGACGCAACTGCTGGCGTCGGCGGAAGCATTCTCAGCCCGCTTTTTTTTCGCCTCCATCGCCCGACGCCAGCGCTCGCGGGATTCTCGATTGAGTTGATCGCCGGACTTTTCTTCTCCTGCCGACGCCTCAGGGCGCCCAGATGGAGCATTGGCCAACCCTTGAAGAAGCAGGCCCATACCCAGGCCTATAAGGGCGCCTGTTGCGGCGGAGCTACCGGAACCACCACCGCCGCCGCTACGTCCGCCGCCACCGCGTGTCTCGATCCCATGCGAAGAACCGTGACCAGCCATTGCTTGTGATGACGTATCGACCACCGCACCGAAAATTATTAAAAGTGACGCGACGGCAGCGCGGATTGTAAAAGGTTTAAAGTACATCAAGAGATATTCCTCTATTAGAGTAGTATAATCGCGGTAAAATTCCGTTTGAAACAGCTTATCCCGGCGCTCCCCGTTCCCGCAGCAACGGTTCACAATTCCCTTCAATCTCCTCTGGTTTTGTTCGCGTATTCATACATTGACGCCGCTATGCACCACTCACCCAATTGGAGTAGCGACTAAAATTCGTACCGTTTCGGTCGAAAAAATCATTAAACTACAGATAGACTTCAACATTTAGAGATATACTATACTGTAAACTTTAATTATTATTTAGTAATACTTAAATCTCAAAGGCAACCCATGGTGTGTACCGCGTGGAATATTGACGGGCTTGCGGAGATTTTTTCGGACGCGGCACTCGGGCGCCAAACCTGGCGACATGCCCTTGACGCATTAAGCGAGGGAATTGGAGCGACCGGCGCCGCGTTTATACCACTCAAGGGCGCAGCAGCGCAGCTCCCAACAAGTTCGAGCTGCGTGGAGTTAGTCGATCAATATTTGAAGGACGGTTGGAGCAAGGCCGATCCACGCTTTCGTGGAGTTTCGATGTTGTATCGCGAGGGTTTAGTTACGGATCTGGATTGCCTGACTGTAGAGGAAATAACCAGAGACCCCTTTTATCAGGAACTACTCCGCCCTTTCGGTCTGAAGTGGTTCGCCGGAATAAGGATAAAAGGACTTGAGGAGGAGTGGGCGCTGTCCATACAGCGGTCTGAGGCGCAAGGACCGTTTTGCGACGCCGAGACCGGCCTGCTTCTACGCTTGTCCACGAGCCTGTCGGCCAACGCCTTGCTTGCCGAGACGCTTGCGTCCTCCAGCGCCGTTGCAGCGCTTGAGACTTTCAATTTAAGCGACAAGGCGGTTGTGATGTTGAACCGCCTGGGCGAGGTCGTTCGCACCACTGTTGCGGCCGATAAGATGTTTGACGACGATCTGCGTATTCGGGACAAACGCCTTGTTTCGGCATGCCGACAGTCGGCGACGCGGCTCGAACGCGCCATCGGTCGGGCATGCACGCATCCACAGGAATGTTTTAACAACCCCGTATTGTTAAAAAGGTGGAACTCGACGCCAGTCGTCGCCTTTGTTTCTCCTGCTAGAGGCGTCGCCAGAGACATTTTTTCACCCTGCCAGACCTATGTCATCCTGGTCGATCCATACGAGCGCGGCACACCGGCAGCGGCGGTTCTGCAAGAACTTTTCGGCCTGACCCGCACCGAGGCCGCATTGGCTGGACGTTTGTCTCGCGGAGAAGCCCTGCGTGACATCGCGCGCGTCATGGCAATGTCCTACGAAACGGCCAGAACTCATCTTCGCAGCGTGTTCGCCAAAACTGGCCTGAACGATCAGGCCGATCTCGTCGCGTTTCTTTTACGCCTGGATACAGGAATGAATTAGCAGATCACCCCCGCAGCAACCTGTCCCCCACCGCGAATTTCGATTTCAGCAGACACTCATCATATTCCGCCTCCGCCACGGAATCGAACACGATGCCGCCACCGACATTAAAGACCGCACGGCCGTCATCGAACAGCGTCATCGTGCGGATCGCCACCGAAAACCGCATATCACCATTGGGGGACATAAAGCCGATCGCGCCGCAATAGGCGTTTCGCGACGACGCTTCCAGTTCACGCAGGATTTTCATCGCCCACATTTTTGGCGCGCCGGTGACCGAGCCGCAGGGAAACAGGGCCGAAAAAATGTCCTCCACGGTCACCTCGGGCAGAAGTTTCGCCCTGACATGGCTGACCATCTGATGCACGGTCGGATAAGTCTCGATATCGAACAGGCGCGGCACATCGAGGCTGCCGACTTCGGTGATGCGGGAAATGTCGTTGCGCAGGAGATCGACGATCATGCGGTTTTCGGCGAGCGTCTTGTCATCCTCAAGCATCGCCGCGATGATCGCCCGGTCCTCTAGCGCATTCGCGCCGCGCGGCGTGGTTCCCTTCATCGGGTGGGTTTCGATAAAACCCTCGCCATCGACCGAGAAAAACAGTTCCGGCGAACGTGACAGGATGATCGGGCCGCCAAGATCAACCAGCGCGCCGTATTTCACCGGCTGGCGTTCGATCAGCGACCAGAAGGCCGTTAGCGGATCGCCATTCCAGCCGGCATGCACGGGCATGGTCAGATTGCCCTGGTAACAATCTCCCCGGCGCAGATGATCGTGCAGCTTCCCGAAACGCTGCTGATATTCGGGAAGCGTCCAGGCCGCTACCGGATCGGTAAGAAACGCGTCCGCATCTGGCACCGCGTCAGGCCGCGCAAAGCGACCCTCATCCGGCTGCGGGCCGGAGAAGACGCCGAAATTCAGAAACGGTACATTGCGGGGCTCGGCGGCAAAGGGCGCAAGTTTCGGTTCGAACAGGAAACCGGCCTCGTAGGACATATAGCCGGCGAGATATTTCCCGGCACGGCGCAACTCTTCCATGCGCTGAAGCGCGGTAAAAAACGCCTCGGGCTCGTCCGCGACGATGATTTCCTCCGGCTCGGTGAAGGCTGTCACCGTGCCGGTCGTGTCATCCCGGAAAAGAACGTAAGGCGCATGTGCCAAGGAAAGCGTCCGCAACAGGAGGAAGAGTCGGAAAAGATCAGACCGGGTCTATGTCGCCCCGCGCCCACATTTCGATGGTTTCCGCATAAAAATCGGCGAAACGACCTTCCTCGATCGACGTGCGGATACCCTGCATCAGCTCCTGATAATAGGCAAGATTGTGCCAGGAGAGCAGCATGCCGCCCAGCGCTTCGTTGGAGCGCGTGAGGTGATGCAGATAGGCGCGGGAATAATCGCGCGAGGCCGGGCAGTTGGACTGCTCGTCGAGCGGGCGCATATCCTCGGCATGACGGGCGTTGCGGATGTTGACGCGGCCACGGCGGGTAAACGCCAGCCCGTGACGGCCCGAGCGGGTCGGCATCACGCAGTCGAACATGTCGATGCCGCGCGCCACCGATTTCAGGATATCGTCAGGCGTGCCGACACCCATCAGGTAACGCGGCTTTTCGGTGGGCAGCACCGGCAGCGTGATATCGAGCATGCCGAGCATCACATCCTGCGGCTCGCCGACGGCAAGACCGCCGACGGCATAACCCTTGAGATCAAGTTCTTTCAGCCCTTCGGCGGAACGGATACGCAGGTCCGGCTGGTCGCCGCCCTGGACGATGCCGAACATGGCCTTGCCGGGCTGTTCGCCAAAGGCGACGCGGCAGCGCTCGGCCCAGCGCAGCGACATTTCCATGGCACGCTCGATTTCCTTACGCTCGGCCGGCAGCGCGATGCACTCGTCAAGCTGCATCTGAATGTCCGAATCTAGCATGCCCTGAATTTCGATCGAGCGTTCCGGCGACATGTGGTGCAGCGAACCGTCCACATGGCTCTTGAAGGTCACGCCCTTCTCGTCGAGCTTGCGCAGGCCGGAAAGCGACATCACCTGAAAGCCGCCGCTGTCGGTGAGGATCGGGTGCGGCCAGCGGATCAGCTCGTGCAGACCGCCGAGACGGGCAACGCGCTCCGGGCCGGGCCGCAGCATCAGGTGATAGGTATTGCCGAGAATGATATCGGCCCCCAGCTCGCGCACCTGGTCGAGATACATGGCCTTGACGGTACCAACGGTGCCAACCGGCATGAAGGCGGGCGTGCGGATGACACCGCGCGGCATGGCGACTTCGCCAAGGCGCGCGCCGCCGCTCGTGGATTTCAGGGTGAAGGTGAATTTCTCGTGCATCAGTTTTTCCGGAACAACAGGCTGGAATCGCCATAGGAATAGAAGCGGTATCCGGTTTCGATGGCGTGCCTGTAAGCGTCACGCATCGTTTCGAGACCGCAGAAAGCCGAAACCAGCATGAACAGCGTGGATTTCGGCAGATGGAAATTGGTCATCAGCATATCGACAGCGCGGAAACGATATCCGGGCGTGATGAAGATGCCGGTGGCATCGGACCATGGGTGGATGGTGCCATCTTCGGTGGCCGCACTTTCGATCAGGCGCAGCGAGGTGGTACCGACGCAGACGATGCGCCCGCCCCGCGCCTTCACCGCATTCAGCCGGTCAGCAGTCTCTTGCGACACATACCCGATCTCGAAATGCATCTTGTGATCGTCGGTATCATCGGACTTCACCGGGAGGAAGGTGCCTGCCCCAACGTGAAGCGTCACGAAATGCCGTTCGATGCCGGCACTGTCGAGCGCTTCGAACAGATCGGGGGTGAAATGCAGCCCGGCGGTGGGGGCGGCAACCGCACCCTTCTCGCGGGCGTAAATGGTCTGATAGTCGGTCTGGTCCTGCTGGTCCTCGGGCCGCTTGGCGGCGATGTAAGGCGGCAAAGGAATATGGCCAACAGAGGCTATCGCCTCATCCAGCACCGGGCCGGAAATGTCGAAAAGCAGCGTGATCTCGCCCTCCTCGCCCTTTTCCTCGACGGTGGCTTCGAGATGGGCAAGACCGCAGGCCCCGCTGGATGAATTAACAGTGTCGCGGTCATAACCGAAACGGATACGGTCGCCTTCTTTGATGCGCTTGCCGGGCCGCGCGAAAGCCTTCCAGCGGGATTGATCGGCACGCATATGCAGCGTCGCCGACACCGCCGTTTCCGGCGCACCTTCGCGCAGGCGCACGCCTTCCAGCTGGGCGGGAATGACACGGGTGTCGTTGAAGACAAGCGCATCACCGGGCCTCAGGAACGACGGCAGGTCGAAGACGCGATGGTCTTCCATGCGGTTTTCATTCGGATCGACCACCAGCAGGCGCGCGCTATCGCGCGGGTTCGCCGGGCGAAGGGCGATATTCTCCTCGGGCAGGTCGAAATCGAACAGGTCTACACGCATTGCAAGGGCTCTCGAAAATATCAAAACCCGCCCTGCATGGCATGGGGCGGGTGGAAGGTGGTGACAGGGTGCTTCTACACTCGACGTCATCCTCGGGCTTGTCCCGAGGATCTAACGATCCACAACGTCAACGTGGTTAGATCCTCGGGACAAGCCCGAGGATGACGCCTGAGAGGTTGGCACCCTTGTCACCAATGTGAAACGCCCCGCAGTTTCCTGCGGAGCGGGTAAATACGTTATACGCTATTCTCAAGCCGCAGAAGCAAGCTTGATGGAAACGATCGAATCGGGATCCTTCACCGGCTCGCCGCGCTTGATCTTGTCGATGGCTTCCATGCCTTCGATGACCTGGCCCCAGACCGTGTACTGCTTGTTCAGCCACGGGGAATCCGTGAAGCAGATGAAGAACTGCGAGTTGGCGGAGTTCGGGCTCTGCGAACGGGCCATGGAGCAGGTGCCGCGAACGTGCGGAATGGCGGAGAATTCCGCCTTCAGGTCTTCCTTCTCGGAGCCGCCCATGCCGGCGCGGGCCGGGTTGAAGCTCTCAGAACCCTTCTTGCCGAACTTCACGTCGCCCGTCTGGGCCATGAAGTCTTCGATGACGCGGTGGAACACGACGCCGTCATAAGCGCCTTCCGATACCAATTCCTTAATGCGGGCAACGTGGCCCGGCGCAACTTCCGGAAGCAGCTGGATCACGACCTTACCGGTCGTCGTTTCCATGATGATGGTGTTTTCCGGATCCTTGATCTCGGTCATGGTTATTCTCCTCTTTTCGGGCTCTATTGCCCTACCTTACTTCTTGCCGACGGTGACCTTGATCATCCGGTCGGGGTTGGAAACTTCGCCGTTGCCGCCGGCGCCGCGCTTGATCTTGTCCACGGCTTCCATGCCGGACACGACCTTGCCGACCACGGTGTACTGACCGTTCAGGAACGGACCGTCGGCAAACATGATGAAGAACTGCGAATTGGCGGAATTCGGATCGCTGGAGCGAGCCATGCCGACCACGCCGCGGGTGAACGGTGTCTTGGAGAATTCAGCCGGAATATCGGCCATGTCGGAGCCGCCGGTGCCGGCGCGCTGGGCATTGAAGCCCTTCTCCATGTTGCCATACTGAACGTCACCGGTCTGCGCCATGAACCCGTCGATGACGCGGTGGAAGGCAACGTTGTCATAAGCGCCCTTTTTCGCCAGCGCCTCGATCTGCGCCACATGCTTGGGCGCAACCTGAGGCATCAGTTCGATGACAACAGGGCCGTCCTTCAGCTGGACGGTCAGAAGTTCAGCAGCCGAAGCAAAAGTGCTGGCGGCAAGCGCGCCGGCAAACAGGGCGCCGGCAAAGGCAAATCGAACGAGTTTCATCGGATTGGCTCCAGAATGTAAGGCTGAAGTCAGCGCTTCAGCTTGGCGTTGAGGGCTTCAAGCACGGCTTTCGGCACGAAGGCATCGACATTGCCGCCCATGGCGGCGATCTGCCGGACCAATGTGGCTGTAATGGGTCGCGACGAGGTGCCGGCGGGCAGGAACACGGTCTGAATATCAGGCGCCATCTGGCGGTTCATGCCGGCCATCTGCATTTCATAATCGAGATCGGTGCCATCGCGAAGGCCGCGCAGCAAAAGATGCGCGCCATGCTGGCGGGCGGCATCGACAACCAGATTGTCGAAGGACACGACTTCCACGCGTGCCGCCTCGCCCGGCAGGGTTTCGGAAAGCGCCCGGCTTATCAGTGCCGCCCGCTCGTCGAAGCTGAACAGCGGTGCTTTTCCGGGATGGATGCCAACGGCGACGATGACTTTCGACGCCACGTTCAGCGCCTGGATAAGCACATCCAGATGTCCGTTGGTCATCGGATCGAATGATCCTGGATAAAAGGCAATCGTCATATCGCTCTCAGATGGTGGGCGCGCTTCGATGCTGGATATTCATGTGCCCGCCTTTTGTCATGGAGAGCCACGCGGCGCAAGACTTTATAACCACGCGCCACAACCGGAAGGGTGGCGTGAACCGCGCATGAACGGGCCGTTCAGTGCGGTTTCACAGCTATTTTGTTTAAATGCACAGCATCGGGAAACCGAAACGCTCCTCACCCGTTAATCACCCGGAGAATTGAAAATGCTGGCCTTCATGATCGTCCTTTCGGTCATCGCATCATTCGCAGCTGAGTATCTTTTTCTCGAATGACGCCCCTCGCCAGTTTTCTGAACGCCAGATGAACGAGCCATTCAAGGAAGTTTCACCGGGGCGATGCTAATCGATTTTTACGGTTAACGCGGAACATGTTGAAACATGGTGCGTTAATAAAAAACCAAAGGAACAGACAGATGTTTGTAAGAGAAAAACAGTCAACTTCGGCGAAAATCAGCGTCATCAGCACCGCCTGGACAGTTCTGGTTATCGCAATGGTAGCAACGACGTTTAGCCTTTATGATCAGAAGCCTGAAGCCCAGGGACCGGACTACCCGCAGCTGACTGCCCGTTATCAGTATATGAATTATTACTGAGCAGCGGGGAGAATTTCCTCAAAACTCTAGGAGACGATATCATGTTCACATTTCTGACGATGCTTCTGGCCCTGATCAGCGTAATGTTCGTGACGTCGATGATCTCCGTCGTCGCCGAGATGCGGCGTGAGGATGAGGAATTCAAGGCGACGATCCGTCGAAACCGCGCTTTCTGAGCGCGGCGGATCGGCCTCAGCGCTTTTTAAAATGATTCTTCGTAACCGCCTGGACCCTCCGGGCGGTTTTATTTTGCCGTCTCACAGGGCAATACGAAGAAGATGACGGCGGAAAAACCGCCCTCCAATCACACAAGCGTTTTCAAAACCCCGTTTTTCCAAGGCAAATTCCCTTCAATTTCCCTTTGGATTGATTTAAGGAACGCCGATACGTTGCGGGCCGGAAGGCTGGCGACCGCGATGACGTTCCTGTGAGGTTTGCATAACGATGCTCGATTCCCTGAGAAATGCTTCTCGAACCATGGCAGCCAAGCTGCTGCTTCTCCTGCTTGTTGTTTCGTTCGGCGTCTGGGGCGTCTCCGCATCGCTTGTCACCGCCAATTCCCATGCCGTCATGACGGTGGGCGACCAGACGGTCAGCCCGCAGGAATTCCGCCTTGCCTATCAGCGCCAGGTTTCCGATCTCAGCCGCCAGTTCGGCACGAGACTGACGACCGAACAGGCCAAGGCCTTCGGCATCGATCGTCAGGTGTTCAGCCAGCTTGCGGCCGGTGCGGCGCTTGACGAACTGGCTTCGAAGATGAATCTCGGCCTTTCGGAAAACCGCCTCGCCAACCTCATCGCCGAGGACCCGGCCTTCAAGTCGGTCAACGGTCAGTTCGACCGTAATCTCTTCAGCGAGCGCCTGCGCAATTCCGGCTTCCGTGAAGACGACTATATCAAGGAGCGCAGCAAGGTTGCCGTCCGCAGCCAGATCGTCGAAGCCGTCTCCGATGGTTTTGCCGCACCGCAGGTGCTGGTGGATGCGCTGAAGCAGTATCGCAACGAACAGCGCGCCGTCGATTACGTCATTCTGTCCAACGCCGTCATCCCGCCGGTCAAGGCACCGGGCGACGACGTGCTCACACCCTGGTTCGAAACCAACAAGTCGAAGTACCGCGCGCCTGAGTTCCGCAAGTTCACCTATGTGAAGCTGGAACCGTCCGATATCGCCGAGCCAGCCTCGGTAACGGACGCGCAGATCGCCGATTATTATAACAGCCACAAGGACAGCTTCCGCACCGCCGGTCGCCGCACCGTAGAGCAGCTGACCTTCCCGGACAAGGAAATGGCTGCCGCTGCCGCCGAGCAGATCAGGCTCGGCAACACCACCTATGACCAGGTGGTGAAGGACCAGGGCAAGACTGCCTCCGATGTTACCCTCGGCGAATTCACCAAGGATACCATCCCCGACCAGTCGATTGCCGATGCCGCCTTCGCCATCCAGAAGGATGGCGGCGTATCGCCGGTGGTTGATGGTTCCTTCGGCCCGATCCTTCTGCGCGTCACCGGCATCAAGCCGGAAACCACCCGCACGCTTGATGAAGCCAAGGAAGATATCCGCAAGGACCTCGCCACCGCCGCCGCCGCGGAAGAAATCACCAATGTGCATGATCGCTATGAGGATCTGCGCGCCGGTGGCTCTTCGCTCGCCGATGCCGCCAAGCAGCTCAACCTGAAGCCCGTCACCATTGACGCCATCGACGCCGCCGGCCTCAATGAAAAGGGCGATGCGATCGAGGGCCTGCCGTCGCCGCAGCTCGCACAGGACGTGTTCAAGACCGAACCCGGCACTGACGCCCTGCCGATCAATCTCGGCCGTGAAGGTTATATCTGGTTCGACGTCGAGCAGATCATCCCTGCCCGCGACCGCACGCTTGCCGAAGTCCGCGACGATGTCGTGGCCGACTGGACGGCAGAGCAGCAGCGCACCGCGCTTGCAGCGAAGGCCGACGAGCTGAAGGCCCGCGTTGAAAAGGGCGAAACGCTGGAAGCCGTCGCCGGTGAGCTAAGCCTTGCCGTCGAGCAGAAATCCGGCCTGCGCCGCACCAGCGAGGATGCGATTTTCGGCCGACAGACCATCGCCGCCGTCTTCTCGGGCGCCGAAGGCGTGGTCGGCACCGCGGCCGATGCCGACGGTTCCAGCCGTATCCTCTTCAAGGTCACCTCGGTTGACGCCAATGCCCCGGCAGACGCGCTTGCCAATGACGACCAGCAGTTTACCGCCATTGCCCGCGCGGCCGGCGACGACATGCTGGATCAGATGGTCAACCGTCTGCAGAATGATTATGGTGTGACGATCAACCAGGCCCTCGCCGATCAGGCGATGGTCGGTTTCTAACCGGGGGGCGAGACATGGCCGAACTGAAGCCGCTGATCGCCAAGGTCGCGAACGGAGAAAGCCTGAACCGCGAGGATGCGCGCACGGCTTTCGATATTCTGATGTCGGGCGAAGCCACCCCGTCGCAGATCGGCGGTTTCCTGATGGCGCTGCGTGTGCGCGGCGAAACGGTCGACGAAATCGTCGGCGCGGTTTCTTCCATGCGTGCCCGCATGCTGCCGGTTTCGGCCCCCGCCAATGCCATCGATATCGTCGGAACCGGCGGTGATGGCATCGGCACCTACAATATCTCGACGCTGGCCTCGATCATCACAGCCGGCACGGGCCTGCCGGTCGCCAAGCACGGCAACCGGGCGCTGAGCTCTAAATCCGGCACGGCGGATGCGCTCTCCGCGCTCGGCGTGAGGCTCGATATCGGCCCCGATCTCATCGCCCGCTGCATCGCTGAGGCTGGCCTCGGTTTCATGTTCGCGCAGATGCACCATTCCGCCATGCGCCATGTCGGCCCGAGCCGCGTCGAACTTGGCACCCGGACCATCTTCAACCTGCTCGGCCCGCTCTCCAACCCGGCCGGCGCAAAACGACAATTGCTCGGCGTCTTTTCGCCACGCTGGCTGGTGCCGCTTGCCGAAGTGCTGCGGGATTTGGGTTCCGAGAGCATCTGGGTCGTCCACGGCGACGGCATGGATGAAGTCACCACCACGGGCGTCACCCATGTGGCCGCACTGGAAGACGGCAAGATCCGCACCTTCGATCTGACACCGAAAGATTTCGGTGTCGAGCCGGCCCTGATGAACGATCTCAAGGGCGGCGATGGCATCGCCAATGCAGCGGCGCTGCGCGAGGTTCTCTCCGGCAAGCGCAACGCCTATCGCGACATATCGCTGTGCAACGCGGCTGCCGCGCTGGTCATTGCTGGCAAGGCGGAGACGCTGAGCCAGGCGATGACGATTGCCAGCGATGCGCTCGACAGCGGCAAGGCCGCCGCGGCGCTCGACCGTCTGGTCGCCGTATCCAACGAAGCCAATTCAGGGCAGGAATGAGAGCGAGACCATGAGCGACATTCTCAAAAAGATCGAGACCTACAAGCTGGAGGAAATCGCCGCCGCCAAGGCCAAGGTTTCGCTGGCCGATCTGAAGGCCATGGCCGCAGACCAGAGCGCACCGCGCGGTTTCTATAAGGCGCTGCGCGCAAAGCAGGCCGCAGGCAAGTTCGGCCTCATCGCCGAAATCAAGAAGGCCAGCCCCTCCAAGGGCCTCATCCGCCCGGATTTCGACCCGCCGGCGCTGGCCGCTGCCTATGAGGCGGGTGGTGCCGCCTGCCTCTCGGTCCTGACGGATACGCCGAGCTTTCAGGGCGCGCCGGAATTTCTGACCGCCGCCCGTAATGCCTGCGCTCTGCCGGCACTGCGCAAGGATTTCATGTTCGATACCTATCAGGTGCATGAGGCCCGCGCCTGGGGTGCGGATTGCATCCTGCTGATCATGGCATCGCTTTCCGACGACGAGGCGAAGCGGCTCGAGGACGAGGCTTTTGCGCTTGGCATGGACGTGCTGATCGAAGTTCATGATGCGGAGGAAACCGAACGGGCGCTGAAACTCACTTCCCCGCTTCTCGGTATCAACAACCGCAATCTGCGCACCTTCGAAGTCGGCCTCGAAACCAGCGAGAAGCTCGCAGGCCTCGTGCCGGCCGACAAGCTGCTGGTCGGCGAAAGCGGCATCTTCACCTTCGAGGATTGCCAGCGCCTGGAAAAGAGCGGCATCAGCACATTCCTCGTCGGCGAAAGCCTGATGCGCAAGGACGATGTGACGGCGGCGACCAAGGCCCTGCTGACCGGCCACTCCGGCATTCTGGCCGCGGAATAATACGCCGATGAGCGATGGCCAGAAGCTCACCCATATCGATGCGAGCGGCGAGGCGCATATGGTCGATGTCGGCGACAAGGCCGAGACCGTCCGTGTCGCCGTAGCCGAGGGTTTCGTGAAGATGAAGCCGGAAACGCTGGCGCTCATCCGCGACGGCAACGCCAAGAAGGGCGATGTCATCGGCACCGCGCGCCTCGCCGGCATCATGGCCGCCAAGCAGACGGCAAACCTCATCCCGCTCTGCCACCCGCTGATGCTGACCAAGGTAGCCGTGGACATTACCGAGGACACCGGCCTGCCCGGCCTCCGCGTCGAGGCCATGGTGAAACTGTCTGGCAAGACCGGCGTGGAAATGGAAGCGCTGACCGCCGTCTCCATCGCCTGCCTGACGATCTATGACATGGCCAAAGCCGCCGACAAAGGCATGGAAATCGTCAATATCCGTCTTCTCGAAAAGAGCGGCGGCAAATCCGGTGATTTCCGCCGCCAGGAGAGCTGAATGAACCCGTTGCTGCCCGTGGACGAGGCCATTAAACGCCTTCTGGAAGCTGCAGTTCCGGTCACGGACAGCGAAACCCTGCCGCTTGCCGAATGTGATGGCCGCGTTCTCGCGACCGATCTGGCGGCCCGCCTTACCCAGCCTCCCTTCGATGCCTCAGCCATGGATGGTTATGCGCTGCGTAGCGCCGACGCGGCGGAGATCGGCTCGGTCCTCACCCTCATCGGTCAGGCGGCTGCCGGCCATGCTTTCGCGGGCACGGTGGGCAAAGGCGAAGCCGTACGCATCTTCACCGGCGCACCCGTGCCTGATGGCGCCGATACGATCCTCATTCAGGAAGACGCCGAACTGCTGGACGACGGAAAAATCCGCACCACCTTCGCTGTCACCGCCGGGCGACACATCCGTCCGCGCGGGCAGGATTTCACTGAAGGCGAAACGGCTCTGGAAGCCGGCCGGGAACTCGGCTTCACCGACCTGACGCTGGCGGCGGCGATGAACCACGCGGCACTCTCCGTCTATCGCAGGCCACGCATCGCCATTCTCGCCACCGGTGACGAATTGCTGCCGCCGGGGAGCGCGCCTGAACCCGCGCAGATCATCGCCTCCAACACATTTGGCGTTGCTGCACTGGCCCGGCAGGCAGGCGCTGAGGTTATCGATCTCGGTATCATCGCCGATGATGACAGCCTTATCCGCGCCGCCATCCGCAGGGCCGTTGCGGCCGGGGTGGACGTGTTGGTGACGCTTGGCGGCGCCTCGGTCGGCGACCATGATCTCGTGCAGGCGGCCCTGAAGGCGGAAGGCATGCAGCTCGATTTCTGGCGCATCGCCATGCGTCCGGGAAAACCGCTGATGGTCGGCGCGATCGGCAGCACGCAGGTTCTCGGCCTGCCCGGAAACCCGGTCGCAAGCCTCGTCTGCGGCCTGCTCTTCCTGGAGCCGCTGATCCGCAGGATCGCCCGTCGTGCGCCGCTGCAGCGCAGCACGTCGGCCCGCACCGCGACGCCGCTGAAAGCCAATGACCAGCGGCAGGACTATCTGCGCGCCCGTTTCAGCGCGGACGAAAACGGTGCGCTGGTGGCGGAAGCCTATGCGAAGCAGGATTCATCCATGATGAAGATATTGGCCCATTCTGATGGCCTGATCGTGCGCCCGCCACACGCGCCGGAGGCAGCGCCCGGGGCGATATGCCCGGTTATAAGGCTGAAGCCCTGACAGGCTGCGGGCCGGATTTCGGCCCGCAATGAGCAGGCCCTTTCCCAATCTTGCCGATTGGTCGCCTCGCCTTCACAAAATGGTGCCAGCGCCAGCCGCGGCAAACAGGGATAAAACTGTAGCATCCCTGTATATCGACACGAGGGATAAAAATAACCGCCTTAAAGCGGAGTCTCGCCGGCGCCATCCCTATCCCTTCGCGGGACACTTCTCCACATTGCTGTGCCAAAATAAATCAGATGAATCCCGTTATTGGGATTGACAGAATAAATGCGATGCTGGCACCAAGACGAACAGTAGAGGCAAAAACTACGGAAATCCTACAAAATGAAAATTACTGATGATTATCAATTAAATAAGATAAAAATAGACGAAAAATAAGTTTCAGGGAACAAAATTTAGTTTTCCATAAATTAAGCTTTCCAAAACAGCTCGTATAATAATAATCATAGTCGATAAGCAGACTCACTGGAGTTTCTTGATGAACACGGCATCCACGCCCAAAACCACGGGGCCCGACATTGCCGGGCAGATTGCCTATGCCATGCGGAGCATGGGTGTTTCGCCGATCCCTCGTAATTATAGTCTGTTTTACGAAGCCTATATCGGCTCGAACCCGGCGCTCACGAAAGATCTGGCGGCGCTTGGCAACCGGGTCACGCAGGAGGATCTGGACGAGTTGTCGTCGCGTTACGGCGAAGGCAATCCCAACCGCTCCATCGACGACGCGCAGGACAAACTGCGGCGCGAGCTGGAGGCGCTGCTGGGCACGCTGAAGCGCGAACAATCCTCCATCGAGAATTACAACCGCATTCTCGGCGAAACGCGCCAGCGCATCGATGACAAGAACGCCGCCAGCAACAATATTCTGAGAAATGCGATTTCACTGCTGGCCGATGCCACCGGCTCGAAAATCATCGATGGCGAAAAGACGTTCAACGACGTCAACCGCCATGCCGAGGAAATGCATCAGGTGCGCCTCGAGCTCGATGAATATAAGCGCATCGCCAACACCGATTCGCTGACGCGCCTCTCCAACCGGCGCGCTTTCGACGACCGGCTGGCCTCCGTTTATGACAGCTCCATCGGCCTGCAATATACCACGCTCGTCCTTCTGGATATCGATCACTTCAAGCGAATCAACGATACGTTCGGCCATCCGGTCGGCGACAAGATTCTCGCCACCGTCGCCTCCGTCATCCGCGCCAATGTGCGCAAGGATGGTTTCGTTGCCCGAAGCGGCGGCGAGGAATTCGCCATCATTCTCGATGGCAATACGCCGGAAGAGGTGATGGTGATGTGCGAACGCATCCGCCTGTCGCTGGAAAGCACGCCCTTCCGCAATTCGAGATCAGGTGCCGATTACGGCACGGTCACCATCTCGATAGGCTTCGCATCAGCCGCACGCGCCAGCAATCCCAGCGAGCTTTACGGCCATGCCGATACGGCGCTCTACCACGCCAAGGAAACCGGCCGGAACCGTTCCGTCTTTTACGAGGACGGCATGCAGAACAATTATACCGGCAAGAACTGGCTGATTTATCGGACGTGAAAATTAGAGGGCAGCAGCCGTTCCGTTGACGCCCTCATTCCTGTGATCGTCACAGGAATCCAGCCAGACCAAGTTCTTGGGCGGGGTGACACAAGTGCATGCCCTTTAAGTGCCAACCCGTTGCTGCGGCAATTGATGCCTCACCACATGGTCTTCGCCGCCCGAACCGCCCATTCCCGATCATAAGTCTCCTGATCGAACTCCGCCTTCGCCGCCTTGAGCAGCAGGCCGGGTGTCGGAAGCGAGGCAGGGTCGACGAAATTGGCGGGGTTCCACAGTTCCGAGCGCATCAACGCCCGTGCACACTGGAAATAGACCTCGTCAATCGTCACCACGATGACGGTGCGCGGATGTTTGCCATCCATCTCGAAGCTCTGCAGCAACTCGGCTTCGACGGAAACCACGGCGCGGCCATTGATGCGCATGGTCGTATTCGAACCGGGGATCAGGAACATCAGCGCCACCCGCGGATCACGCACGATGTTCAGAAGCGAATCGACGCGGTTGTTGCCGCGCCAGTCTGGCAACAGCACGGTCCTGTCATCGGCCACCCGCACCACGCCACCCTTGTCGCCGCGCGGCGAACAGTCCATGCCCTCAGGCCCCACCGTCGCCAGCGCGAGGAAGGGCGAGGCCTCGATCATCTGCCGGTATTCCGCCGTCAACGTGGCCGTCACCTTGGCGACCGAGGCTTCGCTCGTGCCGTCATAAATGGCCTTCAGTTCCTCAACCGTGCGAATGATCGTCATGTCAGTTCCAATCCCTCGAAATCACCCTGCGCCGCCGAAAGGCGCAATCCCTTATTCTTCCGCTTCCGCCTTTTCCCGCTCCGCCCGCTCGCGCGCGGTGCGCGCAGCGACGAGATCGGCAGGCTGGGCATTGCCACGGATCAGCGAACGGCCGGCATAGATGCCGCCGACGACTTCCATGGCGAAACGCTCCTCGTCGCGGTCGCGGAATTCCTCCACCAGGCGGGCGGCGTCTTCCCGCTCCTCGCCCATGGCACCCAGCACTTCCTCGCTGAAATTCAGCGCCGATTCCAGCGTCTCGCGAATCTGATAATCGACGCCAGCCTTCAGCAGATCGATTGCGTGGCCACGATCATAGGCACGGGCAAGAACAGGAACCAGCGGGAATTCATGCTTGACGATTTCCGCGATCCGCACGGCCGCGTCCTTGTCGTCAACGCAGATCAACACCGCTCGTGCCGTGCTGGCGCCCGCCGCGTGCAGGATTTCCGCCCGCGATCCGTCGCCATAATAGACCTTGAAACCGAACTCCGCCGCGTCGCGCACGAAGTCGGCATCCTTGTCGATCAGCGACAGCGTATAACCGCGCGCCAGAAGCGGCTGGCTGACGATCTGGCCGAAACGTCCGAAACCGATCAGCAGAATGCTGCCCTCGACATTCTCAGGCACATCGAGATCGTCGGTATTGGGAACCGCCGCCGGCACCAGCCGGTCATGCAGGATGACCATCAGCGGCGTCAGCACCATGGAGATGATGATCGTCGCCGTCAGAATGGCGTTGGCCTCCCGGTCGAGAATGCCGGCGCTGACGGCGGCTGAATAAAGTACGAAGGCGAATTCGCCGCCCTGCGCCATCAGCACCGCCCGCTCGAGGCTTTCACGCCGCGTAGTGCCAAGCGCCCGCGCCACGCCATAGATCAGGAAGGCTTTCAGCAGCATGTAGCCGGCGACGCTGACGACCACGAGCTGCCAGTTCGAGGCAATGACGGCAAGGTCGATAGCCATGCCGACGCCGAGGAAGAACAGGCCGAGCAGAATGCCGCGAAACGGCTCGATATCCGCCTCCAGCTGATGGCGGAAGGATGATTCTGACAAAAGCACGCCGGCCAGAAACGCCCCCATGGCCATGGAAAGACCGCTGACCTGCATCAAAAGCGCCGACCCCAGCACCACCAGCAGCGCCGCGGCTGTCATCACCTCGCGCGCGCCGGAGGCCGCCAGCAGGCGGAAGAACGGGTTGAGCAGATAACGGCCGGCGAGGATAAGCGCACCGACGGCGGCAAGCGCAATCCCGATCGAAAGCCAGCGCTCCGAGGCGGTCACATGCTCCCCACCCGAACCGAGAAAGGCGACGAGCGCCAAGAGCGGCACGATGGCGAGGTCCTCGAACAGCAGGATGGCGATGATGCGCTGCCCTTTCAGGCTCGACATGCTGTTGCGTTCCTGCAGCATCTGCATGACGATCGCCGTCGAGGTCAGCACAAAGCCGGTACCGGCAACGAAGGACATGATGACGGGAAAACCGAGGCTGACACCCACCAGCGTCAGGCCACCCATGCAGACCAGCACCTGCAATGCGCCGAGCCCGAAAATATCCTGCCGCATCGACCACAATCGCGAGGGCTGCATTTCAAGGCCGATGATGAACAGGAACATCACCACGCCCAGTTCGGCGACATGCAGGATGGCCTGCGAATCGGAAAAGAAACCGAGACCATAAGGCCCGATCACGAGGCCGGCGGCCAGATAACCCAGCACCGAGCCGAGGCCGATGCGCTTGAAGATCGGCGCGGCGATAACGCCCGCCGCCAAAAGCACGACCACCTGGGCCAGATCATTTCCGTTCGCTTCTACAGCCACACGCCACCCCGCTGAAAATCAATAAGACGAGGGTGCTCCCTCCCTCACTTCCTAGCGCATCGGCGTGAAAAGCGAAAACGATTTTCGTCGGGGACAGAGCGAGGATTCAACGGGTTAGTTGCTACAGGGACATGGTGCTTCAGATGTCCTGCGCTCCCTCCCTCATTCCTGTGCTTGTCACAGGAATCCAGTCAGCCCAAGTCCTTGGGCTGGAGAACACTCTTTTTCGCCGCACGGACGTGCGTCGGCTGGATTCCTGTGACAAGCACAGGAATAAGGGAGTGGCGCGCAGCTACCGGAAGCGCGGCTCCCTGTTCAGGCCCTTCTCCGCAAGCTGCCGCTCATAATCGGCAAACAGCGCGTCGCCGGTTTCACCCAGCTCCTTCAGATATTTCCAGGTGTAGATGCCGCTATCGTGGCCATCGTCGAAAACGATGCGAACCGCGTAATTGCCGGTGGCGACCATCGAACGGATCGTGACATCGCGTTTGCCGGGCACCGTGACCTTTTGTCCCGGCCCGTGGCCCTGCACTTCCGCCGAGGGCGAAAGCACGCGCAACATCTCGGCGCCAAGCCGGTAAATGCTTCCATCGTCGAAGGAAACGGTCAATTCCCGCCGGTCTTTCGACACAAGCAGCTCGGTCGGCCAGGCATCACTCATTTTTCATTTCCGCACGCTCGTCATATGCGTCAGAATTACGGACTTGCCTCAGGATAGGCAAGCCACTACATCAGCTATAAGCCACATAGTCGGCCCCGTGTGTCCGGCGCGTGACGCGGTGAGGATGGAGACGTGAACAGTTTTTCCGGCTCGCTTGAAAAAGCGAAAACCCTGACGGAAAACAACGCCCCGATGGTGGACCCCTTCGGCCGCGCCATCACCTATCTGCGCGTCTCCGTGACCGACCGCTGTGATTTTCGCTGCACCTACTGTATGTCCGAGCACATGACCTTCCTGCCGAAGAAGGATCTGCTGACGCTCGAAGAACTCGACCGGCTCTGTTCCGTCTTCATAACGCGCGGCGTGCGCAAATTGCGGCTGACCGGCGGCGAGCCGCTGGTGCGCAAGAACATCATGTCGCTGGTGAGGAACCTTGGTCGGCATGTCCAAAGCGGCACGCTTGACGAACTGACGCTGACCACCAACGGCTCGCAGCTTGCGAAATTCGCAGCCGAACTTGCCGATTGCGGGGTGCGTCGCATCAATGTCTCGCTCGATACGCTCGACGCCCAGAAATTCCGCCAGATCACCCGCTGGGGCGATATCGACCGGGTCATGGAAGGGTTTGATGCCGCGCAGGCAGCGGGCATCAAGGTCAAGCTCAACGCCGTGGCTCTGAAGGATTTCAACGACGCCGAAATGCCGGAACTGATGCGCTTTGCCCATGGCCGCGGCATGGACCTGACTGTCATCGAAACCATGCCGATGGGCGAAATCGAGGAAGACCGCACCGACCGCTACCTGCCGCTCTCGCAGCTGCGCGCCGATCTCGAACGGAATTTCACCCTTGTCGACAGCGATTACCAGACCGGCGGCCCCGCCCGTTACGTGACGGTGAAGGAAACCGGCGGCCGGCTCGGCTTCATTACGCCGATGACCCATAATTTCTGCGAAAGCTGCAACCGCGTCCGCCTCACCTGCACCGGCACGCTTTATATGTGTCTCGGCCAGGACGATGCCGCCGATCTGCGCACGGCACTGCGCGCCTCCGACAGCGATGCCTATCTTTCCGCCGCCATCGATGAAGCGCTGCTGCGCAAGCCGAAGGGGCATGATTTCATCATTGATCGCACCCACAACCGCCCCGCCGTCTCCCGCCATATGAGCGTGACTGGCGGCTGAGGTCGGCTGAACTTCTTTCTCGTCCACCCACCCATATAAACGGTTGAATTGCCAGCTCTACCGTGCCACGTCTCTATGCATGGAGGAATGCGTGGTCGTGGCTGGGAGGCTGCCCACTTCGCCCGGCAAGGGCGGCGGGATACTGCGCATGGTCTGGGATATTTGGAATGGCATTGACGGACAATACGCGCGGCGCACTTTTCATGGCGCTCGCAATGGCAAGCTTCACGGCCAACGATGCGCTGACGAAGTCCGTCACCCCCTACATCAATACCGGCCAGATCATGTTCGTGCGCGGCGTCATGACCGTGGTGCTGATCTATATCGCCGCCCGGCATTTCGGCGCGCTGCGGCCGCTGAAGACCCTGCTGCGGCCCATCATCATCCTGCGCTGTCTCTGCGAGGTGACAGCCGCCGTTCTTTATCTGACGGCGCTCGGCCTCATTGAATTTTCCAACGCATCGGCCATCCTGCAATCCCTGCCGCTGGTGGTGACGCTGGGGGCCGCACTTTTCCTGCGCGAGCCGGTCGGCTGGCGGCGCTGGGTAGCCATCATCGTCGGTTTCATTGGGGTGCTCGTCATCATCAGGCCCGGCCCTGAAGGTTTCACGCCGGGCGCGCTGCTGGTCGTCGCCTCGCTCGCCGTCACCGCCGCGCGTGATCTCCTGACCCGGAAAATGTATGCCGATGTGCCCTCACTCGCCATCACCGTCATTACCGCCTTCGTCAACATGGCGGTGGGTGGGCTTCTGATCGTGCCTTTCGGCGGCTGGCAGCCGATGAATTTCACCATCGTATCGCATCTGGCCGGTTCGGCCATTCTGGTGCTGGTCGGTTATCAGGCCATCATCCTGTCGATGCGTACGGGCGAGATTTCCTTCGTCGCACCCTTCCGTTACACCGGCCTGCTCTGGGGTTTCATGATCGGCGTGTTCTTCTTCAACGAAAAGATCGACAGCTACACGATCATCGGCGCCATGATCGTCATCGGTTCGGGCCTTTATACCTTCTATCGCGAAAGCCTGCGCAAACGCTCGCAAATGGCCAAGCGCGCGGCCGCGACACCCACAGCCGCAACCACGGTACGACCGGCTTCCGTTACGAAAGCTACCGTAACGGAAGAGGCGGGAGAATAACATGAAGAGCAGCCGTTTCCTCGACCGAACCACCCCGCCCCATATCATCACGCTTGTGGTCATCGCCGGCGTCGCGGCGCTGTGCATGAACCTGTTCCTGCCTTCGCTTTCGGCCATGGCGCTCTATTTCGAGATCGATTACGCTGTGATGCAGTTCGCCGTGTCGGGTTATCTTGCCGCCACCGCCTTGCTGCAACTGGTCATCGGCCCGCTCTCGGATCTTTTCGGCCGCCGTCCTGTGATGCTGGCCAGCATCACCATCATGATCGCCGCCACGCTGGTCTGCATGCTGGCGTCCGATATCACCGTCTTCATGATCGGGCGCGTGGCGCAGGCGGCCGTCGTTTCCGGCTTCGTGCTCGCCCGCGCCATCGTGCGCGACATGGTGCCGATGGAACAGGCCGCCTCGATGATCGGTTATGTGACCATGGGCATGTCCGTGGTGCCGATGGTTGGCCCAACGGTCGGCGGGTTGCTGAACGACTTCTCCGGCTGGCAGTCCAGCTTTGCGCTGCTTGCGCTTCTCGGCGCCGGCATTCTGGTGCTCGCCTGGTTCGATCTCGGCGAAACCAATCAAAGCAAGTCGGCGAGCTTTTCGCAGCAGTTCCATGCCTGGCCGGAGCTTCTGCGCTCGCCGCTGTTCTGGGGTTATGCGCTGACCTCGACCTTCTCGTCGGGCATGTTCTTTTCTTTCCTCGGCGGCGCGCCCTTTGTCGGCAGCGTGCTTTACGGGCTGACACCCGCCATGCTCGGGCTGCAGTTCTTTTTCATGGCCAGCGGTTACATGCTCGGCAATTTCGTCTCCGGCCGTTATGCCAGCCAGATCGGCATCAGCAGAATGATGCTGTCAGGCAATGTCATCGCCATCGCCGGCATCGTCACCGCCATCGCGCTGATAACCGGCGGGGCGGAAAGCGCCTACGCGTTTTTCGTGCCGCTTGCCCTGATCGGCGTTGGAAACGGTGTCACGCTGCCCAGCGCCAATGCCGGCATGGTCAGCGTCCAGCCGCATCTGGCAGGCTCCGCCTCCGGGCTGGGCGGCGCGATGACCATCGGCGGCGGGGCGGCACTTTCGGTGCTCGCCTCCTCGGTCCTGTCCAAGGAGGACGGAACCTGGCCGCTTCTTCTGGTGATACTGGCGACCGGCCTTGTCGCCCTTCTCACCACCTATGTCGTAAGGCTGCAGGAACAGCGGCAATGATCGCCCCTCCCCGAAAAATACCCGGTCTCGTGCCCCCTGGTCTCATATTGGCCGGCGGGCTGTCGCGGCGCATGGGCAGCAACAAGGCGATGGTGACGCTGGGCGATGCGCCGCTGCTTTCCCATGTCATCCGCCGCGTCACGCCGCAGGTCTCAGACGTCACCATCAATGCCGCCATCACCGACAAGGGCAGCTGGGCGGAGGGTTTCGGCCTGCCGCTTTTGCCCGACACGCTGAACGGCCATGCCGGGCCACTCGCGGGTGTTCTCGCCGGCATGCGGCATTTTCGCGATCGCGAGACCGCCGGCAGCCATTTCCTGACAGCGCCCGCCGACAGCCCGTTTTTCCCCAACGATCTCGTGGTGCGGCTTTGCGAGCACCTCTCGGACGATGCGATTGTCATCGCGGCCTCCAGCGGCCAGCTTCACCCCGTCTTCGCGCTATGGCCGGTGGCGCTTGCCGACGATCTCGAGGACTGGCTGAAGAACGATGCAAACCGCCGCATCCGTGCCTTTCTCGCCCGCCACGTCACCATCGGCGTGGCGTTCCCGCCGCTGGAAACGGCCAGGGGCAGCCTTGACCCGTTCTTCAACATCAACACGCCGGATGAACTGGCGCTGGCGCGCAGCCAGCTGGAGACTATGGAAACATGAGCAAGCAGAAGGTCTTCGGCATTGCCGGCTGGAAAAATTCGGGCAAGACCGGGCTTGCGGTGCGCATCGTCACCGAATTGACGGCGCGCGGCTACCGCGTCTCCACCATCAAGCACGCCCATCATGATTTCGATATCGACAAGGTCGGCGCCGATAGCTGGCGTCACCGCCAGGCGGGCGCGCACGAGGTCACCATCGTCTCCGGCACCCGTTTCGCCATCATGCATGAACTGCGCGGCGAACCCGAGCCCTCGTTCGAGGACATCCTCTCCCGCCTCGCCCCCTGCGATCTGGTGCTGATCGAGGGTTACAAATACGAGCCGGTGCCGAAGATCGAGGCGCGGCGGGTAGAGGCCGCCAAGACTGAGCCGCTCGCGCCGCTCGACCCGCATATCATCGCGATTGCCGCAGATCATGAGGTGGCGGACACGGCCCTGCCCGTTTTTGATCTCGATGATACAGGTGCCATTGCCGATTTCATCGAGAGGACGGTGGGATTGGTGAGGGGATAATTGCCCCTGGAACTGGGGGACGATTTCCGAGCCGACAATAAAAATGAAAAAGCCGGGCTCATCACCCGGCTTCATCATTCCTTGAGAACGCAATACCTATTCAAGGAAACCTGATGGGTTCACCGGCGTCGCATCCTTGCGAACTTCGAAGTGAACCTGCGGACGCTTGGCGCTGCCGGTCATGCCTGATGTGGCGATGGTCTGGCCACGCTGAACCTTCTGGCCGCGCTGTACGTCGAGATTGGCGGCGTTGCCGTAAACCGTGACCTTGCCGTCGTCGTGGCGGACCAGCACCGTGTTGCCGAGCTGCTTCAGGCCGTTGCCGGCATAGATGACCACGCCGTTTTCGGCGGCCTTGATCGGCGTGCCCTCGGGAACCGAAATGTTGATGCCGTCATTGCGGCTGCCTTCGACATTGTCACCGAAATTGTTGATGACGGCGCCGCGAACCGGCCAGCGATATTTGCCGATGCCGGTGGATTCCGGAGCGATGGAGGCCATGTCGGCCTTTTTCTCGATATCACTGACACTTGCGGTTGCCGGTGTGGCAGGCGCCGCCGTGGTGGCGGCGGCAGCAGGCGCCTTGTAGGGCTCAGGCTTGATGGATGCGGTTTCGACCGGCTTGGCCGCAGCTGCTTCCTTAGCCGGAACCGAGGCGGTCTTGATGGCATCGGTCGAAGCACCCGGCATGGCAAGCGTCTGGCCGACACGAATGCTTTCGTTGGAAATGCCGTTGGCGGCCTTGAGCGCGGCAACCGAGACACCGTTTGCACGGGCGATCTTCGCCAGGCTGTCGCCCGGCTGAACCTTGTAACCACCGCTCGGTGGCAGCGGCTTGCCGCCCGGAGGCGTCAGCTTGCCGGCTTCGGAAGAAAGTTTGTCACGGGCGGCAGCCTGCGACGGCAGCACGGCCACATTCCCATCCGGGGCACGCAGCGGTGTCGGCTGGTCGCCATTGCGGTTGAGAGCAATATTGCCGGCGGCATCCTTGGCGGCGTTGCGGGCCTGACCGAATTTCGGAATGAGGATCGACTGGCCAGCCTGCGCCGAAGACGCGGTTTTCAGGCCATTGACCCGCAGCAGTTCCTTTTCCGGCACGCCGTAGCGGTTGGAAATGGTGGCAATGCTTTCGCCGGGGCGCAACGTTACCGAAGACGCGCCGTCCGTGTGCCAGCCGTTCTTGTCGGAACGAACCGTCGCGGTCGTCAGATTGTCGGTTGGCGCGGCGGCCTGCCGGGCAGGTGCAGCGAGAGACGGAGCGGCTGGGCGCTGGGCGGACGGGAAAGGCTGGGCCATGGCTTCGTTGCGGGTCGACGGATCGCGGCTTGCCACCGCCGTCGGCGCCGACAGCTCGGAACGCTGCACCGGCGAGGCCGAAGCGCGGGCCGTGGAAGGCTGAACGCCGCCATAACCACCCGACTGCTGCGGATAGGAATTGCCCGCCATGTTCTGATTGGCATATCCGCCCTGCGGCGCGGCAGAGGCATAGCCGCCATTCATGTCGCCCTGCGGAACCGGGGCCTGCCCATAAGCACCGCCGCCCTGACGGGCTGGAATTGACGCCGTTGTCATCCGATCCGGTCCACTGGAAAAGAGGCCGCTGAACCGCGTTGCATCCGAGCTACAGCCCGTTGCGACGCTTGCCAGCAATGCCGCTGCGAACATTTTTGCGACTGATTTTCCGATTTTAGACGAATGTCTCATACGCATGACTCGATCTACACTGACGCCAACCCGCCGCATCGAGATCGATCCGGCACAAATTTCACTTCTTGCAAGGCCCATTTCCCGAGGTGGGGAAAACCATGCGTCGATGTTTATGATTAAAGCGCGTTAGTGTTACCACGCCGTTAAAACGTTAAGCCGTTCAGCGCTTTTTTGACACTTCGATAACCATGACGAAAACTGGATGCGTCATGTCGAGACAATAATGATATTGAAAATCAGATAGTTGCGACAATTCAGAACATTAGAAGACAAAAATGAATTGCCTTCAAAATTTTCATTTCGTCACAAATGCCGCGCAATATGGCTGCCGAGTGGCAGATACGGCGTCTCGAACAGCTCTTCCTTCTCGAAGCGGCTGCCGGTCTTGGAGAAGCGGGTCATCACGCAACGCTCATCTTCCAGGATGATCGGCGCGATCATCATGCCGCCGGAAACGATCTGCTCGGCAAAGAAGCGGGGCATGGTGGTAAAGGCGGCGGTGGAAACAATCCGGTCGAAGGTGCCCTCGCCCACCAGACCATTGCTGCCATCCGCCTGGCGGATGACGACGTTGCGGATGGACAGATCGTCGAGACAGTTCTGCGCCTGCTGCACCAGCGTCTTGTAACGCTCCAGCGAAAACACCCGCTCCACCCGGCGCGCGATGATCGCCGTCATAAAACCGCTGCCGGTGCCGATCTCAAGCACGCGCTGGCCGGGTTTCAGCTGCAGGCGGGCAAGGATTTTCACCGCCATGTCGGCGCCTTCCATGAAGGAACCGCAGTCGATCGGGATCGTGCGGCTGGAATAGGCGTCGGCCGCAAATTGCGGCGGCACGAATTTGGAACGCGGCGTCTGCTCAACCGCCGTCAACAGGTCGAGATCGGAAATCCCCTCGCCCCGCAGACGGAGAACGAGAGCGGCAAAACCTTCCTTTTCGACCATGGCAGATTTCAATCGGCGACTCCGAATCCAAGTGCTTGCGCAACCCGATCCTTGACCGTGTAGTCCGTCAGGTCAAGCTTAAGCGGTGTGACCGAAATCTTGCCGTGTTTCAAGGCGTGGATATCCGTGCCCTCGCGGAAGGTGCCAAGGCGTTCGCCGAAGCGTAACCAGTAATAAGGAAGACCACGACCATCCTGGCGTTCTTCCACCGTCAGGCCGAAATCGAGCTTGCCCTGCCCGGTGACGGAAACGCCCTGCATATCCTTTGGCGCACAATTGGGGAAATTGAGGTTGAGGAAGGTGCCGTCAGGCAGATCGACATTCATCAGCTTGCGCAGAAGATCCGGCGCATAGGTCTCGGCAACCTCCCACGGCACGACGCGGCCTTCGCCGTGGCTGAAGGCCTGGCTGAGCGCGAAGGAGCGCACGCCCTGCAGCGTGCCTTCGATGGCGCCGGCAATCGTGCCGGAATAGGTCACGTCATCGGCCATGTTGGCACCGGCATTGACGCCTGAGAGCACGAGATCGGGCTTTTCCGGCAGGACTTCGCGAATACCCATGATGACGCAATCGGTCGGCGTGCCACGCAGCGCGAAATGTTTGTCGGAAACCTTACGCAGCCTGAGCGGCTCGGAAAGCGTGAGCGAGTGTGCGAGACCGCTCTGGTCGGTTTCCGGCGCAACGATCCAGACGTCGTCGGACAGCGTGCGAGCAATACGCTCCAGCACCGCCAGCCCCTCGGCATGGACACCGTCGTCATTGGTCAGCAAAATCCGCATGTTTCTCTCTCCGCTCTTTATGTCTTCAGGGACGGAGCATCCTCTCCTCCGGCGGTGAAGTGTGCAGTTCTCTCAACGTCATCCTCGGGCCTGTCCCGAGGATCTAATCACGTCCAAATAAATCGATAGGTTGCCGATCCTCGGGACAAGCCCGAGGATGACATCGGCGCAATTGGCAGACTCACCTTCCAACAGCACGACGCCGCGCTCTCTCAAGCCGCCTTCTCGATCCGCGTCAGCCCGCCCATATACGGCAGCAGCACGTCCGGAATTGTGACGGAACCATCGTCGTTCAGGTAATTTTCGAGAACGGCGATCAGGCAGCGGCCGACGGCGGTGCCGGAGCCGTTCAGCGTGTGCACGAACTTCGTCGCCTTGTCGTCCTTGCCGCGATAACGCGCATTCATGCGCCGCGCCTGGAAATCGCCGCAGACCGAGCAGGAAGAAATTTCACGATAGGTGTTCTGGCCGGGCAGCCACACTTCCAGATCATAGGTCTTGCGGGCGCTGAAGCCCATATCGCCGGTGCAGAGCGTCAGGGTGCGGAAATGTAAGCCCAGACGCTTCAGCACTTCTTCGGCGCAGGCCGTCATGCGCTCATGCTCGGCAACGGCACTTTCCGCATCGGTGATGGAGACAAGCTCGCATTTCCAGAACTGGTGCTGGCGCAGCATGCCGCGCGTATCACGTCCGGCAGAGCCCGCTTCCGAACGGAAGGAAGGTGTGAGCGCCGTGAAGCGCAACGGCAGTTTTTCCTGCTCGAGAATTTCGCCGGAAACGAGGTTGGTCAACGTCACTTCCGCCGTCGGGATCAACCAGCGGCCATCGGTGGTCCTGAACAGGTCCTCGGCGAATTTCGGCAATTGCCCCGTGCCGAACATCGCCTCGTCACGCACCATCAGCGGCGAAGAGACTTCGGTATAACCATGTTCCGAGGTGTGCAGGTCGATCATGAACTGGCCGAGCGCCCGTTCCAGACGCGCCAGCTGGCTGGTCAGCACCGTGAAACGCGAACCGGAGAGCTTGGCAGCCCGCTCGAAATCCATATAACCGAGCGCTTCGCCAATCTCGAAGTGCTCCTTTGCCGCGTGGTTCCAGCCGGGCTTCTGGCCGGTGACGCGGGCCACCACATTGTCGTGCTCGTCCTTGCCGTCAGGCACATCGTCGAAGGGCATGTTCGGCAGGCGCGACAGGGCGTCGTTCAGCTCGGCGGAGACCTGACGGTCCTCCTCCTCGGCGCGCGGCATGTTTTCCTTGATATCAGCGACTTCGGCTTTCAGCTTTTCCGCCAGTTCCATGTTCTTCTGCGCCATGGCGGCGCCGATTTCCTTGGAGGCGGCATTGCGGCGGGACTGCATGTCCTGCAGGGACTGGATGACGGAACGGCGCTTTTCATCGAGAGCGATCAGACCTGCGGCAGCGGGCTCTACGCTGCGCCGTGCAAGGGCCGCATCAAAAGCTTCGGGGTTTTCGCGTATCCATTTAATGTCGTGCATCGTCGTTCCAGACCGTTGTTGCATCGTCGCGTTTTACAGCAAAACGCCGGGCATGAACCCGGCGCGAGGATTTTTTGAGCGGTGAGACCTTCAGAAAAATCAGGTCTCTTCCAGCTCCGTGCTTTTGGATTCCGCCGCACGTTTCCTCTCCACGAGTCGAGCCATGTAGATGGAAATCTCGTAGAGAATGATCGCAGGCAGCGCAAGACCGATCTGGGACATGGGGTCCGGCGGTGTCAGCACGGCCGCGACCACAAAGGCCATGACGATGGCGAATTTGCGCTTTTCCCTGAGCCAGTCGCTGGTCAGAATTCCGACACGAGCCAGAAGCGTGGTGACGACGGGCAACTGGAACACCAGGCCGAAGGACAGCACCAGCGTCATGATGAGGCTGAGATATTCCGACACCTTGGGCATCAGCGAAATCGCCACTTCACCATCCACAGGCAATTGCTGCATGGCGAGGAAGAACCACATGACCATAGGCGTGAAGAAGAAATAGACGAGTGCCGCGCCGATGAGGAACAGGATCGGCGACGCAATCAGGAACGGCAGAAAGGCGGCGCGTTCATTCTTGTAGAGACCCGGCGCCACGAATTTATAAAGCTGCGAGGCGATCACCGGAAAGGAGATGACCATCGCGCCGAACATGGCGACCTTGATCTGCGTGAAGAAGAATTCCTGCGGCGCGGTATAGATCAGCGACGATTTCGCCACATCCAGCCCGGCCCAGATCACCGCCCACTTATAGGGGATGACGAGCAGGTTGAAGAGGTGCTTGGCGACGGCGAAACAGGCGATGAAGGCGATAAAAAACGCGCCGAGCGACCAGATCAGCCGTGTGCGCAGTTCCATCAGGTGTTCGATAAGCGGCTGCGGCTTGTCCTCGGTATCCCCGCTCATGCTTCATCCTTTTTGGGCTTTGCAGCCTTGGTTCTCGCCGCTTTTGCCGGCTTTGCATCAGCCACAGCCACGGATTTTTCGGCCGCGATCTTCTTGACAGTCGCCTTTTTGGCGATGGTCTTGACGGTCGGCTTCGGAGAAGCCGGTTCACTGGCATTCGTAGCGACGGTGGTTTCCGGCGTTGCCACGGCCTTGCTGCGGCTCACACGTTTCGGCTTGGCGGCAACCGCTTCAGCCTCGACGGTCGCAATCGATTTCGCCCGTGCGCGTTTCGGTTTCTCTGCCGCGACGGAGGCTGCGGCAACTGGAGCAGGTGCTGCGGCGACGGCCGGCGGCGAATCCGGAAGCTTCATGTCCGGCTCGGGCACGTTGACCAGCGGCGCAACAGGCTCACTCGTGGCCGGTGCTGCGGTGGACGACAGCCCATCGGAAGGGCTCGTCGCCTTCTGCAAATCGGACTTGATCTCGTTGCCGAGCTGGCGAAGCGGGTTCATCGCATCGCGCAGCGAGTTGGTCGGGTTGAGATTGCGGACATCGGAGATGGTCTGGCGCACATCGTCCATGTCGGCCTCTTTCAAGGCCTCATCGAACTGGGTGCGGAAATCCCCCGCCATCTTGCGAAGGCCGGCCATCGTCTTGCCGAAGGCGCGGATCATGGGCGGCAAGTCTTTCGGTCCGACGACGACGATCAACACGACCGCAATCACCAGAAGCTCGCTCCAGCCGATATCAAACATCAATACGCTCCCGAGACCCTAGCGCCGGTCTCAAAACAAACGACACAAGCCGCTTACTTGATCTCGTCAGCCTTGTGGTCGACAGTCTTGGCATTCGCGTTGGCATCGGCCGGCGGCGGCGTCTGGTCTTCGTCAGCCATGCCCTTCTTGAAGCTCTTGATGCCCTTGGCGACATCACCCATCAATTCCGGAATCTTGCCGCGTCCAAAGAGGACGAGAACGATCACCAGCACGATGAGCCAATGCCACACACTAAAAGAACCCATAACTGCAACTCCTGAATTTCGCTTTCAGACGATGTAAGACGTTTGAAAGGCTTTTTCAAACGACAAATCATCGCTTCAACAGTGAGTACGCATAAAGTTTTCGTGGCCTTGGCCACATGCGGCGATATCAATCGTCGCCATCGCCACCACTGGGCGCAAGCAGGCCCAGCTCTTCGAGATCGAGTTGGGTGATCGGGTCTTCGTCCTCGCGCAACTCGTCGCTCATCATCGGCAGAGGCACGCCGAAATTGGACGGAATACGACCGGAAAGCAGCCCCGCTCCCTTCAGCTCCTCAAGGCCCGGCAGATCGCGCAATTCCTCAAGGCCGAAATGGTCGAGAAACTCCACCGTGGTGCCGATCGTCACCGGCCGGCCCGGCGTGCGCCTGCGACCGCGGAAACGCACCCAGCCCGCCTCCATCAGCACGTCGAGCGTACCGCGCGAGGTCTGCACACCACGGATTTCCTCGATTTCAGCGCGTGTCACCGGCTGATGATACGCGATAATCGCCAAAACCTCCAGCGCCGCGCGTGACAACTTCTTCGGTTCCTTTTCCTCCGTGCGGATGACGAAGGAAAGATCACCCGCCGTGCGGAATGCCCATTGCCCGCCCACCTGCACGAGATTGACACCACGCTCGCCATAGGCAGCTTTGAGCCGGTGCAGGATGGCGACAATATCCATGCCGCGCGGCAGTCGCTCGGCAATAAAAGCAACGGAAACCGGCTCGGCCGAGGCGAAAACCAGCGCTTCGGTGATCCGCTCGGCCTCCTTCAGCTGGCGTTCGGAAAACACCGTGGGTTCTAATCCCACCCCATCTGTCACGATCGTTGCTTCGGCTGTCTCATCGTTATCAATCACTGTCAGCCCTCTCGGCATTCACCGCACGGTCGTCCCTTGTGCCACGGCGCATATAAATGGGCTGGAAAGCGCCCTCCTGCCGGATTTGCAGCGATCCCTCGCGCACCAGCTCCAGCGAGGCGGCAAAGGCGCTGGCGATCGCCGTCACCCGCATGGCGGGATCGGGCACATATTGCAGCAGATATTGATCGAGCACCGTCCATTCACCGACATCACCGAGGAGACTGTTGAGAAGCTCGCGCGCTTCCACCAGCGACCAGACCTGCCGTTTTTCGATCGTGACCTGGGTGATGGCCTGCCTCTGCCGCAGATTGGCATAGGCGCTCAGAAGATCGTAAAGGTTCGCCTCGTAAGCCGAACGGTTGATATGCGGAATATGCTCCGGCGCACCGCGGGCAAAGACATCGCGGCCAAGCTGGGCGCGGTTGACGAGGCGTTCCGCCGCCTCGCGCATCGCTTCCAGGCGTTTGAGCCGGAAGGCCAGCGTCGCAGCCATTTCCTCGCCCGACGGGCCGTCGTCCTTCGCCTGCTGCGGAATGAGCAGTTTGGATTTGAGGAAGGCAAGCCACGCCGCCATGACCAGATAATCTGCAGCAAGCTCGATGCGAACGCGGCGCGCGCTTTCCACGAATTGGAGATATTGCTCGGCAAGCGCCAGTACCGAAATACGCGACAGATCGACCTTCTGCGTGCGTGCAAGGTGCAGCAGCAGATCGAGCGGGCCTTCGAAACCCGCGACATCGATGACCAGCCCGGCCTCGCCCGTCAGCCGCTCCGGCGTCACATCCTGCCAGAGCTTGTCCATCGGCGTTGAATTGCGAGACTTGTCTGCGGCCATTGTTCCATCCGCCGGATGTCCGGCCTGTGATCCCGAGTGGACGACCGCCGCCCGACTGTCAGGAAACGGCCCACATGGCGTTGAATTCGGCTCTCAGTTCCGCCTCGTCAGACGGGTCGGCGGCGGGAAAACCCGCTTCCACGGCCCGCACCCGCTCCAGCGAACGGCCGGAAAGAACGGGAACCTCCTTCACGACTTCAAGCATTTCACCCATCACGCCATTGCAATGCAAGACTATATCGCAGCCACCAGCAACAATATTCGCAGCCCGCTCGCCCAGCGTGCCCTTCAGCGCATTCATGGAGCTGTCGTCGGACATCAGCAGCCCGTCAAAGCCGATGCGGCCGCGAATGATCTCATCGATCACCTTCTTCGACGTCGTCGCCGGCCGCTCGCGGTCGACGGCGTTAAAGACGAGGTGCGCACTCATCGCCATCAATTCATGCTTCAGGGCCCGGAACGGCACGAAATCATGGGCATCCAGCTCATCAAGCGGCACATCGACTACAGGCAGTTCGTGGTGCGAATCCACCATGCCACGACCGTGACCCGGCATATGCTTCATGATAGGCAGCATGCCACCCGCCTTCAGCCCGTCGGCCGCCGCCTGCCCCATCTCGGCGACCATGGTCGGCGTGTAACCGTAGGCACGGTTACCGATGACATTGCTGGCGCCTTCCACCGGCACATCGAGCACTGGCAGGCAATCGACATTGATGCCGAATTTCGTGAGATCGAAAGCGTGCAGGCGCGACATCAGCCAGGCAGCGCGCAGACCGGCACTCCGGTCGCGTTCATAGATTTCCCCGAGAATGCGGGCATTCGGATAGGCTTGCAGGATCGGCGGCTTGATGCGCTGAACGCGTCCGCCTTCCTGATCGATCAGCACTGGCGCGTCCGGCCGCCCAACGGCATCGCGCATGGCGGCGACGAGATCGGTGATCTGCTGCTTCTCGCCGATATTGCGACCGAACAGGATGAAACCCCAGGGCTGCTCGTCGCGGTAAAGGGCGATCTCGTCGGCAGTCAGCGAAAGCCCGCTGCATCCGAGGATCATAGCTTTGCAATCGGTCATGGTATCACGCTCTCGGGAAATAGAATGGGAAATGGCCTTATACCGCAAGGCGTCGGAGAGAGGTCGGCAGCCCCTCCGCCCGTCACGCTCGGGCCTGCCCCGAGCATCTGCAACCGATCGGCTGGCGAAACGTCGGCAAATCCTCGGCACAAGGCCGAGGATGACGTCGCGTGTGAGGAAAATCCATCCCCACCCCAAAGGTTGCCTTAGACGGCAACCCCAATCTTACGAACCGTATTGGCCGTTATCACCGCGCGACGAGGCAGCTGCCACCGGCTGAGCGGAACTTTTCGCACAGCGCCACGGCTTCGTTCTTGTCGCCGGCCGGGATACGGACGCGGTAGAACGTGCCCTTGCCGGCAATTTCGGCGGCCTTGATGTCGACGCCGCGCCCACCGATGACCGAGCCGAACTTGGCGGACATGTTCTGGTAGGACTTCTGGGCTTCGGCCTGGCTCGGCAGCGAGGCGATCTGGATGTAGTACCCACCCGCGGACGGCGTGCTGGTCGCAGCCGGTGTTGCCGCTGCGGTCTGCTGCTGTGCAGCCTGGGCAGGAGCGGTCGTCGCCGGGCGGACATTGCCCTGGTTGGTCACCGTTGCCACCACATTGGCAGGCTGCGAGGACGGACGCGCCGCCGGAAGCGGTGCTGCCGATTGCGTAGACGGCTTGGCGGCGGCAGGCGTGCTGGCCTGCGGCTGAGCCTGCTCCGGCGCCACCGGAACCCGCGAAGCGGCGATGACGGCGGGAGCGCCTTCACCCGGCTTGGCGGTCTGGGGTGCTGCAAGCTCCGCGACCTTGTCGGCCTTGGGCGGCTGGGCAGCCGGTGCATCGACTTCCTGCGCCACCAGCGTACCGTCAGGCTTGACGATCATGGTGCGGACCTTGCGCGGCGAAACGCCCGTCGCACCGGCACCTTCATTGTGGGCGGCCTTTTCTTCCGGCGAAAGCAGGCGCGGATCCTCGGTCTCGCCAACCGGCGTACCAGCTGCTTCCATATCCGCGTCGTTTTCGCCTTCCAGCGGCAATTGTTCGGGGATCAGCGTGCGCTGAACCACATCGACCGGCTTTTCGTTGCTGGAGATCAGCGCCGGCTGCTTGGGATCGGCAGCGGCGCCGCCGGCCACGCGGTCATAAACCGCCTTGTCCTGATTTGGCACGACGCGACCGCCCGGATTTTCCGGCACGACCTTCATCGGATCATTGTCAGCGGAGATGATGACCGGCGCGCCATTCGAGCCGGTGCCAGACGAACCGCCCGATATCAGCGCATAAACGCCGCCGCCGATCAGCACCAGACCGATTGCAGCTGCCACCGGCATGATCCAGCGGCGACCGCCGCGTTCATCCTCGTCGCGATAGGCGGCCTGATGATCGACATAGGTTTCGGCATCGCGGGGCGCATTGCCACGGGAAGCGGCAGCCTCCTGCATGGAGCGGCGGAAATCCTCTTCCAGCGCCCGCTCGAACTCATCAGCCTCTTCCGGAGCCGGCGCAGGGCGCGCCTGGGCGGCACCGCGGTTTTCCGCATGTTTGTGACGGTCGAGACCACCGGCGACGGCAGGCGCAAACAGCGTCGCAAGCTCGGTATCGATATCGAGATCTTCCTCGTGACGGCGAGCGGCAGGCTTGGGCTCGAAAACCCCGACCGGCAGTTCCGGCACATCCATCTCGATGATGGTTTCCGGATGTTCTTCCGTCTCGCCGATCTGCGAAGGATCGAATGGCAGGCTTTCCAGCGTCTGCGGCACGGCTGGCTGCGCGGCAACAGGGCGCGGCTGAACCGGAGCGGCAACGACCGGCGCTGCGGCGATCGGAGCGGCGGCAACAACGGGCGCGGGGCGCGGCTGCGGCGCAGGCTCATGCCTCACCGGCTGCGGCGCAACAGCTGCAATCGGCGTGGCAGGCTGCGGACGCACGGGCTGCGGCGCGGGTGCAACCTCAGCTTCGGCGATTTCCGACAGATCCAGATCAAGGTCGAGATCATCGAGCGCAAGCTCGAAATCATCATCATTGAAGCCGGTAAAATCCGTGAAATCCGGTTCCTCGATGGGCGACGCGGGCACGGCGGCAGCAACCGGTGCTGCCTTCGCCGGCGCTGCGGCAACCGCAGGCGGCTCGACTTTCGCAGCCTGAGCCACGGGTTCGGTCTTGACGGGCTGTGCCTCACCGCGCTCGGGAATGGAATATTGCGCAACGCCGTAAATCAGCTCATCCATCGGCGAGAGATTTTTCGCTGCCGGCCTCTCGGCAATTGCCGGCGCCAGCGGTTCTGCGGCAGGCGTGAACACCTCGGCGACCGGCTGGGCAAAGGATGGTGCGGTCTCTTCGGCCTGAACAACGGCAGGAGCGGGCTCGACCTGCGGCTCAATCCGCGACGCAGCGGGGTAAAGTTCGGATCGCGGCTCGACCCGCCGCGGATCGACGGCCGAAACATCACGGCGCGCACCGAAATTGGCAAGCGGCAGCCTCAGGCTGGAAAATTCGAGCGAGGAACGGCCGCCATGCGCCGGAGGACGGACCGAAACCGGCGCGGGCGCTGCTTCCGCAACGGCAATCTCCACTTCGTCAGCGAGATCGAAAGCCTGCGGCTCCGGTGCATAGGCGTGAGCATCGGAAGAAATATTGCTGGAAACATCGGCCGGGAGTTCCGGCATGGCATGCCATTCAGGCTGGGACGGCTCGATGGCCTGCGGCTCTTCCCATGCAAGCTGGGGGGCGACCTGCGGGGCGGCCTGCTGGTAGACAACCGGCTCGGCGGCGCGCGGCTGGCGCGAATGCACATCGAAAACTTCCGCCACCGCACCGGCGTCGTCACGGAAATCCGCGCGAATATCCTGCTGTCCGGATGTTTCGACGTAATTGTGGATATAGGCCTGATCGACCTCGGGAAGCGGCTCCTGCCTCACCTGCGGCTGCGGCGCGGGTTCGGCCATCGGCGCAAGCTCGGGCTCGCGACGGGCGAAAACCTCTTCGACGCGCTGCATGAAGTCGGTGGGGTGGATGCCGGCACGAACATCGTTCGCCGGATCAAGAACGACCGGATCGGCGTGCGGCGCATCGTAAACCTCGAATTCACGAAGCAGCTCGTCTTCGAGATTGAATTCGGGTTCGCGGCGGACGACCGGCGATGCAGCGCGTGGCTGGACCTCGGAACCCGCATGCGAAGGACGATCGTCAAAGCCGACGATACGCGCCAGTTCTGCCAGAGGATCGTTGTCAGCGAACCCTTCGGACCGGGCGTCCCGGTTATACGCGACATTTTTTTCGACCATTACGTGTTCCACCATCTACGCATTGCAGCTCTTGCCAGCGTATTGTGAGCAAATAATGGTGATATGTTATCGCATTTCGTCAGGTGCGTCCGCTCCTAAAAGCGTAAGGCCGGACTTCAAAACATTCGCGACAGCATTCACCAGCCCGAGTCTGGCAATGCTCAATTCTCGGTTTTTATCGTTAATAAAACGTAATTCCTGATGGTCTTTGCCTTTGTTCCAGTGCCCATGGAAGGAACCGGCGAGATCATAAAGGTAAAAAGCAAGCCTGTGCGGCTCATGCGAAAGGGCCGCGGATTCGATCAGACGCGGATATTCGGCGAGCTTCGCAACCAGCTGCAACTCGTTGATATCGCTAATCAAAGCAACAGACGCCGCCATGTCTTCGGCAGACGGCGCAAGGCCCGGAAACGCCTCCTGCGCCTGGCGGAAGATCGACTTGCAGCGGGCATGCGCATATTGCACGTAAAAGACCGGATTATCCTTCGATTGTTCGGTCACTTTCGCGAAATCGAAGTCCAGCGGCTCGGAATTCTTCCGATAGAGCATCATGAATCGCACGGGATCGCGACCCACTTCGTCGACAACATCGCGCAGTGTGACGAAGTCGCCGGAGCGTTTCGACATCTTCACCGGCTCGCCGTCACGGAACAGCTTGACGAGCTGGCAGAGCAGCACCGTCAGCTTCGACTTGCCTTCGGAAACGGCGCGCGCGACGGCTTCCAGCCGCTTGACGTAACCGCCATGGTCGGCGCCGAGCACATAGATCATCTCGGAAAAACCGCGGTCGAACTTGTTCTTGAAATAGGCAACGTCGGCGGCGAAATAGGTGTAGGAACCATCCGACTTCATCAGCGCGCGGTCCATGTCGTCGCCCACTTCCGTGGAGCGGAACAGCGTCTGCTCGCGGTCTTCCCAGTCGTCAGGCAATTCGCCCTTCGGCGGTGGCAGCGTGCCCTTGTAGACATGGCCCTTGAAGGTGAGATCGTTGATCGCCGAAAGGATCGGGCCGCCATTTCCCTCATGCAGCGTGCGCTCCGAGAAGAACACGTCGTGCCGCACATTGAGCAGCGCCAGATCCTCGCGGATCATCACCATCATCGCGTCGATCGCCTTGTCTTTCACGATCGGCAGCCATTTTTCTTCCGGCATGGCGCGCAGCTTGATGCCATATTCATCCGCCAGCGCCTGGCCGACCGGAACGAGATAATCACCGGGGTAGAGACCGGACGGAATGGAGCCGATATCCTCGCCCAGCGCCTCGCGGTAACGCAGGAAGACGGAACGGGCCAGCACGTCGATCTGCGAGCCGGCATCGTTGATGTAATATTCCTTGGTGACGCCGTAACCTGCGAATGCAAGCAGGTTCGCCAGCGTGTCACCCACGACAGCACCACGGCAATGGCCGACATGCATCGGGCCGGTCGGGTTGGCGGAGACATATTCGACATTGATCTTCTGGCCGGCGCCGACGGTGGAGCGGCCGAAATCGACGCCCTGCCCGATCATGTCGGCCAATAGACGCTGCCAGTAACCGACGGAAACCTTGAGATTGATGAAACCGGGACCCGCGACATTGACGCCGTCGACATCGCCATCCGCCTGGAGTGCAGGCACAAGGAGTTCGGCAAGCGCGCGCGGATTGGTGCCAAGCGGCTTCGCCAGCACCATGGCTGCATTGGTTGCGACATCGCCATGGCTGAGATCACGCGGGGATTCGACGGTAATTCGACTGAAATCGACCTTTTCGCGGTTCTCTTTCACGAGATCGAGGGTCTCGAGCGCGTTTTTGATCCTGGTATCGAAATCGGCAAAAATGTTCATCGTTCCAACCTGCGCGAAGGGCTTCTGTTTGTCTCGGTCGTCATAACCGGGTGGCTTCGCGATCGCCCGCTGCCCTATCGCAAATCGGGAGTGTGGTCAAACAGCCGCTGGTGGGCGCGCAGTGCATAACTGTCGGTCATGCCCGCCAGATAATCGCCCACATGCCGGGCCTTCGCGGCCACGCTCATGCCGGAAATGCTGTCCACCCAGTAGTGGCTCTGCATCTCTGCCGGCGTTTCCATATAACGGTGGAAAAGATCGGTGACGATCTGTGTGGCACCGGCGCGGATGCGCATGATTTCGGGATGCCGGTAGATATGGCCGAACAGCAGCTTCTTGATCTGCCGGTCTGTTTCGGCCATTTCGGGCGAAAACGTCGCGACAGTGAAATCGGCGGCGCGGATATCGGCAGCACTCTGCGGCTTCAGCCGGGCGAGATTCTGCTGCGCGACGCCAATCACGTCTTCCACCATATGGGTGATCTGCCGGCGCATGATTTCGTTGGCGAAACGCTCCTTGTCGAGCACGGGATATTTACCCCGCACCTCGGCCATCAGCTTACTCAGGAACGGCACTTCCTCCAGCATCTCGAAGGTGAGATAACCGGCGCGCAGACCGTCATCTATATCGTGGGTATTATAAGCGATGTCGTCGGCGATCGCCGCCACCTGCGCCTCGAGGCTGGCATAACTGCCGATCTCGAGATCCTGCAGCACGCAATATTCAAGGATGGGCAGCGGAACCGGGCCTTTTATCCCCTCACCCTTGGCATTCACCAGCGGGCCATTGTGCTTGACGAGGCCTTCCAGCGTCTCCCAGGTCAGGTTGATGCCGTCATATTCGGCATAACGGCGCTCCAGCTTGGTGACGATGCGCAGCGACTGGGCATTGTGGTCGAAGCCGCCATAGGGCAACAGCACCGCATCCAGCGCATCTTCCCCGGTATGACCAAATGGCGTGTGGCCGAAATCATGTACCAGCGCCACGCCTTCGGCCAGATCCTCGTCCAGCTTCAGCGCGCGGGCGAGCGCCCGGGCGATCTGCGCCACCTCGATGGTGTGGGTAAGCCGCGTGCGATAGTGGTCGCCGTCAGGGCTGATGAAGACCTGCGTCTTGTGCTTCAGGCGACGAAAGGCTGTCGTGTGGACGATGCGGTCGCGGTCACGCTGGAATTCCGAGCGTGTCAGGCTTCCGGCCTCGGGAAAAAGACGCCCGCGCGTCGTCCATGGATCCGAGGCGAACACCGCCCTCTCCCCACTTCCGAAACCCAATGCGCGCTGGTCTATGATCATGCATTCACCTGTCGTCTTCTCCGGCCGGGACTTCCTTTTGGGCTCGGCCATTGACCTTTTCATTCACCCTTCATACCTATCGCAGAGGTCAGCGCAAAGCATCATCGCCGCGTCGACCGCCTTCAACAGGCTATAGACCGTTAATTTGACCGGTTTATAATGGTGGCAACGAGATTATTGCTCTCCGGTTCTTGACCCCGGCAGGAGAAACGACATGGAAAACAGCGACATTACCCTTTCGGAAGCAGCAGCGAAGCGAATCGCGCAGATCGTCGCCGCCGATGCCGGCAAACAGGCGCTGCGCGTCTCAGTGGAAGGCGGCGGCTGCTCGGGCTTCTCCTACAAATTCGATCTGGCCGAAAACCCAGCTGATGACGACATCGTGATCGCCCGCGGCGACGCCAAAGTGCTGATCGACAGCATGTCGGTCATCTACATGGCCGGCTCCGAAATCGACTTCGTCGATAATCTTCTGGGCCAGTCTTTCCAGATCAAGAACCCGAATGCGGTGGCAAGCTGTGGCTGCGGCACGAGCTTTTCGATTTGACTAGGAATGACGCGCGGACCGTGCGTCAAACGCTTTCGGTACTAAGTAGCTCGCCATCCTTCCCCTCCCTCATCCCTGTGCCCGTCACAGGGATCCAGCCGACGCGCGTCTGCGCGGCGAGAGAGTCTTTTCCAGCCCAAGGACTTGGGCTGGCTGGATTCCTGTGACAAGCACAGGAATGAGGGAAGAGAGAACCCCGCCATTCTCGCCTCTTTCCACCACATCCGCACCGGCACCTTCCAAAAACGGTGGCAATCGCTTTTGCATCGGTTAAAAGTACCCCCACAAAAGGGAAACTCCGATGAAGATTGCCACCTGGAACATCAATGGCGTCAAGGCGCGTATCGAAAACCTCTGCCAGTGGCTGAAGGATTCCTCGCCTGACATCGTCTGCCTTCAGGAAATCAAGTCGGTCGACGAGGGTTTCCCCCGCCTTGAGATCGAGGCGCTCGGTTATCACATCGAAACCCACGGCCAGAAGGGTTTTAACGGCGTCGCCCTGCTCTCGAAGGTGAAGCCGGACGAGGTCAATCGTGGCCTGCCGGGCGATGATGCCGATGAACAGGCCCGTTTCATCGAAGGCGTGTTTTCCGTGGAAGGCGGCGCGATCCGCGTCTGCTCGCTTTACCTGCCGAACGGCAATCCGCCTGACGATCCGGTCAAATATCCCTACAAGCTTGCCTGGATGGAGCGCCTGCGGCGCTTTGCGGAAGATCGCCTTGCAATGGAAGAGCCGCTGATCCTCGCCGGCGATTACAACGTCATCCCCGAACCCTTCGATTGCCACGACCCACGCGTGTGGGAAGGCGACGCATTGTTCCTGCCGAAGACCCGGGCGGCCTTCCGCAAACTGGAAAATCTGGGCTTCACTGACGCCGCGCGTGCGACGACCGACGCGGCAGGACTTTATTCCTTCTGGGATTATCAGGCCGGCGCCTGGCCGAAAAACAACGGCATCCGCATCGATCATCTGATGCTGTCAGCGGAAGCAGCCGACAGGCTGCAATCGGTCGAGATCGAAAAACATGTGCGGGCCTGGGAAAAACCGTCCGACCATGTGCCGGTCTGCGGTTATTTCGATTTCAGTCCGATCGGCTGAACCGTTGCTGTCGGGCGGCTGAAACCGTCCCGACCGGCATTCTCAATCCGGATCGTTGAACTGCATGTTCTGCGCCATGGCGATGGCGGCGCGGCGGTCGTTTTCACCGGCGAGAGAAAAGGCCTGCTCCTGCAGGTTCTGGATCCAGGTACAGTCGGCCACCGTGCACTTATCAAGTGCCGCCGTCATGAAGGCCAGCCCCTGCGTCGTCTGGCCTTCCTGGAAGATCAGGTTGCCGAAAATCGACATGGCGCCGGCATGGCCGTGCTTGCGGGCCTGGTTGAGCCACTTCTTCGCCTGCTGCACATCGGCGCGGCCACCCTCGCCCGCGAGGATCATCTCCGCCAGCCGGAACTGCGCTTCAGCCACGCCAAAGGTGGAAGCCACCTGGAAATAAAGCTGACGGGCCTGTGATAGGTCCATTTTCACGGGGCTGCCGGGAATGCCGTGACGGTAATAATCGGCAAGGGAAAGAAGGGCGTTGACGAAGAAGCCGGTATCTTCCGAACCCGGCTCCACACCCTGACTGGCGATTTCGCTGTAGATCTTGAAAGCTTCCAGATCGTTCTTGGCGACACCGTCGCCATAGGCATACATATTGGCAAGCGCCCAGCGCGAGCCGGTATGGCCCTTTTCCGCCGCATAACGATAGGCCTCGACGGCTTCGTCCTTGTTGCCGTTCTTGTAGGCCTTGAAGCCAAACTTGAACAGGTCGAAGGGGCCGGATTCCTTGGTCACGCCCGCATTAATGTCAAAAGCCAGCACCGGCATTGCGAGCGACGCAAGCAACATGCCCATAAGGAGCGGCTTTAAAACGTTGGCTTCACATTTCAGCATTTCGGCGAACTTCTCTCACTCTTCCCGGCATATAGCCAATACTTGCGGAATACTGCAAAGCCGAACCCCGCCGGGTCGCGATTTTTCGAACACACTGCGTCTTTCCGGCAGCACTTTTCAGCGCACCACCGGTGGTCTTTTGCGGCGATTGCCCTAATTTTCCAGTGAGACAGATATAGGCATAATTTCCGGCAACATAACGGCATTCCGTTATCTGCCGGTCAGCGCCAAACAAGAAAGCCGGGCGAAATTCCCGTATTACTTGCTTAAACGCTGAATCCAAACCCGTTTTCACTTTCTGCAACTCCGCAGGCCCACATCAAACGCCTGCATGTTCTTCCATTCCCGCGCTCTTAAACATAAGCCAAGCACTCTGTTTGTGGCGGGAAATGGACAGATATGCCCACATTCCAACGCGACCACACGCTTGCAGAAAAGTGTTGCCAAATCGTCACAAAACTTTCGGGCTGGAAATTTTTATCGAGCAGGAATCATAGTCGCGCATGAAAAAAGGCCCGGTTGGTAAACCGGACCTTTATTTTAGAACAAGCGAAAGGATGGGATCAGAACTTGACCTTCACACCGGTAGAGATCGCTGCCACGAGGTCGTTGCCGAAGGTGTAACCGGCCTCGTCACCGCAACGTGCACCAAGCGGGCCGCACGGGGCGCCACCGATAGACGAACTGCCCGAGGTCAGAAGGCCGAGTGCGCCGGCAATCTTGAACTCGAGGTTCTTGTTGGGCGAATAGACTAGCTGTGTGCCAACCATCCAGGTATCCGTCTGTGTCCCGATGACGGTCGATGTGCCGCGATCCCATGTCAGGCTGACGGCGCCGCTCCACTGCTCATTGAACTTGTGGCCGATACCGCCGGAAATGGTCCAGCCATCCCGATAGAAAAGGTCGAGCGTGTTGATTGCACTTTGCGTTCCCGCCACGCAGGTCGGCGAACCAACGGCGCAGAAGGGAATGGTCTGGATCTGGCTCCAGTCGGTCCACTTCACCGAGCCGAAGGCGAGCCAGCCGGGCGCAATACCAGACTGCACCTTCCACTCGATGCTGTCAGGCATGGAGACGTTACCGTAAACAGGCGTGACACGGCCGGAAATCTGATTTAGGCCAACCGGCAGGTTTGTCAGGGTGACGTTACCGGTCAGATCAACATCGACGGCGCTATTATACACAAGGCTCGTGCGGAAAGCGATTTCGGGAATCTCGTAAGCCAAACCGGCGCGCCAGCCCCAACCATCGCCTTCCATATCCAGCTTGCCAGTGCCATTGTAGATCGACGTCGGCACATTAATACTCGTCAAAAAGGTTGGCGACAGGACCTGACGATATTTGTAGCCACTGAGTTCCTGGTAGAAACCACCGCCAATGATCGAGAAGTCGCCCTTGCCGAGATCGAACTTGACGCGGCACGTCGTTGCGTAATTGTGCGATTTGACCTTTGTCTCGATATTGTAGCTCGAACCCTGCCATATACCCGGGTTAAGGTCCGCCCCCCAAGGCTGCGAATAATCGAACATGCAGTCGCCGAAGTCGCCAATGGCGGCCTTCGCGCCAACGCGTGTCGACCAGTAGTTTTCGGAATCATCAGCGGTGGTAGACCAGGATGCAGGTAACGGACCACCACTTTTAACCGGATTGTCGCGCGCATTCTCCACCTTGCGCTGCGGCGCTACGAAGGTTGCAGAACTGTCGAGAACATAATCGGATGGATCGAACAGCAGGTCGATATTGTAACCGCCACGCTCAAGGCCGCCGGCCAGTGAGGGCGTTACCGCCGCGATGCTGACTGCGAAACATACCGCGCCGCGAAAAATTGCAGTTTTTGCCATCTCTCTCCCCAATCAAGGCAATGTGATCATCAAAAGAGTGAAGTGCTTCGCGGCAAATGACAATCTGCCGCACACTGGCACAGTTCTGCGACACTTCTCCATTTTTTACGTAAGAATTTTATGGGTGTGCCCTTAAATAGTCATTTTAGGTTATTTTTCTAATCACTACGGGCGTATCCGTCATAAAACGAAACAAACGCCTACGGCTGACGGGAATTGTCGCCAAATAACCACAGTGGATAGTTTCCGGGAAAAACGGGCTTATCGGGCCGTTTTTATTGGTTTTTTTCGATCTTCGGCGATCATTTTCACCGCTTCACCCTTGAAATCGCCCTGCCGCACACCCAAAGCGATTCGACGTTGCAGCGCAACATTCCGGAACTGACAAAACATAAAAGCGCCCCGTTGGTACGGAGCGCTTTCGTTTATTCTGGTCATCGATGATTGCGCGGATTAACCGGCTTCACTCACCCGCGTGAGAGCCGTTCTCAGACTTGCCAGCTGAACGTCCAGCTCTGCCTTGCGCTCGCGCTCGGCAGCCACGACTTCCGGATCGGCATTGGCCACGAACTTCTCGTTCGAGAGCTTCTTGTCGATGCGTTCCATTTCCGCATCCACCTTGCCGATCGCCTTTTCGAGCCGAGCCTGTTCGGCTGCGAGATCGACAAGATTGCCGAGCGGCAGGCAGACCGTCGCCTCGCCGACGATGATCTGCGCGGAACCCTTCGGCGCAACATCACCGCCACGAATTTCATCCGCCCGCGCCAGGCGCCGGATGGCGGCGGCGTGGCGGTCGAGCCGCGCTTCGGTGGAGGTGTTGGCGCCAACGACGACCAGCGAGGCGGTGGCGCCCGGCGGAACGTTCATCTCGGCGCGCGCGGAGCGGATGCCGGAGACGAGATCGATCAGCCAGTTGATTTCGGCCGCCGCCGCATCGTCGCGGAATTCCGGCTCCGGCCAGTCGGTGAGGCAAAGCAGGTCATCCCGCTCTTCTCCCTCGCCGGCCGTATGCGCCCACAGCTCTTCGGTCATGAAGGGCATGAAGGGATGCAGGAGCTTGTATATCTCCTCCAGAACATAGGCCGCGCAGGCCTGGGATTCCCGCTTCGCCTCTTCATCTTCGCCGCTGAAGACGGGCTTCAGCAGTTCCAGATACCAGTCACAGAACTGGTTCCAGACGAAACGATAGAGGATGCCGGAGGCATCGTTGAAGCGGAAATTCTCAAGTGCTGCCGTCACATCGCGCGCCGTATTGGCAAGCTCGGTCAGAATCCAGCGGTTGATGGTCAGTGACGCGGTTTCGGCCAGGAAATGCGGATCGCGCTTCACACCGTTCATCTCGGCAAAACGCGTGGCGTTCCAGAGCTTGGTGCCGAAGTTGCGGTAACCGGCGATACGCGCCGGATCGAGCTTCACGTCGCGCCCCTGCGCCGCCATGATGGCGAGCGTGAAACGCAGCGCATCCGCACCATATTCGTCGATCAGCTCCAGCGGATCGATGACGTTGCCCTTGGACTTCGACATCTTCTGGCCGTTCTTGTCGCGAACCAGCGCATGGATATAGACCGTGCTGAAGGGTTCGACCGGATTGCCCGCATCGTCCTTCATGAAATGCAGGCCCATCTGCATCATCCGCACCACCCAGAACGGGATGATGTCGAAGCCGGTGACCAGCACATTGGTCGGATAATAACGCGCCAGTTCCGGCGTCTGCTCGGGCCAGCCGAGTGTCGAGAACGGCCAGAGCGCCGACGAGAACCAGGTGTCGAGCACGTCTTCGTCACGCGTCAGGATTTCGCCCGGCGCAAAGTTCTCAAGCTTCTCTTCAACCCAGGCCTTCCACGGGCCTTCATGGGCGATATAGTGCTGGATGGCCGCCTGCAGCGCCTCTTCCTCGGTCTTTTCAACGAAGACCTGCCCGTCCGGGCCGTACCATGCCGGAATCTGGTGTCCCCACCACAATTGCCGTGAGATGCACCAGGGCTGGATGTTTTCCATCCACTGGAAGTAAGTGTTTTCCCAGTTCTTCGGCACGAAATTGGTGCGGCCTTCGCGCACCGAGGCGATTGCCGGCTGCGCGAGCGTCTTGTTGTCCACCCACCACTGGTCGGTCAGGCGCGGCTCGATCGGCACGCCGCCGCGGTCGCCATGCGGGACCACATGCTTGTGCGGCTCGATCTTGTCGAGCAGACCGGCTTCCTCGAAGATTTCGACGATGATCTTGCGGGCGGTAAAGCGGTCCTGCCCCTCCAGACGATCCCAGGCGCCATGCAGGGCTGCGGGATGGCTGAGGCCCTCGAGGAAATCTTCGTTTTCCTTGATGGAGATCGTACCATCGATGTTCATGACGTTGATGGCGCGCAGGCCGCAACGCTTGCCGACTTCGAAATCGTTGAAGTCATGCGCAGGCGTGATCTTCACCGCGCCCGTACCGGCCGTCGGATCAGCATAATCATCGGCAACGATCGGGATCTTGCGGCCGACGATCGGCAGGATGACGTGCTTGCCGACGATGCCCTTGTAACGCTCGTCTTCCGGGTTCACCGCAACGCCGGTATCACCGAGCATGGTTTCCGGACGCGTGGTGGCGACGACGATGTAATCGCGCGTTTCGAATTCGGTGGGCGTGCCGTCGGCGTCAAACGCGACGGGGTATTCATAGGTCACGCCCTTTTCCAGCGGATAGCGGAAGTGCCAGAGGTTACCCTTGACCTCGATCTGTTCGACTTCCATGTCGGAAATCGCAGTCTGCAGCTTCGGGTCCCAGTTGACGAGGCGCTTGGCTTTGTAGATCAGGTTCTGCTTGTAAAGCGTGACGAAGACTTCGAGGACGGCCTCGGACAGACCTTCATCCATGGTGAAGCGCTCACGCGACCAGTCGCAGGAGGCGCCGAGACGTTTCAGCTGGTTGAAGATCAGGCCGCCGGATTCGGCCTTCCATTCCCAGACCTTCTCCACGAAGGCCTCGCGGCCCATCTCGCGGCGGCCCGGCAGCTGGTTTTCCATCAGCTTGCGCTCGACGACCATCTGCGTGGCGATGCCGGCATGGTCCATGCCCGGCTGCCACAACACGTCCTTGCCGCGCATGCGCTCAAAGCGGACCAATATATCCTGCAACGTGTTGTTGAGCGCGTGGCCCATATGCAGGGAGCCGGTCACATTCGGCGGCGGGATGACGATGGTGAAGGTTTCCGCGCCCGGCTTGGCGTTGGCGCCGGCACGAAAAGCGTTCGCCTCGTCCCAGGCTTTCGCGATCTTCGGTTCGACGGATGCGGAATCGTAGGTCTTTTCGAGCATTTCCTGACCTGAATTTTAGAGTTCTTGTGTGGATTTTTTAAATAAGGATGGATGGGAGAGAGTCAACAGAAACCAGCCCGGGTGCCAACCATTGCGTGGACCCAAGGGAGACTATGCCCCGATAACACCTTCATCTTCAACAAAAAAGCCGCTCCCATGCCGGAGCGGCTCCTGTTTCATCGCATCGGCAGCGATTGTAGCCTGCGGACGGGCCGGCCTTAGCGGCGCGAGCCGCGCGCCACACGTTCGATTTCCTCGCGCACGAGGCGCTCCACCAGCGTCGGAAGATTGTCTTCCAGCCAGTCCTGCAGCATCGGGCGCAGCATATCGGCAGCCATATCCTCGATCGAACGCCGCTCGACGCCGTCGAAAACCTCCGCCAGCTCGCTGAAGGACCGGGCGATCTGCGCACCGGCGGCGGCGGAAAGGAGATTGAGCGACAGGCCATCCGCAATGTGCGCAGTTTCTTTCACGTCTGTCTCACCCGGCGCTTCCGGCTCACGCAGATCGAAGATCGACTTTTCGGCGGCAGGCTCGCGTGTGACGTCGAAACGTTCCGCCGTCACCGGTGTATCGATGGCACCGCGCAGCGAAAGCTGTTCGAAACGGCTTTCGGCGAAAGGTGCATTTTCGATGGCGGCGGCAGCAGCACGATCCTCGGCGGAAAAGGATGCCGGTTGCTCAACCGCGCTCGTGGTGGCAACGGCAGCCATCAGCGGGCGAACATCCGTCGGGCGCTGCGGCGCTGCGCGTTCAGGCGACGGCACGCCCGAAGGCTGCGAAACATTCGATACGGTGGAAGCCGGTGCAGCGGTCTCGGCCGCGCGCTGTTGCGCCTGCGCGGCGAAGGCCTGCGGCCCCATGGCGGCGTTGCGGTCTGCGGCGGCGCGCACACGGGCGGCGACATCGGCAAGCGACATGGTCTTTTCGGCCTGGCTTTCCTGCCGTTCAACCAACGGCGCGTCAAATGCCGGTGAAAAATCATGCACCGGGCGCGCGGCATAGGCCTGGTTTGCGGCGGGGGGAACGCGGGCCGGCGGGCTCACGGGCTCCGCGGCGAAGGCAGCTTCGCCGGAAGCCTCGTCCTCATCGTCATAGACCGGCGGCAACTGCCCGGAAAACGCATCGGCAGGTCCAGGCTCGTTGCTTTCGATGATCCGGCGTATCGACGCCAGAATCTCTTCCATGGACGGTTCACGCGCGACACTTGGCTGAGCCATATCAATCCCCGGTTTCTACTCTTAAGCACGCTTGCCGCATCCCCTTTGGGATACCGGACACGGCGCTTTGCACCTGTTCAATTTATACATCGCGCCCATGACAACGAAAGCAGATCGCCGTGCCGATGCTCTGAAACAGTTGGGTCAAAACCGCCGGGCGTTTTTGCCGTCCCTGTTGCAGGGTCATGCGGGGCAGAAATACGCACACCCCGAATCACCCCTAGTCTAGGGCAGCATAGTCAGGAACTAAATCACTGATTCGACAAGTTTCGCGGTGATGCACAGCTTTGTGAAAACGGCAGGCGACGACACAATTTTCCGAGACACCGGCCACAAAAAAGCCGGGGTGAAAAATCCACCCCGGCCCTGCAAAAAACGATCGCGTATGGATCAGAAAACGAACTCGGCCGCCTTGGCAAAACCCGGTACAGGCTTGACGGAGGCGTTGAAAAAGCTCGCAGCAGACGTGCTGTTGCCATCACGGCGATAGACAGTTGCCTTGGCAGCATTGCCATATCCGACAACGACGACAAGACGTCCGCCATCGCGCAACTGGTCGGTCAGCGCCGCCGGCACTTCCTCGACCGAACCATTGATGAAAATCAGGTCATAGGGCGCTTCACTCGCATAACCCTTGGCAAGATCGCCGGTCACGACAGCGACATTGTCATAACCGAGCGAAGCGAGCGTCTCGGTCGCCTGTGCGGCCAGCGCTTCGTCGCTTTCAAGCGAAACCACCGAACCGGCAAGCTGGGACAGGATGGCAGCCGCGTAACCGGAGCCACCACCGACTTCCAGCACCACATCGTCCTTGGAGACGGCAGCCAGCTGCAAAAGCTTGGCCAGCGGCGATGCCTTCATGACATAACGGGCCGGGCGACCGTCAAGCGCCGGACAGATCTGCAGATCCTCATCCGCATAGGCAATCTGCCGCACACCCGCCGGCACGAATGCCTCGCGCGGCACGCTCAAAAACGCCTTCAGCACGGAATGCGACGTCACGTCGGTCGTGCGCAACTGGCTGTCGACCATATTGGCGCGTGCGGTTTCGAAATCCATCATGTCCTTATCGCCTCAATTTCAAGGATAGGGGCTGGAAACCAGCCCGAAGTCGGAAGATGCAGCCGACCGTTAAAACAATCTCATAATTGCCAGAAGCCGCGCTTTCAAGCGCGCTCATTGGCTGCGCTCCCAAAAAGCACTGGAGGGTGATGCAAATTTCTCGCGATTGCCAGGAAATACGTCGTCAGGAGGCGGGAATATCCGGCATGATCCACCAGAAAAGCTGAACGAGATCGCTCCATAGCCGCGCCATGTCCTCGATCATCTCGATCGTCGTCACATAGGCATAGATCGCCAGAATGGTAACGACACCGAGAAGCAGCCATGGCCACAGCCTTCGCTTCTTGTTGCCCGCGCCGTCCCGCTGATCCTGATCCACGCTCTCCTCCTGCATTCTGGCCGAAAACGGCGCGCGTCCGCATCATCTACGAGCGCAGATATTATATAATGCCGATGGTGAGAGAAATTTGGAGGCCTCGCCCGGAATTGAACCGGGGTACAAGGATTTGCAGTCCTCTGCGTCACCACTCCGCCACGAGGCCTCACACGCTCTTTTATTCAAGCGATGGCGGGCATTTAGAACGAATCCATTTTGGGCGCAAGAGGCTTCGTTCTGAATGTGGTGTTTTTTCGAACCGTAAGAGCGTAACGGATGAGCCCGTCCCCTAAGCGCTTAAGATTACGTTGTTTTTTGTATCTTCCTCATATTTCAGAAGAAACAATGCCCGCATAGCGCGCGTCTGCGGCAATGCGGGCATGACGTATTCCCTTGGGTTATCGATCAGATCCGCCCGAGAAGGACTAGGATCAGGACGATGACCAGAACCAGTCCGAGGCCGCCCGACGGGCCATAACCGTAATTATGATATCCCCAGCTCGGCAGCGCGCCGATCAGGAACAGGATGAGCAGGATGACAAGGATGGTGCCGAGCATGTGTAACCCTCCACTGTTGGCATGTGTCTGTCTGCTTCAATGATACAGCCTGAAAAAAGTTCCCATGTACTCTCCCCCCGTCATGTCTCTCGGAGCGCTTCCCAGCGGTTTCAAAGGGTTAGGCCATAGCCGCACATGGACTGGCGGATCGTGCCGCCACCGCCTGCCCCATAAGATAATTTGCCGGATAAGAATCTTCGGCGTCCGATGGCCCAGTCCTCGCAGATTTCGCTGCACGCACTCCGACCGGCCGGAAGGGCCATGGCAGCGAATTATTCGAGGTGATTTCTCGGCCTATGTCGATTGGCCGTTGTCCGTCATAGTAAAAACAGTCCCCCGTACCCTGAAACCGGCGGGAGACGGAGAGATCTGGCATTACTGGCAGTGCGCCGGATCTCTCCCGCCCCTCCCAAATCCTCTGACCCCCACCAAATCCTCTGAGCAGTCACACGGATATTTTACCGGTGGCGACATGCGCTCCCCCTTGCCTTGCCGGTTTCACTCCGGCTAGACCCCGACCGGGAGGAAGAAACGAGAATCATATGTCCGGTTTTGCGAACCTCATCCCGCTTTTCATCTTTGGCCTCCTGGTCTACGCTTTCTTCCGCTGGGTCGCGCGCGACATTCAGAATCCGAAAGGCAAATAGCCGGGACGCATCATGCCCGATCTTCTTGCCCGCCGGGAACCGCAGCGCCTCCATATCGTTTTTATAGACGCACTTCGGAGGACAGGATGAAAACGCTCCTATCATCGGCCGCTATCACGCTTTCACTGGCACTTTCTGGATGCACGACCGCCGGACCGGGCACCTATTCCGGGCCTGCGCCCTATGTCGAACCCATCCCCGGCAGTATCATCTATCGGGGCCAGCCGCGCACCAAACTGACGAAATCGCCGATCGGCAGCACCTTCACCCATGATTTCCGCATCGATGGGAGCACCAGAGCGGTAGAGACCTATCGCATTGCGCCTGACCGTTCGCTGGAACTCATCGACCGCCGCATCATTCGCGAATGGCTGTTCGGGCGCGACGACTGACCGCACCGCAACGGTCAGAAACGGGCCGGGAGCGGGATTGCGCATCCTGGCCGCTTCGTTTAGAGCCGGGCGCAGCAACCAATATGGATAGGCGATGAACACGCGCTGGCAAAAACCCGTCCTGATCGCGTTTGAAACGCCGGGCGACTACACGAGCATCGAGACCACGCAGGCGGCATCCTGGGCCTTGATCGAGGATTGGCCGATAGAAGACGGCGATGCGCTGGACAAGGCGCTGCTTATCTGCGCAGCCGTCGATGCCGGCAAAAAAAAGCCGGAGGATGCGCGCAAGGCCTTCATCGCCGCCGCAATCGAGGCCGGTCTCGACATCAAGGCCTGACGGCATCGGGCCATTTGGCCGGGAAGTGCGCCATGCGGCGCGAAAACGTCAAGACAAAGGGTTCGAAGGGTAAAAACAGATGGAAGCTTCCGCAAACATGAAAAAAGCCCTGTTCATTTTCCTCCTCTCCTGCCTCGCAATCGGCCTTCTCGGCCACCTCGTGGTCGCCTTCGTCGTCACAGGCTGAAGCACCGATATCCCCTCGGGTCGGCGACTGAGAGGCACGCGCTAAAATTTCCTGAATTTTACGTTTCTGTTATGGAACCGCGATAGGCTCTGTCCGTTCTCTTTTCGCTCACCATAAGGAGGATTGGAATGCGTGACGGATTGAACGGTTTTCTCGAAATTTCGATGCTCGGCTTCGTGATCGCAAGCTGCTTTTTCATGGTCAACCCGCCGATCTGACCAGCCTTAAAAATCCATAAGTTCCACAGGCCCGGCGTCTCAAATGCCGGCGCAAAGAAAATGCGGCCTTCTGGGCCGCATTTCTTTTTCAATCAAACCTGGCTCAAGCGGAAAGCTTGGCGGCCAGCTTGGCGACATGCGCACCCTGATAACGAGCGGCGTCCAGCTCGATTGCGGAAGGCTGACGCGAGCCGTCCCCATCGGTGATGGTGGAAGCGCCATAGGGCGAACCGCCCTTGATTTCATCGACACCCATCTGGCCCTGGAAGGCATAGGGCAGACCGACGACGGCCATGCCATGGTGCAGGAAGGTGGGAATGAAACCGAGAATGGTCGATTCCTGACCGCCGTGCTGCGTGGCGGACGAGGTAAAGGCCGAGCCGACCTTGCCCACCAGCTTGCCGCTGAACCACAGGCCGCCGGTCTGGTCCCAGAAATTGCGCATCTGCGAGGCGACCGTGCCGAAACGCGTGCCGGCGCCGACGATGATGGCATCGTATTCGGCCAGTTCGTCCACCGTCGCCACCGGTGCCGGCTGATCCATCTTGAAGTGCGAGGACTTGGCGACCTCTTCCGGAACCAGTTCGGGAACGCGCTTGACCACGGCTTCCGCGCCGGTGGACTCCACGCCTTCGGCAACCGCATAGGCCATTGTCTCGATATGGCCGTAAGAGGAGTAATAAAGTACCAGAACCTTCGTCATTCTCTTCGTTTCCTTTGCTGGAACTGTTTCCGGCGTACCGGCCAGAAGCTTCTTCAAAAACTCGATGATCATCGGTGTTGACCCGTCAACTCAATTTGAAGGCAACGTATCTGACAGACCCCGATACCGCCAGCGGGGATTGGCATACGCACTGTTCACCATGAGTGAACGGAAAACCGGAGCGTCAACCATTTACAAAAAGACATTTTGCCAAAACCGCTTTGCATTCCCCGGGCGCAGGGCTAACGTCTGACAAAACAGATGACGAGTGCACCCATGTCCAATCCCTCCTCCACCTCCTCCGTCGTGACTGCCGCCATGCTCGCCATCGGCGACGAACTGCTGTCCGGCCGCACCAAGGACAAGAATATCGGCCACCTCGCGGATGTGCTCACCATGTCCGGCATTGACCTCAAGGAAGTCCGCATCGTCGCCGACGAGGAGGAATCGATTGTCGAGGCGCTGAACGCGCTGCGCAGCCGTTATGATTATGTCTTTACCTCGGGCGGCATCGGCCCGACCCATGACGACATCACCGCGGACGCGATCTCTGCGGCATTCGGCCTGCCCTGCGAACACGATGCCGAGGCGCTGCGCCTCCTGGGCGACATGTATCGCGTCCGTGAGATGGAATTCACCGAGGCTCGCAAGCGCATGGCGCGTATGCCGAAAGGTGCTGCTCATATCGCCAACCCCGTTTCCGTCGCTCCCGGCTTCGTCATCGGCAATGTCTATGTCATGGCGGGCGTGCCGCAGGTTTTTCAGGCCATGCTCGACAATGTCATGCCGACCCTGCGCACCGGCGCAAAGGTCATGTCGCAGGCGGTGCGTTCGCCCTACGGCGAAGGCGATATCGGCACACCGCTGACCGCCATCCAGAAGGCGCATCCCGAAACCAGCATCGGCTCCTATCCGAAATATGACGGGCAGCGCTTCTCGACAGAGATCGTCGTGCGCGCCCGCGACGCCGGCCTGCTGAAGGCGGCAACCGAGGCGGTTGCGGCGATGATTGAAGCGATAGGCCAGGAGAAGCAGCTGGCCGCAAGCAAGGGCGATGCAACCGCCTGAGAGGCGCGGAGTTGACCAAAATCAAGGTGGCCATCGGCAAAGACGGCCATTCTCCCCACAGCAACAGATGTCACCGAGGAGAAAGAAATGGGTTACAAAACGATACTGGCAGTGGTCGACAATGTTTCGAACACGCAGAAGCTCGGCGAATTCGTGGTGAGCCTTGCCGATCAGTTTTCCTCGCATGTGATCGGCCTGCATATGGAAACGCTTGCCGCCGTCCCGCTTGTCGCGCCGATGGAAATTCCCGATCCCGCCACCGTGCAGGCGCTGCAGGACGTGGCGCACAAGGAAACTACCGATGTCGGCACGCTTTTCGAGCGCACGCTCTCGACCAACGGCATCTCGCATGAATGGCGCAGCTTCGTCACGTCGGTCGGTTACGCCTCCGCCTCCGCCATTGACAGCGCCCGCTGCGCCGACCTCATCGTCGCGCGCCAGAGCAGCTCGTCGGCACTGTCCGACAGTCGCTCGGATATTGACGGTTTTCTTTATGAAAGCGGTCGCCCCGTTCTCCTCGTGCCGCATGTGCTGACCGTCGCCAAACCGATCAAGCGCGTCCTGATCGCCTGGAACGGCTCCCGCGAGGCGACCCGCGCTACCTTCGACGCCCTGCCCTTCCTGAAGGCGGCCGACAGCGTCGAGATTTTCTCCGTCGACCAGTCCGAAAGCGAAACGCAGTCTGCGGGCCTTGCCGGTGCGGAACTCGCCGCCACGCTTGCCCGCCACGGCGTTAACGTCACGGTCACCTCACAGGAAAAGATCGCCGGGCTTTCGCCGCAGGCCGCCATCGAGAACCGCCTGTCCGACAACAGCATCGACCTTCTGGTCATGGGTGCCTATGGCCATTCCCGCTGGTGGGAACTGCTGTTCGGCGGCGTGACGCGCACGCTGCTCGATTCCATGACGGCGATGACGTTGCTGTCGCGTTAAAAACGGATGCGGCGCAAACAGCGCCGCAATCTCCCGCTCTCGCCTTTACGCGGAACGCTTGCCTTTTTGCCGTTCTTGCGGCTATTAGCCAAAGCCATCGACAATTTTGACCAGATGGTAGACGACATGTCCCTTCCCGATAAAGCCTTTCCCGTCTCCTGGGACCAGTTCCACCGTGATGCCCGTGCACTTGCCTGGCGTCTTGCCGGTCTCGACAAAGAGTTCCGGGCGATCGTCTGTATTACCCGCGGCGGCCTCGTTCCGGCGGCGATCATTTCCCGCGAACTGAACATCCGCATGATCGACACTGTCTGCATCGCCACGCGTCATGACTATGTCAACCAGGGCGACACGGTTCTTTTGAAGGGCGTGGCCCCGGAACTGACGACCGATGCCGGCGAAGGCGTGCTTGTCGTCGATGATCTCACCGATACCGGCAAGACGGCGCTGGAAGTGCGCGAAATGCTGCCGAGGGCGCATTTCGCCTGTGTTTACGCCAAGCCGAAGGGCGTGCCGACCATTGACACTTTTGTCACTGAAGTCAGCCAGGACACCTGGATTTATTTTCCCTGGGACATGGGCTTCACCTATCAGGAGCCGATCGCCAAGGGATCGCGCGGCTGATTGCCAGTCTCCACTGATATCCGCTCTTAAAAGCCGCCCCACCGAGGGCGGTTTTTTGTGGAGAAACGTCTTTTTTGAAAGCTGCGGAAAACACGGAAAAACCGCAGTGTCGCCATTATGCCTCACCCCGGAAATGCGGGGTTTTGCCTTTCCGTTGCGGAAACCAGCCTCGCGCAAGCTTCAAATTTTCCTGCCAAGTCACTGATTTTTCTAATTGCTTTTCCTATCCCCGTTTTCCACAGGCACTCCACACAATATCTTGTGGTTAAAAATGCGTTTCAATCTATGTCTTGACGAATCTATGTCACGAGAGGAAAGTGACACTTATGTTGCGGCGGCAACGGACCGGAAAGTAACGAGGCCGGTTCTTCTCCATATTTAGCGTGCAGATCCAGAGCGGCGTCCCGACCATGAGGGGGCGGTTCGCCGGTGGCTTTTCTGCGCCTATGGAGCCGCCGAAAACATAAAGCGGGGACTGGCAGCAAGAATGTGTTAACACTATATATAGTAGGCTTGCAGCCATCTTAAACACGAGATACAGGGATCGCATCCAAGGATGAACATCCCTTACAGATCGGCAACAACCGGCTGCGTGCAGAGTTCGCACGGCTGGAACAGATTTTTGCGCCCTTTGCCGGGCGCCCAATGGACGAGGACACGAAACCATGCGCATCGAACGCCGCTTCACGAAGCCCGGCCAATCGTCTTACGCGGAAATCGAATTCCGCAAGGCCGTCAGTGAAATCAAGAACCCGGATGGTTCCGTCGTGTTCCGTCTGGCGGATATCGACGTTCCCGCGCAGTTCAGCCAGGTTGCGACCGACGTTCTGGCGCAGAAATACTTCCGCAAGGCCGGTGTGCCGAAGCTGCTGAAGAAGGTTGAGGAAAACGATGTTCCTTCCTTCCTCTGGCGTTCGGTTGCCGACGAGAAGGCATTGAAGGAACTGCCCGAAGCCGAACGTTATGGCTCCGAGACCGATGCGCGCCAGGTTTTCGACCGTCTGGCCGGCACCTGGGCCTATTGGGGCTGGAAGGGCAAGTATTTCTCAACCGAAGAAGATGCGTCCGCCTTCAAGGATGAGCTTGCCTACATGCTCGCAACCCAGCGCGTTGCACCGAACAGCCCGCAATGGTTCAACACCGGCCTGCACTGGGCCTATGGCATCGATGGCCCCGGCCAGGGGCACTTCTATGTCGACCCCTTCACGGGCAAGCTGACCAAGTCCAAATCCGCTTACGAACATCCGCAGCCGCATGCCTGCTTCATCCAGTCCGTCGAAGACGATCTGGTCAATGAAGGCGGCATCATGGATCTGTGGGTGCGTGAAGCGCGCCTGTTCAAATACGGTTCCGGCACCGGCTCCAACTTCTCCTATCTGCGTGGCGAAGGCGAAAAGCTTTCCGGCGGCGGCAAGTCCTCCGGCCTGATGAGCTTCCTCAAGATCGGCGACCGCGCAGCCGGCGCCATCAAGTCCGGCGGCACGACCCGCCGTGCGGCCAAGATGGTCGTCGTTGATGCCGACCATCCCGATATCGAAGCCTATATCGACTGGAAGGTGAACGAGGAGCAAAAGGTTGCCGCTCTCGTGACCGGTTCCAAGATCGTTGCCAAGCACCTCAAGGCCATCATGAAGGCCTGCGTCAATTGCGAGGCCGACAATGGTGATTGCTTCGACCCGGCCAAGAACCCTGCCCTGAAGCGCGAAATCCGCGCTGCCAAGAAGGACATGGTGCCGGAAAACTACGTCAAGCGCGTCATCCAGTTCGCCGAACAGGGTTACAAGGACATCCAGTTCAAGACCTACGATACGGATTGGGATTCCGAAGCCTATCTTACGGTTTCAGGCCAGAACTCCAACAACTCCGTATCGCTCAAGGATGACTTCCTGCGCGCTGTCGAAAATGACGGCAACTGGAACCTCACCGCCCGCAAGGACGGCAAGGTCATGAAAACGCTGAAGGCCCGCGATCTCTGGGAAAAGATTTCCCACGCCGCCTGGGCATCGGCCGATCCGGGCCTGCACTTCAACACCACCATGAATGACTGGCACACCTCGCCGGCCGAAGGCCCGATCCGCGCTTCCAACCCGTGCTCGGAATATATGTTCCTTGATGACACGGCCTGCAACCTTGCCTCGCTGAACCTGCTGCAGTTCAAGGATGCCAAGACGAAGCGCATCGATATCGCCGATTACGAACATGCCGTGCGCCTGTGGACCGTCGTTCTCGAAGTCTCGGTCATGATGGCGCAGTTCCCGTCCCGCCAGATTGCCGAACGTTCCTACGAATACCGCACGCTCGGCCTCGGTTACGCCAATATCGGCGGCCTGCTGATGTCCTCGGGCATTCCCTATGACAGCGACGAAGGCCGCGCCATTGCAGGTGCGCTGACCGCCATCATGACCGGCGTTTCCTATGCCACCTCGGCTGAAATGGCCGGCGAGCTTGGCCCCTTCCCGAGCTTTGCGCCGAACCGCGACAACATGCTGCGCGTCATCCGCAACCACCGCCGCGCCGCCCATGGCCAATCGGAAGGTTACGAGGGCCTGTCGGTGAACCCGGTTGCCCTCATCCATGCCGATTGCACGGATCAGGACCTTGTCGCCCACGCCACGGCCGCCTGGGACAAGGCGCTGGAACTTGGCGAAAAGCACGGTTACCGCAACGCCCAGACGACCGTCATCGCGCCGACAGGCACGATCGGCCTCGTGATGGACTGCGACACGACCGGCATCGAGCCCGATTTCGCGCTGGTGAAGTTCAAGAAGCTCGCCGGCGGCGGTTACTTCAAGATCATCAACCGCGCCGTGCCGGAATCCCTGCGTTCGCTCGGTTATTCCGAAAGCCAGATCGCCGAGATCGAGGCCTATGCCGTCGGCCATGGCAATCTCAACCAGGCGCCGGCCATCAATCCCTCGACGCTGAAGGCCAAGGGCTTCACCGATGAGAAGATCGAAGCCGTCAATGCTGCACTGAAAAGCGCCTTCGACATCAAGTTCGTCTTCAACCAGTGGACGCTCGGCGCTGACTTCCTCAAGGGCACGCTGAAGGTTTCCGACGAGCAGCTCTCCGACATGAGCTTCAACCTGCTCGACCATCTCGGTTTTGCGAAGAAGGACATCGAAGCGGCAAACGTTCACGTCTGCGGCGCGATGACGCTGGAAGGCGCGCCGTTCCTGAAGAACGAGCACCTGGCGGTCTTCGACTGCGCCAACCCCTGCGGCAAGATCGGCAAGCGTTACCTCTCGGTCGAATCGCACATCCGCATGATGGCGGCGGCACAGCCGTTCATCTCCGGCGCGATCTCCAAGACGATCAACATGCCGAACGATGCGACGGTGGAAGATTGCGGCGCCGCCTACATGCTCTCCTGGAAGCTGGCGCTGAAGGCCAACGCCCTTTACCGCGACGGTTCCAAGCTTTCCCAGCCGCTCAACGCTTCGCTGGTGGAAGATGAGGACGACGAAGACTTCGTTGAAGAACTGATCCAGCAGCCGCTTGCCCAGCAGGCCGTGACGATCACCGAGAAGATCGTCGAGCGCGTCATCGAGCGTGTATCGCGCGAGCGGGAAAAGCTGCCGAACCGCCGTCAGGGTTACACCCAGAAGGCAACCGTCGGCGGTCACAAGGTCTATCTGCGCACCGGCGAATTCGGTGATGGCCGCATCGGCGAAATCTTCATCGACATGCACAAGGAAGGCGCCGCCTTCCGGGCGATGATGAACAACTTCGCCATCGCCATTTCGCTCGGCCTGCAATATGGCGTGCCGCTGGAAGAATATGTGGAGGCCTTCACCTTCACCAAGTTCGAACCCGCCGGCATGGTGCAGGGCAACGACGCGATCAAGAACGCCACGTCGATCCTCGACTACGTGTTCCGCGAACTCGCCGTCTCCTATCTCGGCCGCCATGATCTCGCCCATGTCGATACGTCCGACTTCTCCAACACGGCACTCGGCAAGGGTATCCAGGAAGGCAAGACCAACCTGCTCTCCACCGGCTGGACACGCGGTTACAAGCCGACGCTGGTTTCCAGCAACGAAGGTGACCGCGCCGCTTCCGAGCCCAAGGGTTCGGCAACGGCAGCCCCGGCACGCGGCTCCGCCAACGTCACCTCCTTTGCCGGCTCCGCCGCCCGCAAGCTGGAACCAACGGTTGCCATCACCACTTCTGAAATCGTCTCCTTCAAGCGCGATTATGAAGAGCGTGCCAAGGAGCTGGCGGAAGAGATTGCCGAAGAGGTGATCGACGAGGTGGTTCAGGAAGCCCAGCAGACCGCCACCGCCCTCTTCTCCGACAAGGCCGCCGCCGACGCGGCATCGGCCAAGGCGGAAGCCAAGAAGAAGGAAAACGAACGCCGCATGCGCTCGATCGCGCAGGGCTATACGGGCAATATGTGCTCGGAATGCCAGAACTTCACAATGGTGCGGAATGGTACTTGTGAGAAGTGCGATACTTGCGGTGCGACGAGCGGTTGCTCTTGAGAGAAATAAGAGGTCTTCGTCAGATTCACACGAAGAAATAACTAAGAACTGGCCAATAAAAATATTGGCCAGCTCGAAACCTAAAATCAGTAAACCAGTATTTTAACTTCTTTCGATCACTAATAAGTGTTCGTAAAATTGGACTGGTTTAAAATGAAAAAAACGGCACAGGCCCGTAAGGCATATGATTTATACAAGCAGAAAAATATATTAAAACTAATTATTCATACTATAAAGCTATGCTTATACACTGCGGCTCCTGCCACCGTAATTGCTTATTTGACAGACAACGTAAGCGGTTTATTCTACTTATTTTTTCCATTATTCATGTATTTTTTCTTTCCTGTCTGGTTCGGATTTTATGTAGGCAGTGCTTTACTGGCACAGATGTCTGGCGAAAGCCTTGGGAGAGGAAGCTTACTTGGCAAGAATCCGTCTTTTCCCGACGTCACATTTCATTTAACGGGCTTTAGAGTTAAGGATGAGAGCAATGAAAGTTGAGTGCAGAGCGAATAATCGGGTAAAATCGATCTAGTAAAATGGGCCCGTCTTCACGCCATGACCGACGAAGACTCGGAAGCAAATGCACTTGCCGATCCCGACAACCCGCCGCTTTCCGCCGAACAGCTCGCCTCGGCCCCCAGAATGCCGCGCATCAAGATCATCCGCCGGGCGCTGAAGCTGACGCAGGAGGAGTTTTCCGCGCGTTATCATATTCCGCTCGGCACCTTGCGGGATTGGGAACAGGGCCGCAGCGAGCCGGATCAACCGGCCCGCGCTTATCTGAAGATCATCGCCGTTGACCCCGAGGGAACGGCGGCCGCGCTCCGTAAAGGCGCAACCTGACCCGCCTCACCCCATAAAATCCATCAGCAACTTCACATTCAGCGCCGCAATCACCACCGCGATCAACCACGCAATGGCCGAGAGCCAGAGTGGCGAGCGCAACTCACCCATCTTGGCCTTGTCGGAGGTAAACATCACAAGCGGGAAGACGGCGAAGGAAAGTTGCAGGCTGAGCACCACCTGCGTCAGGATCAGCAGCTGGCCCGTGCCGCTGTCGCCATAAAAGATGGTGACGCCGGCGGCGGGAACGATGGCGATGGCGCGGGTGATGAGGCGGCGCAGCCATGGGGCGAGCCGCATCTTGAGGAAACCTTCCATCACGATCTGGCCGGCGAGCGTTGCCGTGACGGTGGAATTGATGCCGCAGCACAGAAGCGCCACGCCGAACAGCGTCGGCGCTATGGCAAGGCCGAGCAGCGGCGCAAGCAGACTATGCGCTTCGCCGAGTTCGGCGACATTAGTCTGCCCCGTTTTGTTGAAGGTCGCCGCCGCGAGAATGAGGATCGAGGCGTTGATGAGCAAAGCGAACATCAGCGCGATGGTGGAATCGAGCGTGGCGAATTTCAGCGCCTCGCGTTTTTCGGCAATGGTGGGGCCGATTTCGCGGGTCTGCACGATGCCCGAATGCAGATAGAGATTATGCGGCATGACAGTCGCACCCAGAATGCCGAGCGCCAGATAAAGCATGTCCGGATTGGTGACAATCTCCGTCGTCGGCGCAAAACCGAGGATCACCTGCCCCCAGTCAGGATCGGCCAGCGCCAGCTGAATGGCGAAACACACGGCGATGACGCCGAGCAGCGTGATGACCAGTGCCTCCACCCAGCGAAAACCGAGCTTTTGCAGATAGAGGATCAGGAACACATCGAGCGCGGTGATGAGGACGCCAAGTTCCAGCGGAATGCCGAAGATCAGGTTGAGGCCGATGGCGGTGCCGATCACCTCGGCAATGTCGGTGGCGATGATGGCGATTTCCGCGAGCAGCCACAGCACCATGGCAACGGGTTTCGGATAGGCATCACGGCAGGCCTGGGCGAGATCGCGGCCGGAGGCGATCGCAAGACGGGCACAGAGCGACTGCAGCACAATCGCCATGATGTTGGAAACCAGCGCGACTGCCAGCAGCGTGTAGCCGAATTTGGAGCCGCCGGCGAGCGACGTCGCCCAGTTCCCGGGATCCATGTAACCGACAGCGACGAGATAGCCGGGGCCAAAAAAGGCCATTGCCCGGCGAAACGTGCTGGCATCCGGTTTGATGCGGATCGAACTGTGAACGTCAGACAGCGAGAGATCATCGCCGTTCCGTCGCCATCCAAAGACTGGCTTGTCCATCTTCTGTGCTTTCATGGAAATCGAATTAATGCAATTGCAAATCATTCTCATAAAGAACATGAACTGGCAAGCGGAGTTTCACGGAGGACTGCCGGTTCTCCCCCTCCCCGTCGTCCTCACTCCAAGCCGGAGGCCAGCCGGCCGAGGGGCCTGGAGGTGAAAATGGCTCCTCTCGCCACGCCAAAGCGCATTGCCGGAACTGCGGCTCAAGGTCCGCATGACGAAAAGCAGAGTCGGACGTGCAGCGGCGCGTGCAGAATCACGACGCGCGGACCAGTGGAGAATGGGAGCTATAGAGAGCCGGGGCTTCCACCCCTCACGGCCTTGTCATCACCCCTGCCCGGCCATTTCGGAACAGCTACGAACCCGCCCGCGTTGAATGATCAGGACGCAATTCAATAACCGGGGAAGTTCATGCGACACGGCCATAAATTCAGCCTGGCGAACCATCCGAGCCGATGGCCCAGATATATCATGGCGCACCGAAGGCCGCGTGACTGGCTGATGACGATTAGCGGCATCGTGCTGCTGTTCATCGTCGCCGCGGCGGTGGCCATGGGTTACCTCGTCACCAGCCATCCTGGCAAACCGGAGCCGAACTCCGGCATCGTGGAGGAACAGGCCGCGGAAAACCGCGGGTAAGCGCAAAACCCAGGCCTTAGCTCAGGCCCGCGAGATGCCCGCTGAACTGCGCCTCATGCAACCGGCTGTAGTGGCCCTTGGCAGCCAGAAGCTCGGCATGGGCGCCGGTTTCGGCAATACCGGTCTGGTCCACCACCACGATGCGCGAAGCATCGCGGATTGTCGCCAGCCGGTGAGCGATGACCAGCGTGGTACGACCCTTGGCAAGCTCCGTCAGCGATTGCTGGATGGCGCGTTCGGTTTCCGTGTCTAGCGCCGAGGTCGCCTCGTCGAGAATGAGGATCGGCGGGTTTTTGAGGAACATGCGGGCAATGGCAAGACGCTGCTTCTGCCCGCCCGACAATTTGACGCCGCGCTCGCCGATGACGGTGTCGAGCCCGAGCGGCATGGCCTCGATGACGCCATCCAGACGCGCGCGCCGCGCCGCATCCATGATCTCCTCATCGGACGCGCCAAGCCGGCCATATTCGATATTCTCGCGGATCGTGCCGCCGAACAGGAAGACATCCTGCTGCACGATGCCGATCTGGTTGCGCAGCGAGGCGAGCTTCATTTTCCTGATGTCGATGCCATCGATGGTGATCGAACCGCTGGTGACATCGTAAAAGCGCGGCAGCAGCGAGCAGAGCGTCGTCTTGCCTGCACCGGAGGGGCCGACAAAGGCCACGGTTTCGCCGGCGCTGATCTTCAGGTCGATATTGTCGAGAACCCGTTTGCCCTCGGCATAACCGAAACCGACATGGCGATATTCGATGGCGCCTGACAGAGCCGGCGCGTCGATGGCGTCAGGCGCGTCGACGATATCGGGCGCAGTATCCAGAAGCTCGGTGAAGCGGCGGAAACCGGCAATGCCCTTCGGATACGTCTCAATGACCGAATTGATCTTTTCCACCGGCCGGAAAAACACGCCGACCAGCAGCAGGAAACCGACGAAGCCGCCTTCCGTGAGGCTGCCATTGAGAACGAACCAGGCGCCGCAGATCATCACGATCATCTGCGTCAGACGCATGCTCATATAGCTGAGCGAGGTGCTAGCCGCCATGATCTTGTAGGCATCCAGTTTGGTGCGACGGTATTTCTGGTTGTCCTTCTCGAACAGCGAGCGTTCGTGATCCTCATTGGCGAAGGCCTGCACCACCCGCATGCCGCCGACATTTTCCTCGATACGGGCGTTGAAGTCCCCCACCCGGCCATAAAGCGCGCGAAAATTCTGCGTCATGCGGCCGCCATAACGGCTGGTTACCCAGGCGGTGACCGGCACGACGGCGGCGGTGACGAGCGCCAGTTGCACATTGACCGACATCATCAGCAGGAAAGCGCCGATGAAGGTCATGATGGCGATGAACAGATCCTCCGGGCCGTGATGAGCCACCTCGCCGATCTCTTCCAGGTCCTTGGTCAGCCGCCCGACCAGATGGCCGGTCTTCTGGTTGTCGAAATAACGGAAGGAAAGCTTCTGCAGGTGATCGAAGGCCAGCCGCCGCATGTCGGTTTCGATATTGATGCCGAGCATGTGTCCCCAATAGGTGACGGTCGCCATCAGCCCGGTATTCAGCACATAAATGACCAGCAGACCCACCGAGGCGGCGAGGATGATCCCCCATTGGCCGCCCGGCAGAAGCACGTCGACAAAGGCCTTCACCGCCATCGGAAAACCGAGTTCGAGCACGCCCGACAGGACCGCACAGGAAAAATCGAGAATGAACAGACCGCGATAGGGACGGTAATAGGCGAAGAAACGGCGAAGCATGGCATGACCTGGAGATCGGGCGCGGCAATCTGACGCCGCGGAAAACGGGAGTTCAATTGTCATATTTCAATGCGCGCGCCAAGACCGATGTTCTATTTTTACCAAAATCGTTCAATAGCTTCCGCAATAAACACACAACGGTAATGTGATCCGGTTATATTGCACTTATATGTATCGGTGTGACAAAGTGAATGCACCCCTTTGAGGGGAGAATGCGAGAAAGAGCCTGCCGTGAGTAACATTGACAGCCGTAAGCAGAATGGCGAACCGAGATGGCTTGGTCCCGCCAGCCCGACGCGGATCGCCCTGATACCGCCCATATCGGCTGCGCGCTGGCTTCTCCTTCTGGTCGTCCTTGCGGGCATCTATTTCTTCAACGGCTTTCTGGTTCCGGTTCTCGCCGCCCTCGTCATCGGTTTCGCCAGCTGGCCGGTCTATACGCGGCTTTTGCGGCAGGTGGGCGGCAACACCACGCTCGGCGCCACCATTGCCATCATCCTCATCATCGCCTTCCTCGTGGTGCCGATCTTCATCGCCGCCTCCTATACGGCAACCGAAATCCGCGAATGGTTCGGCTGGGCGGTGCATGTCAACAAGGCGGGCGCTCCCGTGCCGGACTGGATCGCGGCGCTGCCGGGCATCGGCCCCTGGCTCGGCGAACAATGGGTGAAATATATCGGCACGCCGGGCGCGATCGGCGAAGTGATCCAACTCGTCAGCGGTGCCAATATCGGCAATATCTACAGGGCGATCCTCGCCGCCGGCAACGGCGCCTTCCACCTCGTGCTGACCCTGCTGTTCATGCTGATCGCGCTGTTTTTCGTGTATCGCAACGGCGCGGGCTTCACCCGCCAGATCGATCTCGTGGGTGAGCGTATCCTGCCGACGCGCTGGGAACGCATTTCCCGCGTCGTGCCCGCCACCATCAGCTCCACCGTGACCGGCATGACTCTGATCGCCATCGGCGAAGGCATCATCCTTGGCATCGCCTACTGGATCGCCGGCGTGCCCTCGCCCGTCACGCTCGGCGTGCTTACCGGCGTCATGGCCCTCATTCCGGGCGGCGCGCCGCTTTCCTTCACGCTGGTGTCGATCTATCTGGTCGCCAGCGGCTCGCCCGCCCACGGGCTGGCGCTGTTCGTCTGGGGTTCTGTCGAACTCTTCATCGTCGACAAGACCATCCGCCCGAAGCTCGTCGGCGGCCCGATCAAGCTGCCCTTCCTGCCGACCTTTTTCGGCCTCGTCGGCGGCGTCAAGACCATGGGCTTCCTCGGCCTCTTCATCGGCCCGGTGCTGATGGCGCTGCTGGTCGCGATCTGGCGCGAATGGGTGCGTGAAGTGGAAATTTCCGCTGCCGTCAGCGCCGAGCTTCCGCCTCCGCCGCCCACACAGAACGATCCGGCCACGGAGGCCGTTTCGCATGAGGACGACAACGACGAAACGACAGCGTTTCGGAAAGCCGCTTTTTGATTGGTGAAGCCTGAGGCAGATGCCGCGGTTCAGGTAAAGATAGATAATCCGCGAACCTTGCATCCGTCCATGCTCGGGCTCATTTCGCGCATCTACGACTTATCGGTTCTCCGGTACGGGATTTGATTTTCGGTACGTTGCCGTCAGCCTCAAGTTTAAGTTTTCATTGAGGTCTGAAACGGGTTGGGAACGGTAAATACACCATCGGCGTCATCCTCGGCCCTGTGCCGAGGATCTAATCACGTCTAATAAAATCAATCTGTTGCAGATAACAGGGACAAGCCCGAGGCTGACGTTGGAGTGCTTGACGCGATCTGTTGTCCGTCGTCCGCTCTACTTTTCATGGCGTGTCAATTCCTTCGTTTCGGACACTGCAAGGTAGAGGCGAACCTGTGCCGTAGACTTAAAGCGCCCTCTCCATGAACAGGCTCAGCGGATCGGGCTTATAAGGCGCAAAGGCCTCTATCTCCACAAATCCCTCCTTGCGGTAAAGGCCGATCGCCTCCGGCTGGCTGATGCCGGTTTCGAGCCGTATGGCGGAAAGACCAAGCTCCGTGCCACGCGCAACAAGCGTATCCATGATCAGCTTGCCGATCCGCAAACCCCGCGCCTCGGGATCAACGAACATGCGCTTCACCTCCGCCGTGCCGTCACCCGCCTCCACCAGCGCACCGCAGCCGACCACTCGGCCATCGTGCCGGGCCACGAAAAACGAGACATTGTCCTTCTCGAGCGCGCCGATATCGACCAGGTGATTGCTCTCGGCCGGATAAAGCGAGGCCATATAGGCGTTGGAGAGATCGATGAGGCGCAGAACGGCTTCCTGGCGCGGCGTTTCAAGCTTGATTTCGATGGCCAATGCGATGCCTGCTTTCTTTCAAAAAATGCGTATTTCGTCGTAATGTCACTGCAATCGGGATAGATGAGTTTCTAGAGCATTATTCCCGACAGAGGCAACCACACACCATGAAAACAGCCCTCGTTCTCATGACCTTCCTTGGCTGCGACGACAGCGCCACCGATTGCCATTACCTCGCTACTTCACAGCAGCGCTGGACGAGCATCGAACTGTGCGACGCCGTGTCGGAAAAGGAGCTGGAACGCTTCGCCAATGCCTCCTATCCGGTCGTGGTGGCCGTGTGCCAGACACCGGGTGAGCAGACCCCACAGACGGCCGGCACGCCTGCTGCCGCACCCGCCGACACACAACAGGCAACCGCAGAGGTTACGCCGAAGGAAGAGGAAAGCCTCACCAAACAGGCGATCGGCCGCGTCAGCCGCATCCTTCCTTCCACCGAAGGCATAAAGCACTTCCTGGGAACGCCGGTGAGGATGGTTGAAAACAGCTATTCGTGGATTGCCAAGCGGTTCGACAAGTGATTGCGGGAAATTCCACGCCAGTTTCTTTGCCGCTGCGACGCAGAGTTTTCCTCTAAGAGGAAAGCGCGCACCGCCCTCATTCCTGTGCTCGTCACAGGAATCCAGTCGACGCGCGTCTGCGCGACGGGAGGAGTCTTTTCAGCCCAAGGACTTGGTCTGGCTGGATTCCTGTGACGAGCACAGGAATGAGGGTGAGAGGATGCACTTCGTCGGGAAAATTAGGGCACTCATGGGATTTGCATCAACCGAAGAATAACCAGCCCTTACGCCGCCTCGACCGAAAGCGCTTCCGCGTAATAGCGGGCCTTTTGCCGCTCTTCCGCAATGGCGAGCTTGCGCACCGCATGCAGCAGTTCAAACAACGTTTCCGAGCCGCTCACACCGCGGAAATGCGCCAGCAATTCGGCCGAGACGGATGCCGCCGCTTCCGAAAGCTGCGAACGGGCGGCGCGGCGCCACATCAGTGTCGCCGCGATGAAGACGTCAACGACATCACCTGAAAGGCCGATCGACTGGAACAGGGCCTTCAGCGCATGCGGCCGCCCGGTTGCCAGAATGGCCCGCACCTTGCGGTCATCGAGACCGGAGAGATTGACCATCGCTGCCGTGAAGAACTCCAGCCGGCCCGAACAGACGGCATGGATGAGCAGCGCCGGCGTCAGCTCCAGCCGCTGGCGAAGATGCTCCACCAGCGCCGGCAATTCCGGTGAGGAAACGCCAGCGGCGATGAGGATCGTGGCGGAATCTTCCGCTTCCCGAAACAGACTGTCGGCGCGGTTGCGGGCAATCATCGCATGAACCAGCCCAGACCCGGCAAGCGCCTCGCTGATGCGGCCCACCAGCAGGTGGCGCGCATCGGCAGGCAGCGCCTCGCGGCGAAGCAGCAGATCGCGAATATCGGCATCCGAACCATGACGCTCGGCAATGCGCCGAAGCGAAAAAGGCGTGATGAAGGCATCGTCATTTTCGAGCAGGATGAGGGTTTCCGGCAGATCGCCGACTTCGGCGAGTGCGGCGCAGACACCGCGCGGCAGGCCCGGCCTTGCGGCGATGAGGGAGCGCGTCAGGCTTTCGCCCCGCCCGGCGAGATCAACCAGATCGGCCTCACCGAGAACCGGCGAACGGGCAATCACCGTGCAGGCGATTTCCGGCTGGTCTTCGGCAAGTGAAAAGAGAATGGCGCGCGGTGCATCATGGGCATCCGCCAGCGCCTCGGCAAGCGCCAGTCGCACACGCGGTGAAGGATCATCCAGCAGATAGGTCATCGCCATATAGGCGGCATCACGGTTTTCCCGCGCCATGTCGGCCTGCAGATAGGCACGGCCGAGCGCATTGGCGGCTTTTGCCCGCTCGCCCGATCCGGCCTTTTCAGACCAGCGAAGAAATGCCTGTACGATCACCTGAGCCTCGAAACACATTCATACAACGGATGACGGCATCATCGCCGCCACCATGTATAAAACTCTAGGCGCAAATGGTTTACGTTTGGTTCACCATAAAATTTAACCCTTGCCGGCGAAGGATTATACTGATGGCGCAGCAGAGGGGCGCTGTAGCTGGAATACATCGCTGCCGCCATCGCAATAATCCATATAGCCCATGCGCGCCACCGGACGCGCTAGCCCCATGTCGATGCGACCATCCCGAATGATCGTCTCACCGATATGGATCGCCATCACCTGTCCGATCACCATCCACGAATCGGTCGGTTTGCCTTCGATATCGGTCAGTTGCTGGATCTGGGTTGCGCGGCACTCCAGAACCGCCAGAGCTTCGCGCACGAAGGGTGCATCGACCACTCGCCCGTCGACGGCGGTGAGACCGGCAAGGGCGAACTCATCGACATCATACGCAACCGGCGCGGAAGACGCATTCATCCGGTCGACAAGATGGCGGCTGACGAGATTGGCGGTAAAGACGCCGGTCTCCTCGACGTTGCGCAGGCTGTCCTTGCGGCCGCTCGAGGAAAACATGACGAGCTTCGGCCGGTCCGAAATCGCGTTGAAGAAGGAATAGGGAGAGAGGTTCAAGACACCCTCCCTGCCCTTCGAACCGATCCAGCCGATCGGCCGCGGCGCGACGATCGCCTTGAATGGATCATGCGGCAGGCCGTGCTGATTGGTGTCGGTCGTATAAAACATCAGACGTCACCAACCCAGGTAACGACATCCGCCAACTCGGGGCGTGGCCGCTCCACCGGCGGAAACGTCGTTGAGCCGATGTGAATGTAGCCCGCGACCTTCTCTTCCGCACTGACACCGATCTCCGCAAGGAAGGCCGGATCGAAAGCAAGCCACTCCGTCAGCCAGTTCGCTGCAAAACCGCTGGCATTGGCCGCGAAGATGACGTTGAGGCAAACGGCACCGGCGGACATGACCTGTTCCCATTCCGGGATTTTGAAATGCGGTTTTGCGGTGCTGATGACGGCGATGACGACGGGCGCGCGGGTAAAGCGCGTACGCTCCGCCTCCTGCTGCTGCAGATCGAGATCGGGGTTCTTCTCGAGCGCGATCCTGAGCGCCGCCTCACTAAGACGTACCCGCTCCTCGCCGCGATAAACGACGAAACGCCAGGGGGCGAGCTTGCCATGGTCGGGCACGCGCACGGCAAGGCGAAGGATTTCCTCGATTTCCCCTTTCGAAGGGCCGGGTTCGCTGAGTTGCAGGGCCGGCGTGGAGCGGCGAACCCTGAGGTAATCGAGGAGTTTGATATCGCTGGTCATGATCAAAAATCTTCCATTCTGCTGTCATCGCGAAACTAGGGCCTTGAAATAGCCATGGCATTGGTTTTGAAGTGATCCGGGAAAAACAAGAAGTCAATCGGTATCGAAAATGTCGGCAATCAAAATCGCGGCACGTCTGGCCATTGCGTTCGCCGCGATTGGCGTTTTATCGCAAGCAGCCTTTTCGCAGGATGCCTTTAAAGACTTCAAGCAGCTCGGCGGCACGCCGAAAATGCCCAAACTCAACGCTTTCACTGCCCCTTCCGCCCCCAATGCCCCGACGAGCACCGCCCGCGATATCGCCATGGAAGCGAAGTTGACGAGCGAAGGCGAAGCGGTGAAGGAAGGCCTCTCCTGGCGTGTCTTCAGCCCCATTCCGGGCACTGACGGCAAGCTGCCGATGCTGGCAAGCTCCGAGGGCGGTTCGGCGCAGTTTCATCTCGTGCCTGGCGAATATTTCGTCAACGTTGCCTTCGGCCGTGCGGGCGTTACCAAGAAGCTCAACGTACCGGCCTCCGGCAATGTCCAGAAACAGGTGCTGATCCTCGATGCCGGCGGCTTCGTGCTGAATGCGATTGCAGGCTCCGACAAGCAGATTTCCGGCAACCAGCTGAAATTCTCCGTCTATTCCTCCGACGCCCGTCCGGATGGCGAACGCGGCCTCGTGATGGCCGATATCAAGCCCAACACCATCGTGCGGCTGAATGCCGGCACCTATCATGTGGTTTCCGAATATGGCAACGTCAACGCGGTGGTGCGTGCCGATATCCAGGTCGAAGCCGGCAAGCTGACCGAAGCGACGCTGCAGCATCAGGCGGCACAGATCACCCTGAAACTCGTGTCCGAACAGGGCGGCGAGGCCATTGCCGATACGGCCTGGTCGGTGCTGAACGGCGGCGGCGACGTGGTCAATGAAAGCGTCAGCGCCTTTTCGACCATGGTGCTGGCCGAAGGCGAATATACCGCCATCGCCCGCAACAAGGACAAGGTGTATCAGCGCAACTTCAAGGTCACGTCGGGCCGGGATTCGGATGTGGAAGTGCTGATGAAAGACCAGGCGCCGGAAGACATGACCGGGGATTTTGAGTAGGTTTCCACTACAGCCACGGTGCTTGAAGGATCGTTTTCCTACATTTACGCTCGACGTCCTCCCCTAATCACGCCCAATCAAATCGAGACGTTGCAGATGCTCGGGACAGGCCAGAGCATGACGGAAGAGAGCTTTCAGCACGTTATCGAAAACAAAAAACGGCCCCCGAAGGGGCCGTCGTCATTTATCAGGCAAGCTGCTTCTTCGCCGCAAGCTTGCGCTTGACATCCGGCGGCGTCGCCTCGTCCACGAGGCTGGTGATCGCCTCTTCGAGCGACATCGACGTCTGGTTCTGCGAACCGAGACGGCGAATGTTGACGGTGCGCTCTTCCGCTTCCTTGCGGCCGCAGACAATGATGACCGGAACCTTGGTCACCGAATGCTCGCGAACCTTGTAGTTGATCTTCTCGTTGCGGAAGTCGGTTTCCACCGCCATGCCCGCCTCCCGCAGCGCTTCGGCAACCTCGCGGCCGTAATCGTCCGCATCCGAGGTGATCGTCGCGACCACGACCTGAAGCGGTGCGAACCACAACGGCATGTGACCGGCAAAGTTCTCGATCAGGATACCGAGGAAGCGCTCCATGGAGCCGCAGATGGCGCGATGGATCATCACCGGCTGCGTCTTTTCCGAGTTCTGGTCGATGTAGAAGGCGCCAAAACGTTCCGGCAGATTGAAGTCCACCTGCGTCGTGCCGCATTGCCATTCACGGCCGATGGCGTCCTTCAGCGTATATTCGAATTTCGGCCCGTAGAAAGCACCCTCGCCCGGCAGGATGCCGGTCTTGATGCGGCCGCCGGACTGCTCCTCGATGGTTTTCAGAACCTCCAGCATCACGCTTTCGGCGCGATCCCAGAGATCGTCGGAACCGACGCGCTTTTCCGGACGGGTCGAGAGCTTGACGACGATCTCGCTAAAGCCGAAATCCTCATAGACTGAGAGGATCAGGTCGTTGATGCGCAGGCATTCCGCTGCCATCTGCTCTTCCGTGCAGAAGACATGCGCATCGTCCTGCGTAAAGCCGCGAACGCGCATAAGGCCGTGCAGTGCACCCGACGCCTCATAACGATGCACGTTGCCGAATTCCGCAAGACGCACGGGCATTTCGCGGTAAGACTTCAAGCCATGCTTGAAGATCTGAACGTGACCGGGGCAGTTCATCGGCTTCAAGGCAAAGACGCGCTGATCGGCTTCCTTGTCATCGGGATGGGTAAAGGCATGGGCGGATTTCACCGCGAACATGTTTTCCTGATACCAGCCCCAGTGACCGGAGGTTTCCCACAGCGATTTGTCCAGCACCTGCGGCGCATTGACTTCCTGATAGGTATTGGCGAGACGCCGGCGCATATAGGCCGTCAGCGTCTGGAACATGCGCCAGCCCTTGCCGTGCCAGAACACCACGCCCGGACCTTCTTCCTGGAAATGGAACAGGTCCATTTCGCGGCCGAGGCGGCGGTGGTCGCGCTTTTCAGCTTCGGCCAGCACGTGCAGATAATTGTCCAGCTCTTCCTGCGTCGCCCAAGCGGTGCCGTAGATGCGCGACAGCATCGCATTGTTGCTATCACCACGCCAATAGGCGCCCGCCACCTTCATCAGCTTGAAGGCCGTACCGATCTGACCCGTCGAGGCCATATGCGGACCACGGCAGAGATCGAACCAGTCGCCCTGATAATAGATCTTAAGGTCCTGACCTTCAGGAATGGCATCGACCAGCTCGACCTTGTAGTTCTCACCCTTGGCGGCAAAAACTTCCTTGGCCTTCTCGCGCGACCAGATTTCGCGGGTAAACGGCTTGTTGCGCTGAATGATCTCCTTCATCCGCTTTTCGATCTTCGGCAGATCTTCCGGCGTGAAAGGCTCGTTCTTGGCGAAGTCGTAATAAAAACCGTTCTCGATGACCGGACCGATCGTCACCTGCGTGCCGGGCCACAGTTCCTGCACGGCTTCAGCCATGACGTGAGCAGCGTCGTGGCGGATGAGCTCCAGCGCACGGCCGTCTTCACGCGTGACGATCTCTATTTTGCCATCGGTGATGGTCTCGGACAAATCGCGCACGGTGCCGTCAAGCGCAATGGCGACGGCTTTCTTGGCAAGCGATTTGGAGATGGATTCGGCGACCTCGCGGCCGGTCGTACCGGCGGGGTAGCTGCGCACGGATCCATCGGGAAATGTAAGGGAAATGGCTTCAGACATCGTCTCGTGCTCCTGTCCAGTCCCGCCAACGAATGCGGGTGGTGTTGGAATAATGATCTGCCCGCGATAAGCGAACAGGCAGGCTGATAAAGGCTTTTGCCATTCCAGTCAAAGGTGAAGGGCAGGTCAGCGAAGCATTTCCGCGAGACCATTGACCGTATTGGCGTTGCGGGTCGTGCCGATACCGAGCCTTTTGGTGGTCAGGACCGACAGCAGTCTGCTCTCGCTAGGTTTGCCCCGAAAATCGATCCACAGGTCGCCGCCGACCACGGCAACCTCTTCCCGCTGACGGGACTTATCGAATAATCCGAGAACGTTCTCGTCAAGCGGCTCCCGCATGACCCGAACGCAGACGTCAGGCGGATTGCCATGCGGAAACGGATTGTCCGCCGCCAGTTTCAGCCAATCTCTGCCAGAACGAACGAGAATATCGACATGTCTGCCGAAACGGGTCTCAAAGGCACGCTCCAGCCTGTCTTCAATCTCGCGAACAGGTGCCGCTTCAGCGCAAAAAACCAGATTTCCGGTCGCGACAAGTGTCTTGCATTCTGCAAATCCCAGCTCTTCCGCCAGGGCCCTGAGATCGGCCATGATGAGCCGCTTGCCGGGGCCGAGCACGATGCTGTGCAGCAGGGCCACATAGTCATTCATCGATGCCGGCTCCAGTAACGCCACGGCGTCCACCAGCGTTTGCTGCCATCGAGTTCTTCCGGAACCGGGTCCAGCCCGCTGGTGCCACCAGGGCCGCAGCGCGCCACACGAAACAGCGCCATCCAGCCGCCGGCCCAGAGCCCATGGCGGGCAATCGCCTCATAGCCATATTCGGAACAGGTGGGGATGTGGCGACAGGAATTGCCGACAAAGCCCGATAGCGTCAGCTGATAAAGCCTGATGAAGCCGACGCCGAAAAGCCGTCCCGGTGTCTTCGCAAAGCTGCCCGCCCAATTGCGGGATCGCCCGGCTTTCACCGCTGTCTGCTCATGCCGGCAGCCCGGTTCGCCGCACATCGGCTAACCCGCGACGTTGAGAGCCGGCCGGCCTTCGATCTGGTCGAGCGCATCGACCACCGCCTCGAAGGTCAGCATGGTGGACGCGTGGCGTGCCTTGAAGTCTCTGACCGGCAAAAGTACCCGCATATCCTCAAAACGGCCCGTCGGTCCCTCGCCATCTTGTTTCAGCATGGCGAGCATGTCTTCCCGCGCCTGCCGGATTTCGCCGCTGGAAGCGCCAACAATGTGATGCGCCATGATGGAGGCCGAGGCCTGCCCCAGTGCGCATGCACGGACTTCATGCGAAAAAGCCGTCACGGTGCCGTCCTCGACCTTCAGATAGACCTTGAGCTTAGAGCCGCATAACCGCGAGTGTTTTTCAGCGCTGGCATCGGCATCATCGAGAACTCCCGTCAATGGGATATTCCCGGCAAATTCCAGAATGCGATTATTGTAGATATCGTCCATCGAAGTGTCCGGCGCGCTCAAAAATGCCCAAAACGGGACAGGTCAGATTTTTCAAACACAGCGTTTGTCGCAGTGATGCTTTTCTGCCCTTCGTTCTCATTATATGCTAACGAGCTTTCTGGACATCAAGCCGTGATCAAATTAACGGCTCCGATACCGAAAAAACAGCATCGGTCTTGCCAAAATGCTGTAAAACAACCAGATAGCAGCAGCTGCGAACATGAGTTCGCGATGAAAAACGAATTCAGGTGCGGCCTTTACCCGCATCGGGAGAGACGGAATGGATGCGATCGTGAAGAATTTCCCCGGCGCTGGCGCAAAACCAGACGTGGCCGAAGCTCGCCCAAGCCAGGCCGAAGCGGAAGAAGCCGTGCGCGTTCTCCTGCGCTGGGCAGGAGAAAATCCCGCCCGCGAAGGACTTCTGGATACGCCGAAGCGCGTCGCCAAGGCCTATCGCGAGCTTTTTGCCGGTTATGAGCTGAATGTTCAGGACGTGCTTGGCACGACCTTCGAGGAAGTCGGCGGTTATGACGATGTGGTGCTGGTGCGCGACATCCCCTTCTTCTCCCATTGCGAGCACCATATGGTGCCGATCGTCGGCAAGGCGCATGTCGCCTATCTTCCGGCCGGCCGTGTGCTTGGCCTGTCGAAGATCGCCCGCGTCGTCGAAATCTTCGGCCGCCGCCTGCAGACGCAGGAAAACATGACGGCGCAGATCGCAAGATCGATCGAAGAAACGCTGAAACCGCGTGGCGTAGCCGTCATGATCGACGCGGAACATATGTGCATGTCCATGCGCGGCGTAAACAAGCAAGGGTCCACGACGCTGACCACCAGCTTCACCGGCACGTTCAAGAACGATCCGGCCGAGCAGGTGCGCTTCATGACCATGGTGCGGAACCGCTGAACATCGGACCGGAAACTGTAGCGCGGGTTTCCTGAAACCCGCTGCTCAGACAAAATTTTGGAGTGGCGGACTGATCCCATCGTCTCCGCCGCTTTGAAACCTTCCGCTTTTCTCCCCGGGGTAGCCATGTCCATTCCCTTTCCGTCCGCGCCTGCGGACAAGGAAGCGCTCGAAAACGCAGGTCTCTTTTCGCCGAAATTCGATGCCCACGGCCTCGTCACCGCCGTGGTTACCGATGCGCGCGATGGCGAATTGCTGATGGTCGCCCATATGAATGCGGAAGCTTTGTCGCTGACGCTCGAGACCGGCATCGCGCATTATTACAGCCGCTCCCGCGACAAGATCTGGAAAAAGGGCGAAACCTCCGGCAACCTGCAGACGGTGAAGGAATTCCGCACCGATTGCGATCAGGATGCCGTATGGCTGAAGGTCTCCGTTGCCGGCCATGATGCGACCTGCCATACCGGCCGCCGCTCATGCTTTTACCGCACTGTCGAGCTATCAAACGGCGATGCTGTGACGAAAATCACCGACGACACCCGCCATTTCGACCCGGCCACAACCTACTCCAATACATAATCGGCCACCTTCCATCGGCCGCACCAATTTGCTACCAATATAGCAGGCTCCGGGGGTAAGGGCGGAACCTGAAAGGCAGGCAGGGAGTGCGACAAATGTTGGGATGGGGAAATCGTCACAATCAGCTTGCGGCTAGAAATCCCGAAACCACCGGCAATGAGCCGCCCGTCACCCAGATCGTTGACAAGCACCGCATCGCGCTTGCGCTTGGCGGCGGGGCGGCCCGCGGCTGGGCCCATATCGGCGTGCTTCGGGCGCTGGATGAAGCAGGCGTGAAGATCGGCATGATCGCCGGCACCTCGATCGGCGCACTGGTCGGCGGTTGTTATCTCGCCGGCAAGCTCGACGAGCTGGAGGAATTCGCACGATCGCTGACGATGCGCCGCATTGCCGGCCTGCTCGACCTGACGATCGGCGGCGGCGGCCTCTTCGGCGGCATGCGGCTGACCAAGCGCATGCAGGAGCATCTGGAAGGCCTGCGCGTCGAAAACCTCGAGCACCCCTTCATCGCTGTCGCCACGGAACTGCGAACCGGCCACGAGGTCTGGATCCATCAAGGTGATCTCGTCACCGCGCTGCGCTCCTCCTACGCGCTGCCCGGCATCTTCGAGCCCGTGCAATGCAATGGCCGCACCCTGATCGACGGCGCGCTCGTCAATCCCGTGCCCGTTTCCGTCTGCCGGGCCTATGAGCAGGCGCTGGTCGTTGCGGTAAACCTCAATTACGATCTTTTCGGCCGTTCCGCCGTGGTCAAGCACGCGGCCTCACCACAGGGCGGCGGCACACCGCCCGCGGAAACGGCGCCGCGTCCCGGCCTGCCGGGCGTCATGGTGCAGGCCTTCAACATCATTCAGGACAGAATTTCGCGCTCGCGCCTGGCGGGCGATCCGCCCGACCTCATGCTGCATCCGCGCATCAACGATATCGGCCTGTCGGAATTCCATCGCGCCAGCGAAGCCATCGACCGCGGATATCAGGAAACGCGCGCGCGTATTCCCGAACTCGAGCGCATGCAGCAGGCATTCCGGCGCTGACGGCGAGACCCTCGCCTCCTCACCGTGTCAGTTCCTCGTCGGAATGCCCCGCCAGAACCCACCTTACATGACAAATGGGATCATCCGGCAATATAGGCCTTGATATGCTCGGCCTCGGCCTCGATTTCGCCGATCCGCGCCTTCACCACGTCGCCGATGGAGATGATGCCGGCAAGGCGGCCATTTTCTTCAACCGGGACATGCCTGAAGCGTCCGCCCGTCATGATTTCCATCAGCTGATCGGTGGTGGAATTATGCTGGCAGCGCACCACATTCTTGGTCATGGCGACGGAGACGGACTGCTGAAGGGAAGCCGCACCCTGGCCTGCAACGGCCTTCACGAGATCGCGCTCGGTGAAGATGCCGAGAACCACACCATCGGCGTCTGTCACGACGACGGCACCGATCTTGTGCGCATGCAGCGTGCCCGCCGCCTCACCGATGCTGACGTCGGGACCGACAGTCACGACATCCCGGCCCTTGCGGTCGAGAAGATCCTTTACGAATGTTGCCATGCCTTCCTCCTCTTTGCAGCGATTTGCAGTGCCGCAGTCTCCCCCGGCGGTTGCAAATCATGCGGTATGGTGCGCTGAGGCCCGCGTGAATGCAATCCCGGATGGGACGCGCACAAGCAAATTTGCGCCGAAGCCGACAAGGAGCGTGATCGGCTTAACGTGACGGGCGATCGAAAAGGCTAAAGAACAGGAAGCCGAGCAGGAAGCCGAAGACATGTGCATCCCAGGCGATTTGCCCGCCGACATCACCGAACAACGGCACGCCGATTGCAATCAGCACATTGCCGAACAGCCACATCAGCGTGAAGATCAGCACGGTGCGGTTGGAAAGCGCCGCAAGAATGCTCTGCCGCGGCATCAGATGGCCGAAGGAGGCGCTGTAGCCACCGCGTACGGGAAAGGCGAAACGACAGGCCGCCCCCATCAGCGCCGAAACGACGCCGGACGCGCCGATCAGCACCGTGACATCACCCCAGTTCAAAGCCGCATGACCAAAGGCCGAAACGGCGGCGGAAATGCACCATAACAGCACGAAGCGCACTGTTCCGATCCGGCGCAGAACCGGCGCGCCGAAGGCCATCAGCCACAGGCCGTTGAAGAGAATATGCTCGATGCCGCCATGCAGGAAAGAATAAGTCACCGGCGTCCAGAGCCATTCCAGCCCCTGCTGAGAAAAAGGCACCGCATAACGCAGCGGAATGAAGCCGAAGGTGAAGATGAACCAGCCATTGCCTTCCTCGGAAAGGAGGTAGGCAGGAACGACATAGGCAATGGCCAGCGCTGCCAATATGCCGACGAGCAGCCCCGGCAGGTTGAAGATGGGATTGTTCGTGTCGTCTTTCGGTTCCGGCGTTTCCGAAACCGGCGGCTGTTCGCCGTCCTCGTAGGACATGATCCCATCCCTGTTTTGGTCGAAATTGGTGTTCCCCGAGCAATATAGGAAGCCCGAACGAAAAAAAAGCCGTCCCGCCTTTGTTGTACGCGACGCCGAACCGCAACCGGTTCGAGCGCCGAGCCACGGGCGGTCCGGCTTGCCGGCACGCCCTTGGAATCACGGGCGGCGCCATCAATTGTGCTGAAGGGAGAGTTCCCCCGACATGGCGGAACGGATGCCATGACTGTGGTCGCCAGACAATCTCAACCATTTGTTAACCTTAACAAATCCGGTTGGCACGAAAATCGCTACACATAGAATTACAGACGTTCGGATGGACATGATGTCCCAAAAACGAACAAGGAGAAATGCTATGAAAAGCATGGCCGGACTGGACATATATGCCTATTGGGATGAATTGCGCGGCAGCAGATCCGCGCCGCGTCGCGAGGATATCAATCCCGCAAAACTCAAAACCCATCTTGGCGATCTTTTCATCCTCACGGACAAAGGAGAGGCCACCCCTTTCTTCCGCCTTGCGGGCACGCGCCTCTGCGACCTGTTCGGCCGGGAATTACGCGACCGGCCGTTTTCGGAGCTGTGGCAACCGGTGAATGCCACTTTCCCCTGCCGGGTGGCGCGCGGCATCCTGCACCATCAATTGCCCGTTATCTTCGATGTCGAAGCGGAAGACGAGTATGGCGCAGCACCATTGGCATTCGAAATGCTGCTTTTGCCGCTCCGCACGGATGCCGATGCCGCCCCGCGGCTGCTTGGCGCGCTTCTTGCCGAACGGCCGCGCCATGAATTCGCGGCGCCGATCAGCTGCCTGTCGATGAAAAGCAGCCGCCTGCTGCGAATGGACATCGCGCCGTCAGAGCATCGGGCAGACATGGAAACCGCCTCTACGCCATTTGCGGGAAGCTTCTGACGACCTGTCCCGCTACGCATGCCCAGGTCGCAGGGTTACCGCCGCCGTAGAATTTTTAAAAAATAGGTCAAAGCTGTAACGATTTTACCGATCAGAAGAATTGTAGAGATTAAAGAATACAGTCTGTTAACTCGCGCAATGTAGAAACCTACCGTCATCATTCATTATAATTGCGCTGCTCATGTTTTCGTCCCGCTCGGTCAACACCGCCCAAATTATGCGCCCGGTTGAGGAAGCCCACCTCGACGACGCCGTCCGTGTGTCTTTCACCGGCCGCCTGATGTTGCCCGACCATGAAGAATATGATTGCACCGCGACCGAGATGACCGCCGAACGGGCGCAGTTCACCTGCTCGGGCATGGCCCGCAATGGTGACCGCGTCATCGCCTATCTCCAGCATATTGGCCGGATCGAGGGCACGGTGACGGCGCTGACCCCAGCAGGCTTCCTCATCGCCATCAACGCGCCGGAGCGCAAGCGGGAAAAACTCGCCGCCCAGCTGGCATGGATCGCCAAACGCCAGTTGCTCGGCCTGCCGGAAGACCGCCGCCATGATCGCCTGACGCCGCGTAACGCAAAAGCGCAGCTCGTTCTGGAAGACGGCGTGCTCGTCGCCTGCCGGCTGATCGACCTTTCCTTGTCGGGTGCAGCCATCGAGATCGAAAACCGCCCGCCGCTCGGCAGCCGGGTCCAGCTCGGCAAGAACATGAGCGGCAAGATCGTGCGCCACTTCATGGAAGGCGTCGCGGTCGAGTTCGACCGGGTGCAATCGCCCGACGCGCTGATCGAGTTCATTTAAGATCGTCCAACGGATACGGTGCGGCTTCGCGCCGTTAAGCTGCGTGCGGCATTTTGAGCGCGCGGTGCCCTTCGCCATGGCCTCATAGTTGAGAGTATTCCAGGCTGGGTTATCTCTTCCCCTGCGCCAGGGCAGGATGCAAAGATTGCCTTCCCGCAAGCACCGCTTCACCTCGGAAGCCTTCATTCTCCCATTCTCGCTGCAAAACGCCCATGGCCATGCCGTGACGCCTACGCCATCCCGCGCCTGTGAGGCGCGCGGATCGGAGAATGCGATGATGAGGGCCAGCTGCACACCAGATCGGCCCAGATTATCGCCTTGGGCGGCCGCAAAAGCCGGTCTTCAAAGATTTTTCCAAGAAAAATGCGATTTTTTTGAAGTTTTTTCGCCGCCCTTTTCGGACTGTTCCAGCCTGAAACACTCATCCCAAAACGGGAAATCCACGTCTTCGCCAAGCCCTGCGAGCCGACCACATGCCACCACAAAAATTGCGGGGCGTGGAAAACCGCTTTAAATCCAGCGGCGTAGATGACTACCAAAAGCCTAAGACGGGAATGCGTAAAATTGTGATAAAATTTGCCTCAAAAACGCGTAAAAACTCACTCAAATACAGTTCAAAATAGCCGCTAATTTGCTGAAATTTAAGCTCAAATTGCCTCACCTAAATTTCCGTCGGCTCAAAATATAACTGCGAATGTCTCCTCACCACGGGGAGACAAGCAATGAACAAGAACAACCGTTTCGTATTCACTCTGATCGCATTCATCGTCAGCGCCTTCGCCCATCAGGCAAGCGCTTCGCCGGCCGCCGTCATGCGTGTGATCGGCAAGGCCAATCCGCCGATTGGTCACTATGAATTCTGCCAGACCTATCAGAGCGAATGCCAGCCGACCTCGCTGGACAATGGCCCGTTGCAGCTGACCGAAGAGCGCTGGAAGACGATGCTCGACGTCAACTACACCGTCAACACCACGATCACGCCGATGACCGACATGGAAATCTATGGCGTTGAAGAGCGCTGGGCCTATCCCACCACCGTCGGCGATTGCGAAGATTTCGTGCTTCTGAAGCGCAAGATGCTGATGAACAAGGGCTTCTCTCCCTCCAACCTGCTGATCACCGTCGTTCTGCAGCCGAATGGCGAAGGCCACGCCGTTCTGACCGTCCGCACCGACCGTGGCGATTTCGTTCTCGACAACATGCGCAACAAGGTCATGAACTGGTCGGAAACCGAATACACCTACCTGAAGCGCCAGGACACGGCCAATCCGGGCCGCTGGGTGAAAATTCAGGACGGCCGCGCCACCGCGGCGGTCGGCGGCATCCGGTAAGTCACGGCAAGCCCCACAGCATACCGTCTCCGTCTCCCCAGATAAAAAGCCGGCTCCGCAAGGGCCGGCTTTTCATTTGCCGATGAACGCCTGACACTCGACGTCATCCTCGGGCCTGTCCCGAGGATCTGATCACGTCCAACTCAATCGAGACGTCGCAGATGCTCGGGACAGGCCCGAGCATGACGGAGGATAGCTTTCAGGACACCATCGACTCGGCCGGCGACACAAGGATTTCATTTTCATCCATGGAACGTCAGAGCAAGCCAAGCTCGGCCAGTTCCCGCCTGAGGTCCGAGGGCATGTCTTCCCCGCCTCCGCCGCCACCGAGATCGCGTGGCGCCTCGTCATCCTTCAGGTAACGCCAGCCCTGGAACGGCCGCTTTGGCGCTGGCGAGGTCTCGATCACCTCGGGGCCCAGAATGAGATCGCAGCGGGTAATACCGTCATCCCCCTTGAAGGAGCGGATATCGAGCAGATTCTGCCGCGCCTGCACCTGACCCTTGATGACCCAGTAAAGCGAACCGCCTTCCAGCAGTTCCTCGACCCGTTTCGGGATCATCCGGGTGGTGTGGACGCTATGCGGCTCAAGGCCGGCGGCAATGGCCGTCAGGGATCGATGCGCCACCCACTCCCTCAAATCCTGAAGGGAGTCCGCACCGACGCAAAGTTTAATGAGATGTAGAGGCATGCCCCTATCAATGCCTTTTTGCGACGGGCGTCAAGCATCTGGACGGTGCCTCACGCCCTGCCCGCTCAGCACTCCACAACGTTGACGGCGAGGCCGCCGGTGGAGGTTTCCTTGTATTTTTCACTCATGTCATTGCCGGTCTGGCGCATGGTCTCGATACAGGCATCGAGCGGCACGAAATGTTGCCCGTCGCCCTTCAATGCCAGCGAGGCCGCCGTCACTGCCTTGACGGCACCCAGTGCGTTGCGCTCGATGCAGGGCACCTGCACCAGTCCCGCAATCGGATCGCAGGTCATGCCAAGGTGATGTTCAAGCGCGATTTCGGCAGCATTTTCGATCTGTTCAGGTGATCCGCCCATGACGGCAGCAAGCCCCGCCGCTGCCATTGCAGCAGCCGAACCCACCTCGCCCTGACAGCCCACCTCTGCGCCCGAAATGGAAGCATTATGCTTGATGATGCCGCCGATGGCCGCCGCCGTCAGCAGGAAGTCACGCACGTCGTCGACAGTCGCATCCTCGTGAAAATGCCGGAAATATCTGACAGTGGCAGGCACGACGCCCGCCGCACCATTGGTCGGCGCCGTGACGACACGCCCGCCGGCGGCGTTCTCTTCGTTCACGGCCATGGCGTAAACACTGAGCCAGTCATTCGCCATGACGGGGTTGAGCCGGTTGCTGCGCCACTCCTCATTGAGTTTCTCATAGATGGAACGGGCACGGCGGCGCACCTTGAGGCCTCCGGGCATGATACCATCCACCTTCAGACCACGTTCGATGCAACCGTTCATTGCCTCCCAGATTTGATCGAGCCGCTCGTTCAGCTCGTCGCGTGAGACGACCGTTTCCTCGTTGGCACGCTTCATCTGGGCGATGGTGCGGCCGGAACGGGTAGCCATATCGAGCATTTCCCGCGCGGACGCAAAGGGATAAGGCACGCGCGGACCATTATCGATGGTCTTTCCGCGCTGCTTGATCGCCTCCAGTTCCGTATCGGTCACGACGAAACCGCCGCCGACGGAATAATAGATGCGCTTGATGAGCAGCCTGCCCTGATTGTCGAAGGCGGAAAAGATCATGCCGTTGGCATGGCCGGGCAGCGGGTTCTTCTTGTCAAAAACCAGATCTTCGGCCGGGCGGAACACATAGGACGGGTGGCCGGGCGGCGTGACCGTGCCTGCCTTTTCCACGGTCTCGATGATGGCGTCCATCGCATCGGGATCGACAAGATCAGGCCGCTCGCCGGTGAGACCGAGAACGACGGCACGCCCGGTGCCATGGCCGATGCCCGTAAAGGCGAGAGATCCGTGCAGGCTGACTTTCAGCTGCGCCACGGCCGCACCCGCCGGCCGCGGCCACTCGTCACTGAGGATCAGCGCCAGAAAGCGGTTTGCAGCCGTCATCGGCCCCATCGTATGGGAGCTGGAAGGACCGATACCGATCTTGAAGACGTCGAAGACCGAAAGAAACATGAAATATACCCTGCATATTGGATTTCTACCCATCATATCCAAAGCTGCAGCGGATCGCCACAAAAGAGCGGCACCGGCTTTTGCAGCTGCGACATGAAGGTGCCGGAAACGAAAACAGCACGGTTTCCAGAGGAAAACCGCGCCGTTTCAAAACCCGTCATTCAGGAGAGAAGCTTATGGGCTGCCAAAAATGTACGTCAATGCGAGAAAAGCGGCAAAGCCTGCAAGTGCGCGTATGGTGACGCCCCAGCAGGATTTCTGAGCGGTTTCTTCCATGATTACTCCAGCTATTCACTCTCCGGGGGATCTTCAAGACCCGGCCCGTTGAGGCAAGCATTTATTAAAATCCGGCGGCGAACGCAAATGCAAAAAGCGGCTAAATGAAGGCGTTTTCGATAAGCTGCCATTCGCCCCATGCATAGGTCTGTGAAAAAACAAGGTGTTAGCAGCAGGCTTGAAAAGGCACCGTTTGGGGCTCCGCCGCAATTTAGGCTAAAGTGTAACCGTTTTTTAAAGCTTTCCTACAAACCCCTGTTGAAAACCATCGCCGCCGGCACGTTACGGTCGAATTTCCTGCGGTGAAGCACCGCGTCTTGAAAGGCCACGGGCGCTGCTTTATCGACGATGGCAATGACAACGGTGCGAGTCTTTCCATGCAGCAGGCATCCTCTTTTCCCGACCGCGACACGGTCGCATCGAAACTCACCTCGCTGACAAGCGAGGACAAGGCCTGGGTGCTGCTGTTGATGGAAAACGCCGTGCAGGATGAAAATCTGCTGACTGGCCTCAATCTTTATCTCGACCAGCAGACAAGCGCGCGTTTCCTCAACAGCCTGAAGCTGGAAGCGACCGGCGAATGGCTGGGCGGCAACGCACCTGCCCGCCTGCAGATCCGCATTGCGGAAATTGCCAAGGCCAGCCAGCATCCCGCCTATCTCGCCTTCCGCAAGGGGCTGACGGCATCGGCCGGTCTCGAAAAAGCCTATCCCAAAGCGCCTATCTGATTTTTCAGGCTAATCCGGCACCCTGTCGACGACGGCGATGATCGGCCCCATGGAAAACAGCTGGTCCCGCCGGTTCATCGCGGGAATATCGACGCTGGATATCGTGCCGTCCAGATAAAGCGCATTCGGCGCATCCAGCACATCCCTGAACAGCGTACCGAAATCATAGAAGCGGACGGTCGTTTCCGAAATGGCGAAATGCACCATGCCGTCGCGGGAGACACCGACGCCGTTGCGGCGTTTCAGGCTGTCACTATCGGGCAGGAAGCGCGGATGCAGCTTGCCGTCGATCACAAGCATCGGCCCGGACTGGGTGGCGAAATCGGGCTTCGGGTCCGCGGCCAGATAGGCCTCGGTCTCCAGCACCCCGGCAGTGTTACCATCAAGATAAAATACGCCATTCGGCAGAAGGTGGAAATTTCCCCAGCCGCCCCGCGTGCTGACCGGCGAACGCTCCACGCCATTTTCGACGAAGAGGCCAACGGGCGAATAGTCGGAATGATACATGCCGCCATTCATGGCGAAGACGCTGAACATGTGCTGCCGCCACAAAGCCGAAGATAGATCGGCAAAATTCCGGTATCCCTGTCCGGAGACATGATCCTGATCATAGATGCGGATGGTGTTTTTTGCCGGGTCGAAGCTACAGACGGTATAGCGGCCGCCGGCATGGTTGATGCTCTTGCAGAAATCCGGCTGCCCGCCGGCCTCAGCCGAAAACGGCAATAGCAATGGTAGCAGCAACTGCGCCAGTTTCTTCATCGATACGATCATGCCCGCCCCTCTGATTCTCGTCAGGCGAACATTCGCAGGGAAATTCGGACAAAGAAAAGGCGCTACCCGGGTTTTTGGGTAACGCCTTTAAGGGAGGGGAGCCTTGATTAGCGGCGTGCGGCGCGGTCCACGCTGCGGCCGGCATCCTGGGTCGCGTCAACGGCGTTCGCCGTATCCCGGCCCACGCCGCGAATGGTGTTGCCGCAGGAACTGAGGGTGACGACAGTCAGCAAAGCGACAAAAACGGTCGAAAGAATACGTGTGATCATGTGAAACTACTCCCCTATGACTTGCCGTCCAACGGCAAGCGCCGATGTGATATGCGTCACAATAACGTGAGTCCCCAAAAACAGTTCCCGCTGCATTTCAAAAAATCCTGTCGATGAAAATTAACAGGGTTTTGAAGTTCCCAAGAGAAACTAGGTGCCAGGATCGTGGCTTAGGAAATTTCCGTGGGTGATATGACTGACATCAACAATCGGCTTCTCGTGATGACGGCAGGTGGCGCAAACCCCAATGTCATGATCAATGCATTGGCCGCCCGTTTTCCGGATATCCACGTCTTCATGGAGCAGCCGGAAAGCAAGTCGGCCATTCTCAAACGCCGGGCACGGCGGCTCGGCTGGTTTGCCGCCGCGGGCCAGATGGCGACAATGGTTGCATCCCGCCTTGGCAAACGCTTCACGGCCCGAAGAAGCCATGAAATCATCGCCGAACACGGTCTGTCTGCCGATCTCCACCACGGTCTTCCCATCACGCAATTTACCTCACTGAACGACGAAGAATGCCAGAAGGCCGCCAATCTGCTGAAACCGGCGGTAATCTTCACCATTTCCTGCCGCCTGTTAACGCCGGCGACGCTGCGGACCCTGCAATGTCCGGTCATCAATTTCCACGCCGGTATCAATCCCGCCTATCGCGGCCAGATGGGCGGTTATTGGGCGCTGGTGGAAAAGGACCGCGGCAATTTCGGCGCGACCGTGCATCTGGTCGACAAGGGCGTGGATACCGGCGCCACGCTTTATGAAAAACGGCTGAAACCCTCGCCCTCCGACACCATCGCCACCTATCCGCTGCTTTTGACCGCCGCCTCGGTGGATATCGCCGTCAGCGCCATCGAGGACGCCCTGTCCGGCAGCCTCGCGCCGCAGCCGCCCTCGCCCGGAAAATCGGTGCTGCGCTTTCCGCCACCGATCTGGACATGGTTGTGGAACGGCCTGACGAAACGGATCTGGTAAAACCGCGCGCAAGCACCTGCAACCAAGCCTCGTCGCAGATGCAAGCCTGTCTTGCCGCAACAGACACAGACTTCGGCGGAAAAACGGTGCATGGTAACAAAAAGGATCATGCTCAAATTGCCCGATATTTCCGCCGCCTCCCTCATTCCCGCCTCCATCGAAGCCTCACCCGCGCAGGTACTCGGCCCGGCAAGCCTCGCCGGGATATTTCCTCGGGGTGTCCGCGTCTATTTGACGGATACCGGAGCAGCCTCGCAGGAAAAGCTGGTGGATGCCGCCACACATCTGCGCAATCTCGGTTATGAACCGGTGCCGCATCTTGCAGCGCGCCGCATCCCTTCGCGCGTGGAATTTGAGGAGCAGGTCAAGCGGTTGGCGGGAGAAGCGGATGTTACCGATGTTCTGGTCGTCGGCGGAGGTGTCGACAGGCCGGCTGGTCCTTTCGCCTCCAGCATGGACATGCTGTCGTCAGGCATTTTCGACCGTTACGGCATCAAAAAGATCGCAATCGCCGGCCATCCCGAAGGCAGCCCCGATTTCAGCGAGGAGACGGCGATCGCTGCCCTGAGGCTGAAACGCGATTTTGGCGAAAGAAGCGATGCGGCCATGCGCATCGTCACCCAGTTCGGTTTCGATCCCGCGCGTTTCATCGCCTGGGCGGAAGGCCTTGCAGCGTCAGGCATCGATCTGCCCGTGCATATCGGCGTTTCCGGCCCGGCCAAAATCACGACGCTGCTGAAATATGCAGCACTCTGCGGTGTCGGCAATTCCATCGCCTATCTCAAGAAAAACGCGCTTTCCCTGACCACACTCGCCAGGGGCCATTCGCCTGACAGCATCGTCGGACCGATCGAGCGGCACTGGCAGGCCAATCCGCAGGGGCCGATCCGGCAAATTCACGTCTTCCCCTTTGGCGGATTGCAGAATTCCGCCGACTGGCTGGTCAGCCGCGGAAGCTGGCAAACCCGCGACGCAGGCCGTCCGGCGCCGGCGGATTCAATGGCTGGCTAAAAGCCGCCTTCCACACGGCGCTACCCAGACTTTACGCCGCCTTTGCGACCTCGACAAAGGCATTGCGGATGCTCTCTGCCACCGCAAGAACAGGGCGCGACGCCTTGTCGCCCATGATCAGGCGAATATCGAAAGAGCCCAGCTCCGGCAGGCCTTCCTTGTCGCCCAGAATGACGAGGTCGTTCTGCACATAGGAGCGCGGCAGCGGGGCGATGGCAAGATCGGCCGCGATCGCTGCGCGCTGTGCCATGGTATGGCCGCTGAGATAGGCGACGCGGAAATTGCGCCCGCGCCGTTCCAGCGAAACGATTGCCTCCGAGCGCCAGATGCAACCCTCTTCCCAGATCGAGATCGGCAGCGGATCACGCAGATAAGCCGTGCCGCATTTGGCGCCGGCCCAGACGAGACGTTCGCGCATCAGCACCTCGCCCGTGTCCCGCAGCGGATGCGAGGCACAGTTGACGAGGGCGAGGTCAAGCCGCTGCTCATCCATGCGCTTATAAAGGTTGGAACTGGAATCGATGGTGACATCGATCATGATGCCGGGGAAAACATCGGCAAAACGCTTGAGAATGCCAGGCAGCAGACCGCGCTCGCCAATATCCTCAGGCGCCCCGAGCCGCACAACGCCTGAAAGTTCCGGCATGACGAAACGCGACACCGCCTCGTTGGAGAGCGCGATCATGCGCCGCGCATAGGTCAGAAGCGTCTCGCCATGCGCCGTCAATGTCACAGAGCGGGCATCGCGCAGGAAAAGCGTCGTCTTCAACTGCTCCTCCAGCTTCTTGATCTGCATGGAAACGGCCGAGGGCGTTCTGAACACCACTTCCGCTGCGGTGGAAAAATTCCCCGTTTCGGCAATGGCGACGAAGGTTCTCAATATGTCGTTATCCAGCAACGGCAGCGGTTGGCGGAAAGTCACGGTCATGGCACGCACCTTCAAATATTTTGATTTATAGATGGATATCATTTCGTTTGATTGAATGTCAACAAGCGCGCACCATCCGTGACATAGACAAACGGGGTGAATTAGCCCTGCGGGAAATGAAGCAACGTGGCACGGACTGAAACGCCCCCACAGCAGCAGCCGTCAATTCATTCCAGACGTTGATGAATGACATAAGATTCATTCGCTTGCCTGATGATAAAGGCGAGCACATACCGAAGTCATAAACAGGATCGTGGTTCACGAAAGGATCAAAGACATGACCATGATACATTATCTGCCGGCGACAAACCGCTCTTCACTCCGCCCGTCGCCCAGCGGCTGGCTTGATCGCCTATCCAGCCATTTTTCTGCCCGTTACGCGGAATGGCGCCGCGAAAGGATGCTTCGTGCACTGGAGGCATTGCCACCCGAAACATTGAAGGATATCGGATGGCCGACAACCGACACCACCCGCATACACGCCGTCCGCAAATGATGGCCGACCGATGGCTCGCAACCAGTGCATGTGTTGCGAGCCACTACCGCCGACCCTGAATTACATGATGAAAGGCGCAAATATACCTGCCTGTTTTGCATGCGACACACCGCCCGTTTTAAGGGCTTGTCGCAAAATTTGCATATTTCAAAAGCTATTTTTTGACAGCTCCGATTCCGAGGCGTATTTTTCGTTAAAGATGTCGTAATCAGGACATCCAGAAGACCAATTCCAAGGGAGGAATTGCGTATTCGCAACGGAGCACGGGCAAATGAGCAGAAACTCCCAGAAGAAACGCTCAATCGTCTTTTTTCTCATTCCGCAATTTACCATGCTGCCGTTCGCCGCAGCGGTTGAAACGCTTCGCATCGCCAACCGAATGTTGGGTTATGCCGCCTATGAATGGCGCCTCTCCTCACTCGACGGCCAGAAGGTCATGTCGTCAAGCGGCATCTGTCTTGAAGTCGATACCTGTCTTGCCGATGAGCGGCGATACGTCAGCGGCGAAAACCGCCCGGAAATGGCGATCATCTGTTCGGGCATCGATGTGGATCAACACGTCAACAAGTCCGTCAATGCCTGGCTGCGCGAAGCCTATAATCGCGGCATCGCCATCGGCAGCCTCTGTACCGCCGCCCATATCCTCGCACAGGCGGGCCTCCTCAATGGCAAGCGCTGCGCGATCCACTGGGAAAACCTGCCGGGCTTCTCCGAGGCCTTCCCGCAGGTGGAAGTCTATGCCGATCTCTTCGAAGTCGACAGCAACATCTACACCTGCGCCGGCGGCACGGCCTCGCTGGACATGATGCTGAGCCTGATCGGCCAGGATTTCGGCGAAAACCTCGTCAACCGCGTCTGCGAGCAGCAATTGACCGATCGGGTCCGCAGCCCCAACGACCGCCAGCGCCTGCCGCTGCGCGCCCGCCTCGGCGTGCAGAACAGCAAGGTCCTGTCGATCATCGAGCTGATGGAAGGCAACCTCTCCGAACCGCTGTCGCTGCTCGACATAGCCGACGCCGCCGATCTCTCGCGCCGGCAGGTGGAGCGTCTTTTCCGGCAGGAAATGGGCCGCTCCCCCGCCCGCTATTATCTCGAAATCCGCCTCGACCGTGCCCGCCACCTGCTCGTGCAGTCGGCCATGCCGGTGGTGGAAGTCGCGGTCGCCTGCGGCTTCGTCTCGGCCTCGCATTTTTCCAAGTGTTATCGCGAAATCTACAATCGCACGCCGCAGCAGGAGCGCGCCGAACGCAAGCTGCTGATCAGTGCTTCGCGGATGGCCATGGCGAGCCAGGGAGGTAAGGCCGCGCATTGACGCGTGGCTTTGGCATCTGGGGCTTTTCAGCGACGAAAACACCTCCTCCGTCATACCGGCTAGTTCGGGAGGCGGCGCGCAAGATCACCCAAACGGTCGAACCGCATGGGCAAGGTCCTCCGCCGTCATGCCGTCGCCTGCCCTGTGGCCCGCCTCGCCGTGCAGCCAGACACCCGCCGCAGCCGCCTCGAAAGCGGGCGTGCCCTGTGCCAGCAGCGCGCCGATGATGCCGGCCAGCACATCGCCCGATCCGGCCGTCGCAAGGCTCGCCGGCGCATTGGTGCTGACCAGCGCCCGGCCGTCAGGTGCGGCGATCACCGTGTCCGCACCCTTATAAACCAACGCCGCGCCGCTGCGGGCCGAAGCGACCTGCGCTTTCTCGATCTTGCTGAGCGTCCTGTCCGCAGCGAGATCGGGAAACAGCCGGGCAAACTCGCCCTCATGCGGTGTCAGCACGAATTTGCCCGCACCGGATGTGATGCGCTCGAACAGGGCCGCCGCATGATCCTTGAAAGCGGTGATCGCATCGGCATCCAGTACGGCCGCTTTGTCTCCGAGCAGGGACACGAATTGCCGCGCCTTTTTGAGATCACCAAAACCCGGGCCGAGAACAAAGGTGCCGTGGCGCTGGTCGTCCAGCCAGAGCCGCAGATCATCGGCATTGTCCATCGGCGCATTCATCACAGCCGTCAGTGTCACGGAAAGCAGGTCAAGCGCTTCTTTCGGCGCAGCGATGGTGACGATACCCGCCCCCGCCTTCAGCGCCGCAAGCGCCGTCATGCGGCTTGCCCCGGTCGCATGGGCAGGTCCGGAAAAGACGGTGAGATGTCCTCGGCGGAACTTATGCGTCTCGAGATCGCTGGCGGGCAAGGCATCACGCCAGACAAGCGGATGGTTTTCCGCAACCGAGCCCGCGTGATCGGCAAGGATGCGCAAGGGAATGCCGATATCGAACACCTCTAGCGCCCCGCAAAGTTCCCGTCCCGGCATCAGCAGATGGCCGGGCTTGCGTGCCATGAAGGTCACCGTCCGCTCGGCCCTGAACGACGCGCCGAGCGGCACGCCCCGCCGGCCGCAGAGGCCGGAGGGCAGATCGACGGCGAGCACCGGCACCCTGGCGCTGGTCACCGCTTCGATTATCCGGGCCAGTTCCTGGGGCACATCGCGGGACAATCCGGCCCCGAAAACCGCATCGATCACCACATCGCCAGCAAGAGGCGTATAGTCGCCAAGCGGCAGCGGCACGAGCCCGCTCCGTTCGAATGCCACCCGGGCATCACCCCTCAGTGTGCCGGCATCGCCTAGATGATGAACCGTAACCGTCGCACCGCTTTGCACAAGCGCCCGCGCCGCCACATAACCATCACCACCATTATTGCCGCCGCCACAGAGCACGACGAAACGCAGCGCCTGTGGATAGTGCCGCAGCCCAGAAGCGGCAACCGCGTGCCCCGCCCGCTCCATCAGATCATAAAGCGAAATGCCGGATTGCCCGGCCGCCGCATCGATGCGGGCCATCGCCGCAGGGTCGAAAAGGGAAAGCTGAGAGAGGAATATCATGCCGCGATCATCCCTTCAAAACGCCGGAAAGGCAATCGATACAAAAATAAGCAAAACTCCAAGACCAAATAATAGTCAAATGCACAAAATATAAACAGACGGCTTTCACCGAGCTTACGCATAATCAAATATTCAAGATATCTAAAATAGTAAGATTTCGCAGAAATGCTGATGGATTTTTCGGCTTACCGATAGAAATTGGCTGGAAAATCGCCAAAACCGAATGCATTTTGTGCCAGAAAGCCGGGCGAGCGAAGTTTTTTCTTCACGCCCGCTTCCGATCTGGCACAATACGTGCATTCTTGTGGCAGAGCGGGAATTACCTGCTTTAACGGGAGAAGCGGAGAGATATTTTCTCATGAAAAAGATCGAAGCGATCATTAAGCCCTTCAAGCTCGATGAAGTGAAGGAAGCCCTTCAGGAAGTCGGACTTCAGGGCATCACGGTCACGGAAGCAAAAGGCTTTGGTCGTCAGAAGGGCCACACGGAACTCTACCGCGGAGCAGAGTACGTTGTGGACTTTCTGCCGAAAGTGAAAGTCGAAGTCGTCTTGGCGGACGAGAACGCGGAAGCCGTCATCGAGGCGATCCGTAATGCGGCGCAGACCGGACGTATCGGCGACGGAAAGATTTTCGTTTCCAATATCGAGGAAGTCATCCGCATCCGTACCGGTGAAACAGGCGTGGACGCCATATAATCAGAACCAGGTCTCAAGCCGGGGAGGCTTGGGTTTCACCTCGTCATCATCACACTCAAGGAAAACGTTTAAATGACGACCGCAAACGATATCTTGAAGCAGATCAAGGATAACGACATCAAGTTCGTGGACCTGCGCTTTACCGATCCCAAGGGTAAGCTGCAGCACGTCACCATGGATGTTGTCTGTGTGGACGAAGACATGTTCGCCGATGGCGTCATGTTCGACGGCTCCTCGATCGCCGGCTGGAAGGCCATCAACGAGTCCGACATGGTGCTGATGCCCGATCCGGCCACCGCCCACATCGACCCGTTCTTTGCCCAGTCTACCCTGGTCGTCCTTTGCGACATTCTCGACCCGGTTTCGGGCGAAGCCTATAACCGCGACCCGCGCGGCACCGCGAAGAAAGCCGAAGCCTACCTCAAGGCCTCTGGTATCGGCGACACCGTTTTCGTCGGCCCCGAGCCGGAATTCTTCGTCTTCGACGACGTGAAGTACAAGGCAGACCCCTACAACACCGGCTTCAAGCTTGATTCGTCCGAACTGCCGTCCAACGACGACACGGATTACGAAACCGGCAACCTCGGCCACCGTCCGCGCGTCAAGGGCGGCTACTTCCCGGTTCCGCCGATCGACAGCCTGCAGGACATGCGTTCTGAAATGCTGACGGTTCTGGCCGAAATGGGCGTCGTCGTTGAAAAGCACCACCACGAAGTGGCTGCCGCACAGCACGAGCTGGGCGTGAAGTTCGACACGCTGGTTTCCAGCGCCGACAAGATGCAGATCTACAAGTACGTCGTGCACCAGGTCGCCAATGCCTATGGCAAGACGGCAACCTTCATGCCGAAGCCGATCTTCGGCGATAATGGCTCGGGCATGCACGTTCACCAGTCGATCTGGAAGGGCGGCAAGCCGACCTTCGCTGGCGACGAATATGCTGGCCTGTCCGAAAATTGCCTCTACTACATCGGCGGCATCATCAAGCATGCCAAGGCAATCAACGCCTTCACCAACCCTACCACCAACTCCTACAAGCGTCTGGTGCCGGGTTACGAAGCGCCGGTTCTGCTCGCCTACTCCGCGCGCAACCGCTCCGCATCGTGCCGTATTCCCTTCGGCTCCAACCCGAAGGCAAAGCGCGTCGAAGTCCGCTTCCCGGACCCGACCCAGAACCCCTATCTCGGTTTTGCGGCCATGCTGATGGCCGGCCTCGACGGCATCAAGAACAAGATCCACCCCGGCAAGCCGATGGACAAGGACCTTTACGATCTTCCTGCCAAGGAACTGAAGAAGATCCCGACCGTCTGCGGCTCGCTGCGTGAAGCGCTGGAAAGCCTCGACAAGGATCGCAAGTTCCTGACCGCCGGCGGCGTGTTCGACGACGACCAGATCGACTCCTTCATCGAACTGAAGATGCAGGAAGTCATGCGTTTCGAAATGACCCCGCATCCGGTCGAATTCGACATGTACTACTCGGCCTGATCTAACTTCGGAGCGCTCCCTTGGGGCGCTCCTTCCATGCCGGCGGTTTTCCCTGGAAAGCCGCCGTTTTCTTTTGAAGCCCAGCCATATCGTGAAGAATGTCGAACAAGCCAGCCTCTCAGCAAACACGCCTTACGGACTGGCTCATCTTTCTGGCGGTGCCGTTCTTTTTCTCCAGCAATGTCATTTTTGGCCGCGGCGTCGTTGGCGAAGTCTCGCCTTTTATCGCCGCCTTTATCCGCTGGATGGGATCGACGCTCATCATCGCCCCCTTCATGATTGCCGACTGGCGGAACTGCCTCGCCTTCGTGCGCGACAAAATGCTGCTCTGGCTGGTGCTCGGCATTCTCGGCATGGGCATCTGCGGCGGCGTGGTCTATTGGGGCCTCACCATGACGACGGCCGCCAACGGCACGCTGATCTACACCACCTCGTCGCTGTTCATCATCCTGTTCCAGCGCATCTTTCAGGGGCGGCCGATCCGAAAGCTTGAAGTGGCCGGCATGGTCATCGCCTTTGCCGGTGTCGCGGCCATCGTTCTCAAGGGAGATATCTCCGCTCTCCGGCATATGAATTTCAACATCGGCGATTTCGCGATTTTGACGGCGGCGATCGCCTTTGCCATCTATTCGCTGTTGCTGCGCGATCCCGCGGCGCGGCAGATGGCATCCTTCAGCCTTTTCGGCCTGATCGCATTTTCCGGCGCGCTGGTGCTTCTGCCGCCGGCCGCACTGGAACTGGCGCAGGGCGGCATGCTGCCTGCCACCGGCGCGGCCTGGGCGAAGATCGGCGGCATCATCCTCTTCGCCTCGCTTCTGGCGTTTTATTGCTTCACCCATACGGTGCGCGTTTTCGGCCCGGCCACGGCCGGCATCACGCTTTACATGATGCCGCCGGTCTCGATCCTCATGGCGACGATATTCTTGGGAGAGACCTTCGAGACCTATCACGCCATCGGCATCGTGTTGGTCACCGGCGGCGTCATCCTCGCCACCGCGCCGATTGGCAGAAAGCGCTGAGCTTTGCGGCAGACCGGCACTGGGACCGCTAGGTCTTGATATTTCGCATTCCGACACCAACTAGTATTGGGAAAGGAAATTCATGCCATGAAACAAAGAGACGCAAAATTCACGCTTGGCGAGATCGTCCGCCACAAGGTGTTTCCGTTCCGCGGCGTGGTCATCGACGTGGACCCGGAATATGCCAATACCGAGGAATGGTGGAACGCCATCCCCGCGGAAATCAGGCCGGAGCGCGACCAGCCCTTTTATCATCTGCTGGCCGAAAACGAGGAGACGGAATATGTCGCCTATGTTTCCGAACAGAACCTCGTGCACGACGAAAACGATACGCCGCTGAGAAACCCCAATATCGGCCGCATCTTCGACAAGGCGCCGAACGGCGAATGGCGTCCGAAGATATCGACGGCGCATTGACGCCTGCCAACCATCTCCCCCCTCCCAGGGACATAAAGCGCGCATAAAAAAACCGGTCTGTTGCCAGACCGGTTTTGTCATTCTTGATGCTTTGTAGCGATCAGGGCTTGGGAGCCTTGGCAGCGTCCTGAGCAGCTTCCAGCTTCTTGCGGGCCTCTTCAGCCTTCTTCTGCATGCCTTCCTGCAGGCTGCGCTGGCTTTCGGCCAGCTGCGACTGAGTGATGGCAGCACCGTCGTATGCGCCGGTGAAACCGGAGAGCGCAATCTTGATGGGGTTAGGCGCGCGGCGGAAGTTGATGGAGGTGAAAACCACCTCGCTACCCTTCTTCAGCGAAGCAATCATGGCATCCGTCAGCGGAACTTCGGCCGTGCACTTGTCGGGAAGGCAAACGGCGTAATCGAGCTTCTGGCCCTTGCCGCCATCGATCTGCATCATCACACCCGGGGGAATGAGACGCGCGGTCGGAACGGAAACCTGCAGCAGCTTGCGGTTGACCTTGCCTTCAACGGTGATAAGGCCGACAGCGGTGATCATCTGGCCGTTCTGGGCGAGAACCACGTTCTGCACGACGCAGACATCGTTGTCTTCCTGCTTGGAGCAGGTCTTGAACCAGCCGAGCGGCGGAGCGCCAGCGCCGCCCTGAGCGGCCGGGGCAGCATCCTGCGCCTGCGAGATGGCCGGAGCGGAAACCGCGCCCAGAGAGAGGACCAGAGCGGACAGAGCCGTCCGGGTGAATGTGTTTGCCTTTTGCATCATAAGAGTTCCGTCTCCTGAATGTCTGCCAGAACAGAACCCTTCAAGGCCCTGTCCGCCGATGGCGGTATCCTTCTGCCCGTTCAACTGTCGTTTAAATGAGGCAAATGCGTGACCCGTCTCTTCCGGCCACCCTGTTACATGCCGTTCGCGGCGATATCCAGCACTTCTTTAACTTTTTCTTGAGCTGGCCCAAGATTTCCCGCCCCCGCATGGGTCATGCGATATCCGTATGCTACATATCTGCCAGAATCATGACGATAAACCGGTTGTGACGCAAACCGGACGGACAGTTAGACAGGATAGTGACATGCGCAACCTTGCGGCCCTCCTCCCCGCATTGTTCCTTTTGGGATCATCCCTGCTTCCCGCCGGGACGGCCCTGGCGCAACCGCTGCACGGCATATCCATGCATGGCACGCCGGAGCTTCCCGCAGACTTCCGCCACTTCCCTTATGTCAATCCCGACGTGAAGAAGGGCGGCCGCATCTCCTATGGCGTCGTTGGCACCTTCGACAGCCTCAATCCCTTCGTGCTCAAGGGAATGCGCACCACCGCACGCGGCGTCTGGGATCCGGAATTCGGCAATCTCCTCTACGAATCGCTGATGCTGCGCTCCAGTGACGAGCCTTTCAGCCTTTATGGCCTCTTGGCCGAAACCGTGGAATGGGACGACGAGCGCAGCTTCATCCAGTTCAACATCAACCCCAGGGCAAAATGGTCTGACGGCAAGCCAGTGACGCCTGATGATGTGATCTTCACCTTCAGCCTCTTGAAGGAAAAAGGCCGCCCGCCCTTCAACAGCCGTCTGGACGGCGTGGCAAAAATGGAAAAGGTCGGTGATCGCGGCGTGCGCTTCACCTTTAATGACAAGGCGAACCGCGAAACGCCGCTCATTCTCGCCTCCTCCACACCGATCCTGCCGAAACATGCGATCGACCCGGAAAAATTCGAGCAGGCAGGCCTTGGGCCAGTCGTCGGCTCGGGTCCATACCGAATCAAGACCCTGCGGCCGGGCGAGCGAATCATCTGGGAACGCAATCCGGATTATTGGGGCAAGGACATCCCCGGCAAGGTCGGCTTCGACAATTACGACGAGATCAGCGTGACCTATTTCCTTCAGGTCACCACCATGTTCGAAGCCTTCAAGAAGGGCGATATCGACATCTATCCCGAAGGTGACGCCATCAACGGCACCTCCGATACCTCGCATTGGGGACAGGCCTATAATTTCCCGGCCGTCCATCGCGGCGATATCGTCAAGGACGTCTTCCAGCCGCGCCTGCCGACCGGCATGTTCGGCCTCGTCTTCAACACACGCCGGGCCACCTTTGCCGATGAAAAAGTGCGTGAAGGCCTGTCCTATGCGCTCGATTTCGAATGGCTGAACAGGAACATCCTCGGTGGCTCCTTCAAGCGCACCCAGAGCTATTGGCAGAATTCCCCGCTCGGAGCCTATGGCAATGCCGCAGATGAGCGCGAGCTTGCGCTGCTGGGCGACGCTGCGAAAACCATGCCTGCGGAACTACTGGCGGGCACCTATGCCATGCCGACCACCGATGGCACGGGTGCTGACCGCAAGGTATTGAAACTGGCCGTCGACAAGCTGAAAGAGGCCGGATACAGCATCAAGAATGGCAAAATGTCCGACGCCAATGGCCGTCAGCTCGCCTTCGAGATCATGACCCAGAACCCGGCGCAGGAGCGCATCGCGCTTGCCTATCAGCGCTCGCTCAACCTGATTGGCGTCGCCATGGGCATCCGCTCGGTGGATGACGGGCAATATCAGGCCCGTTCGAACAGCTTCGATTACGACATGATCATCCGCTCCCTGCCCTCCTCGCTTTCGCCGGGCATGGAGCAGCTGAACCGCTGGAACTCGCTCTCCCGCGATGCGCAGGGCAGCTTCAACTATGCGGGCGTTGCCAATCCCGATATCGACCGGATGATAGAGGCGCTGCTGCAGGCGCGCTCGACGGAAGATTTCCAGGCGGCGGTGCGCGCCTATGACCGTCTGCTCGTGGCCGGCCACTACATTATTCCGCTCTATTACATCGGCGCGCAATGGGTTGCGCGCTGGAAATATATCGACCGTCCGGATATGACCCCGATATCAGGAAATCAGAAACAGACCTGGTGGGATGCAAGGGTGCAATAACCCGCCGCCGCCCGGTCCAGACAAGGGAAGATGAAACCATGGAACGCATCGTTGTCGACGTCGTATCGGATATGGTCTGCCCCTGGTGTTATCTCGGCAAGGCAAGGCTCGATCTCGCCATTGCCGAGGTGCAGGATGAAATCAGCGTCGATGTGAACTGGCGGCCCTATCGCCTCAATCCCGATTATCCACCTGAAGGTGTGGACCAGAAAGCTGCTCTCGAAGAAAAGCTCGGCAAGGACCGTCTCGAGCAGGCGCATGCCTCGCTGGTTGAACTCGGCAAGCAGGTCGGCATCAACTACGATTTCGATGCGATCAAGATCGGCCCGAACACGCTCGACGCACATCGCCTGTCGCTCTGGGCCCATGCCGAAGGCCGCGACGTTCAGGAAAGGATCGTCACCGCTTTGTTCAAGGCGAATTTCGAGGAAGGCCGCAATATTGGCGATCACGCTGTTCTGACCGATATCGCCGGGAAGGCAGGCATGGATGCCAAGGTGGTGGCACGGCTTCTCGCCTCCGACGCCGACAAGGACACGGTCATCGCCGAAATTGACGCGGCGCAGCAGATGGGTGTTTCCGGCGTACCGTTCTTCATCGTTGACCAGAAATACGCCATCAGCGGTGCACAAACACCTGATGTATTGATTGCTGCACTGCGGGATATTGCAAAAATCAAGTCGGACGAGCATAAGTCGATGAACTGACGGTCGAACACCGGCAGCTTGCCCTGATCGATAAACTGTTGGTGTTTTCCCGTGTCCGACCAGACCCTGAAAGGCATTCTGCTTGCCTTTGCCGCCTTCGCTGCCTACGCATGGAGCGACGCGAGCGTTAAACTCATAGAAGGCCAGATTTCGCCGATCGAATCGGCCTTCTTTGGCGCAATGTTCGGGCTTGTCGCACTGCCCCTCATCCGCAAGCGCAACGACCGCTGGGTGGACATCGTCAAGACGACGAACCGCCCCTTGTGGATCATCCGCTTTTTTTCCGCCGGTATCGGCGCGGTGGGCAGCGTCACCGCCTTCACTCATCTTTCCATGGCTGAGGCCTTCGCGCTGATCTTCCTGCTGCCTTCCTTCGTGACCATCATGTCCGTTGTGTTTTTGAAGGAACAGGTAGGCATCCGCCGCTGGTCTGCGGTCATCATCGGTTTCCTTGGCGTGCTCATCATTCTGCGCCCGGGTTTCCGCGAATTGGGTGTCGGCCATCTCGGCGCCATCGTCGCTGGCTTCGGCGGTGCACTCAGCATCGTCATCTTCCGCGCCATGGGCCCATCGGAAAAAAACGTATCACTCTACGGCGCCGGCGTTCTCGGCTGTCTTGCCATATCGGGTGTCGCCATGATCCCGACCTTTGTCATGCCCGGCGGCGAACAATGGTTGCTGCTGGCAGGATACGGCCTGCTCGGCGCTCTCGGCAACGTACTGGTCATGTATGCCGCTCAATATGCGCCCGCCGCCATGATCGGCCCGACGCAATATAGCCAGATGCTCTGGGCCATCCTGTTCGGTTATCTGATTTTCGGTGATCGCATCGACGGATGGATGCTCATCGGCATCGCTCTCATTGTCGGCTCCGGCCTGCTGACGCTTATCCGCGAAAAGCAGCGAAAAGTGCCGCTGCCCGCCTCCATTGCCGCGACCGACCAGAACGTGGCTGTCGGCATTACACCGGAAGATGGGCACTGACGCCTTAAGAATGCATTAGAACCGGCGACGCGTATTCACGTCGCCGGAATGGCATTCGATCAATCACAAACCCTGACCCGATACATGTCGCCCCAGGCATTCTGCCTCCAGGCAATGTGGCAGCGCGGATAAACTGGCTGGTACACAACCGGCGGACCGTAGACGGGCGCAGCATAGGTTGGCGGACCATAGGCCGGAGCGTAATACGCGGGCCCATAAGCATAACCGGGATGTCTTGCCCCGGCGATAAGCGCTCCGCCGATGATCGTCCCGGCAATGCCGGCGGCAAGGCCGCGGCCGAAATTATTGCGCGCTTCCGCCTGGCTGGTGGTGGCAATTGTGGTGCCCGCAATTGTCAAAGCAACCAGACCAGCGGTGGCAAACCTGTTGATATTGGTCCACATCGTCCTGCTCCTTCATAACCCGGCGGCATCCACTGATCCGCCGCACCGGGTATGAGGGAAAGATTACGCCCGCGGAGACTACCGAGACATGTCCGTTTCGTTACATCGCCGTAATGTCGCTGAGCCTTGCGGGCTGGGTTTTCCGAGGATTGGCCAATGGATAATGAGCCGAAGGAGGGTGTGGCTTACCCCCTCTGCCCTGCCGGGCATCTCCCCCACAAGGAGGGAGATCGGCAAGACGCGCTGTCACCGCTTCATTCTCCAACGTCAAGATGGGCAAAACTTCGCCGCATATCGATCTCCCCACCTGTGGGGGAGATGCCCGGCAGGGCAGAGGGGGTAAGCCACCCCCACCTTCGGTCAGTTGTCGAACGGGCAACCCCCCGAAGCTCAAATTTACGACCGCGCCAGTTCCGCAAGCTGCGTCATGACCATCGCCGCACCCGTCAGCCGTTTTTCCGGCGTCGGCAGATCGCGGTTCAGGAACAGGCTGTGGTCCGGGCGGATTTTCGCCATGGATCCCTGCTTGCCGATGTAACCGACAAGCGCTGCCGGATTGGGGAATTCCTTGTTGCGGAACTGCACGACGACGCCCTTCGGCCCGGCATCTACCTTCTCGACATTGGCGGTGCGGCAGAGCGACTTGATATAGACGATCTTGAGCAGATGCTGCACTTCCTTCGGCAGCGGGCCGAAACGGTCGATCATTTCCGCACCGAAACCGTCGATCTCGCTGATATCGGCAAGCTCGCCGAGACGGCGATAAAGGCCCATGCGCAGGTGCAGGTCCGGCACGTAATCTTCCGGGATCATGACGGAGGTGCCAACCGAGATTTGCGGCGACCAGCCGCTGTCGCGCACCTCTTCGTCGCCCTTCACTTCGGCAACAGCCTCTTCCAGCATCTGCTGGTAAAGCTCGAAGCCGACTTCCTTGATGTGGCCGGATTGCTCTTCGCCGAGCAGATTGCCCGCGCCGCGAATATCGAGATCGTGGCTGGCAAGCTGGAAACCAGCGCCGAGTGTGTCGAGCGATTGCAGCACTTTCAGCCGCCGCTCCGCCATCGTTGTCAGCACCTTGTTGACCGGCAGGGTGAACAGCGCAAAGGCGCGAACCTTGGACCGGCCGACGCGACCGCGCAGCTGGTAAAGCTGAGCAAGACCGAACATGTCGGCACGGTGTACGATCAGCGTATTGGCGGTCGGCACGTCGAGGCCGGATTCGACGATGGTGGTGGACAGCAGCACATCATATTTGCCGTCATAGAAGGCGTTCATGATGTCTTCCAGTTCGCCCGCCGCCATCTGGCCATGCGCCACCGCCACTTTCAGCTCCGGCACATCCGATTGAAGGAAGGCATGGATATCGGCGAGATCGGCAAGGCGCGGGCAGACATAGAAACTCTGGCCACCGCGATAATGTTCGCGCATCAGCGTCTCGCGGATCACCAGCGGATCGAAGGGCGAAATGAAGGTGCGCACCGCCATGCGATCAACAGGCGGCGTGGTGATGAGCGACAGCTCGCGCACCCCGGTCATGGCCAGTTGCAGCGTGCGCGGAATAGGGGTAGCCGAAAGCGTCAGCACGTGCACGTCGCTTTTCAGCTCCTTCAGCCGTTCCTTGTGCTTCACGCCGAAATGCTGCTCCTCATCGATGATGAGAAGACCGAGATTGGCAAAGCTGATGCCAGCGCCGAGCAGCGCATGGGTGCCGACGACGATATCGGTCTTTCCTTCCGCCACTTCCTTTTTGGTAAGCGCCAGCTCCTTGGAACCCACAAGCCGCGAGGCCTGCTGCACCCGGATCGGCAACCCACGGAAGCGCTCCGAAAATGTGCGGAAATGCTGCCGCGCCAGAAGCGTCGTCGGCACGACGACCGCCACCTGCACGCCGTTCATGGCGGCAAGGAAGGCGGCGCGCAAGGCCACTTCGGTCTTGCCGAAACCGACATCGCCGCAGATGAGGCGATCCATCGGCCGACCGGCACCGAGATCGTCGCGGACCGCTTCGATCGCGTTCAACTGATCCTCGGTTTCGTCGTAAGGGAAACGCGCGGCAAATTCGTCGTAAAGCCCGTCCGGTGCGATAAGCGCCGGTGCGTGGCGCACCAGACGTGCTGCCGCAATGCGAATAAGCTCGTCGGCCATGTCGAGAAGGCGCTTCTTGAGCTTGGCCTTGCGCATCTGCCATGCGCCGCCACCGAGCTTGTCGAGCGTGGCTTCCGCGGCGTCAGAACCGTAACGCGAGAGAAGATCGATGTTTTCGACCGGCAGGAACAGCTTGGCGTCGTCGGCATAATGCAGTTCAAGACAGGCGCGTGGCGCACCCGCCGCCTCAATGGTCTGCAGGCCGACGAAACGGCCGATACCGTGTTCAGCATGAACAACGAGAGAACCTTCGTCCAGTCCCGCCACTTCTGCGATGAAATCCGCGCCGCGCTTGCGGCGCTTGGAACGGCGGACCATACGATCGCCGAGAATATCCTGCTCGCCGATGACCGCCAGCGTTCCGGTCTCAAACCCGGCTTCGAGGCTGAGAACCGCGCAAGCCGCCTCGCCCTTTCCGAGTTTTTTCACCTCTTTCAGCGATGTCACAGGCTTGATCTTCTCAAGCCCGTGCTCGTTCAGCACCTGCAACAGCCGGTCGAGCGAACCTTCCGACCAGCCTGTTATCAGTACTTTCCAGCCCTTGGCGCGGCGCTCGGCAATGTGCTTTACCGCTAGATCGAAAACATTGACCCGCTCTTCGCTATCGCCCTCTGTCGGTGGGCGTGCCCAGCGCGGACCGACATGGGCGTCGAGCGTCGCGACCGGGCGGCCTTCGCTGTCGTGTTCGTTAAAGGGCGTCAGCCGCACCGCATTGACGCTCGCAAGCGCCGCCTCGAAGCTCTTGCCGTCGAGATAGATTTGCCCCGGTGACACCGGCTTGTAAGGCGCGCCCTGTGTTGAACCCTTGGTTTCGCCAGAGGCGCGGCGAGCCTCGTAATAATCAAGCACCAGCTTGGAGCGCTCTTTCGCCGCCTCCTTCGCTGTATGATCGGTGACGATACGAAAACCCTTCAAATAGTCGAAGGCGGTCTCCAGCTGCTCGTAAAACAGCGGCAGCCAGTGCTCCATGCCGGCGTAACGGCGACCCTCGGACACGGCTTGGTAAAGCGCGTCGTCGCGGGTCGCAGCGCCAAACAGCGACAGGTAGTTCTTGCGGAAACGCCCGATCGTATCCGGCGTCAGCGTCACTTCGCTCATCGGATTGAGATCAAGCGAGCGCGCCTGCGCGATGGTGCGCTGGCTGGCCGGATCGAAGGTGCGGATGCTTTCCAGCGTATCGCCGAAGAAATCCAACCGCACCGGCTCTTCGGTGCCCGGCACGAAGACATCGAGAATGCCGCCGCGCACGGCAAATTCGCCAACTTCGCGTACCGTCGCCACCCGGTCGAAACCGTTGCGCTCCAGCCGCGCGGCGATGTCCTCCATGCGGATCTGGTTGCCGGGCCTGGCCGAAAACCCGAGGCTTTCGATGACGTCGCGCGGCGCCATCTTCTGCAGCATGGCGTTGACAGTAACGAGAACGACGGCCGGATGCGGCTTCTTGGCGTGGTTGATGAGGCCGGCAAGCGCCGCAAGCCTACGCGCCGATGTATCTGCACTCGGTGAGACGCGGTCATAGGGCAGACAGTCCCAGGCCGGCAGCGTCAGCACTGGAATATCCGGCGCGACAAAACCAAGGATCTGTTCGAGATCGGCGACCCGCTGGCCGTCCGACATCACGTAAGCCACCGATGTCCCCGCCCGCGCCATGTCGGCGAGCAGCAGGGCTTCCATGCCTGATGGTACGTTTCCGATGGTCAGCGGCGTATCGGCCGACGCCACCAGCTTTGCATCGAATCCGGCTATCATGTTTCAGGCCTTCAGGGTTTCGGCGGTGACGAGATCGAAATCGGGACGGTAGGAGGCGATCTTCTCAAACAGCGGCGTCTGGAATTTTTCCGGCACCGGCTGCGCGCCCGTCACCATCTGGACAAGGTCGTTATCCTCTTCCGCCATGATGATTTCCAGCTCGTCGAGCTGCTCGTCGGAAAGCCCGGCAATATTGTCTTCCGCAAATTGCCCGAGCACAAGATCCATCTCGCGAATGCCCCGGTGCCAGCAGCGGTAAAGTATCCGCCTGCGCCTCGGATCGAGGTCAGCGCTCGTGCGCACCAGTCCAGTCATCGCATTCACCTTTCGGTTGGCTATTCAACGGGATGTTGATTGCGACCTCCTATAGAACAGGAGGCGAACGCTTGAAACCGGTTTTTATCGAAATAATGCCACGGCGGCTAAAATCTGCCGGTGATAAACCGCGTTTGTCGAGGCCCGCGTCTTGCATAACGCGTCCCCTTCCCCGATTTTGCTGACCATGCGCCCGGCCATTCTCGATCCGCTGTTTGCTTCCGTCTCCACCCTTGCCGGCGTGGGGCCGAAGCTTGCCGACCTTTTGGCAAAACTGCTGAGCCGGGAAAGCGCCGACGACACCCGCGTGATCGACCTCCTGTTCCACGCGCCATCAAACGTCATTGACCGGCGTAACCGCCCGGGCATCGCGCTTGCCGCCCCCGGCGCCATTGTCACCATTCAGGGACGCGTCGACCGGCACCAACCGCCACCCGCAGGCAATCGCTCCGCCCCCTATCGCGTGTTCCTGCATGACGAGACCGGCGAACTGGCGCTGACCTTCTTCCGCGCCAAGGGCGACTGGCTGTCCAAGGCCCTGCCCGTCGATGAAGAGGTTCTCGTTAGCGGCAAGGTGGACTGGTTCAACGGCCGCGCCTCCATGGTACACCCGGATTTCATGGTGAAGCTTTCCGAGGCGGAAAACCTGCCCTTGGTGGAAGCGGTTTATCCCATGACGGCCGGGCTCTCCCCTAAAGTGCTGCGGCGGGCGATCGAAGGTGGGCTATCGAAGCTGCCGGTCTTCCCGGAATGGATCGACGAGACGCTCAAGACCCGGCAGGGCTTCGGCGATGTCGCATCGAGCTTCCGCGAGCTGCATGACCCGCGCGACAGCGCAGATATCGACCCGCAGGCCCCGGCGCGCAGACGGCTCGCCTATGACGAATTCCTCGCCGGGCAGCTATCACTGGCGCTGGTGCGCCAAAGACTGCGCAAGGTGGCAGGCCAGCCGATCCGCGCCAGGGGTGATATCGCCGCAAAAATCCTGTCGCAGCTGCCCTTCTCGCTGACGGCAAGCCAGAGTGCGGCGGTGAAGGACATCCTCACCGATATGGCGGGCGAAGACCGCATGTTGCGGCTGCTGCAGGGCGACGTCGGCGCCGGCAAGACGCTGGTAGCGCTGATGGCCATGGCGACGGCGGTGGAGGCCGGCGGACAGGCGGTGCTGATGGCGCCGACTGAAATCCTTGCCCGCCAACACTTCGCCACCATATCTAAACTTGCAAAGGCCGTAGGGCTTACAGTCGAGGTGCTTACCGGCCGCACCAAGGGCAAGGAACGCCGCGAGATCGAGGAGCGTGTGGCGTCAGGCGAAGCGCAGATCGTCATCGGCACGCACGCGCTGTTTCAGGACAGCGTGAGTTACAAAAACCTCGTGCTGGCCGTGGTGGACGAACAGCACCGTTTCGGCGTGCATCAGCGCCTGCGTCTTACTGCCAAGGGCATCACGCCCCATATGCTGGTCATGACCGCCACCCCCATTCCGCGCACGCTGGTTCTGGCCGCCTTCGGCGACATGGATGTGTCGAAACTCACCGAAAAACCGGCTGGCCGCAAACCCATCCAGACCGTGACCATCCCGACTGAGCGCATTGGCGATATTGTCGAGCGTCTGCGTGCGGCGCTGAAGGACGGTAAGAAGGCCTACTGGATCTGCCCGCTGGTTGAGGAAACGGAAGAGTCCGACCTGATGTCGGCAGAGGAACGGCATGCGGTTCTGTCGCAGATGCTCGGCGCCAATATAGGCCTCATCCATGGCCGTATGAATGGCCCGGAGAAGGACGCCGCCATGCTCGCTTTCAAGAGTGGCGAAACCCGGCTGCTGGTGGCAACGACGGTAGTGGAAGTGGGCGTCGACGTTCCGGATGCGACGATCATGGTCATCGAACATGCCGAACGTTTCGGCCTTGCCCAGCTGCACCAGCTGCGCGGCCGCGTCGGGCGTGGCGATGAGGCCTCTACCTGCATCCTGCTCTACAAGGGGCCGCTCAGCGAAAACGGCCGCGCCCGACTTTCCATCCTGCGTGACAGCGAGGACGGCTTCCTGATCGCGGAAGAGGATCTGAAGCTGCGCGGAGAAGGCGAACTGCTCGGCACCCGCCAGTCCGGCACGCCGGGCTTCCGTATCGCCAGCCTCGAAGCCCATGCCGATCTCCTGGAAATCGCCCGCAAGGACGCGGCCTATGTCATCGAGCGCGACCCCGAATTGACCGGTCCGCGCGGGGAAAGCCTGCGCACCCTGCTCTATCTGCACCGCCGCGACGAAGCGATCCGCTTCCTGCATGCCGGCTGAAAGTGAACAACCATGAACATGATCGACCCGCGCCGCCCACCGCCCGCCTTCAGAAAGGGCTACGCGCTCTGCTCACCGCAAAACGTCCTGCAACCCGACACCTTCGCCAAAAGCCAGAAGAAGGCAATCGGGAAACAATTCAAGAAACCCGGCCGCAAGAGCGCCTGGGCGCAGGCGCTGGAAGAAGGCTGGACCGTGAGGCTGGTCTATATGCGGCTTTTCGTTCCGGTTTTCCACGCGACCACAACGGGGACAGAGGTGGACGATCTGGATGACGAGGATTGATTTGGGCACACTGAGAGTGTTGTTTGGTCAGAGCGCCGAAGGCCAACGCCGCGAGGTATGGATGATCGTCAGGATTTCGATATCCCGGCCGACGCGATAGGCGATGATATAGGAAATGTCGGAAAGCACGGCTTCCCGTGTTCCCTTGATACGCCCGACTCGTCCGATGGCTGGCTGCTCCACCAACATATCGGCTGCCGAAACAATGCGGGAAATCACTCTGGCCGCAGCAGCCGGGTTATCCTGTTCGATATGCGCACCAATTTCATCGAGCCGGCGTAGCGCCCGCAAGGTCCACCGAATTCTCCGGTCACTCATAATGGCCGGGCGGTTTTTACATATCTTCCGACAATGTTTGCGAGATCTTCCGGCGTTCCGAACTCGCCGCGATCCGCTTCAGCCAAACCGGCCTCGATTTCGGCAAGCTGCCACTCCTCGCGGGCAACAAAGTCCTCAATCGCTTGCACCGCCATATAAGACCGCGAGCGATCAAGCTTTTCCGCCAACTGATCCAGCTTTTCGGCGACCTCATCAGGCAAGCGCACCGTAAATGCAGTCATGATCGCAACCTTTCCTGGTTCACTATGATTATTTGTGAACCATATTGGTTCGTCAAGCTTGTGGCATTTCATCCTGACGTGGGAATGTAAGAAAGAATCTAGTGCCTTGCTAAGGCCTTTCAAACCGGCGCGATCACCTTCGGCGGCGTGAAGTCCGGGGCCACCAGACCACCTGATATCAACAGTTTCGCCGCGTCCTCCGGCGTCATGTCCAGCATCACGATCTTGTCTTTCGGCACGAACAGCAGGAAACCGGCCGTCGGCACCGGGGTCGGCGGCAGGAAGACCGCGACCATCTGCTGGCCCATCTCATTGAAACGGTGCGCAAGCTCGCCCTTGACTTCTGAGGATACGAAAACCATCGCCCAAGTGCCGGAAGAGGGAAATTCGATCAGGCCGACTTTCTTGAAGGAGTTCGAATGCTCCTTCAGCACGGATTCAAACAGCTGCTTGATGCTTTTATAGATCGGCCGCACCAGCGGCATGCGGTTGAGAACGGATTCGCCGACGCCAACGATCCATTTGCCGATCAGGTTATTGCCGAGAAAGCCGATGAGCGTGATACCGATAACGGCAATCAAGAGCCCGAAACCGGGGATCGCCACATCGAAATATTGCTCGGGATCGTAACGGGCGGGAATATAGGGTTTGACCCAGCTATCCGCCCATTGCAGGAAACTCCACACCAGCCACATGGTGATGGTGACAGGTGCGAGGATCAGAACACCCGTCAGGAAGCTGTTGCGCAGACGGGCTGCGAATGAAATTTTGACTGGAATATCGGTCATTTACCGTTCGGAATTAAGCGTTGTCGCCATCGAAACCCGGATGAAAACCGACAATGCCGGATGGAGTTCCGCCATGCAAGCGAAGAACTGTGAAATATTCGTCAGGAATCCCCTCGGCACTCAGGCCCGCGACAGGGCGAAAACCGAAGCGGCCGTAATAGGCGGGATCGCCGACAACAACGCAGCCGGCAGCGCTCAGCCGCTCCAGCACGGCAAGCCCGTCACGCGCCAGCCTCGAACCGACACCTTCGCCCTGCCTTTCAGGTGTAACGGAGAGCGGCGCGAGGCAGAACCAGCCGGTCTCGCCACTCGACAGCGTCACCGGCGAGAAACCGACATGGCCGATGATGCCTTCGCTGTCTTCCGCAACCAGTGAAACCGTCAGAGCGCCGGCGTCCCGCAGCCGCGCGACGATCAGTTGTTCTGTCCCGCTACGGTGTTCGACGTTACGGAAGGCATCTTCCGTAACGCGAGCGATCGCCTCTTCATCACCCTGCCGCTCCGGCCGGATGATCATTCCACGGTCACCGATTTCGCCAGATTGCGCGGCTGGTCCACATCCGTGCCCATGAAGACGGCGGTGTGATAGGCGAGCAGCTGGATCGGCAGCGAGAAGACCATCGGCGCGATCAGTTCATCGACATTGGGCAGCGTGATCGTCGCCATGGTTTCGAGCTTGGAAGCGGCAGCACCCTTCTCATCAGTGATGAAGATGATGCGGCCGCCGCGCGCGGCTACTTCCTGCATGTTCGACACGGTCTTTTCGAAGAAGCGGTCGTGCGGAGCAATGACGATAACCGGCATGTTCTCGTCGATCAGCGCGATAGGCCCATGCTTCAGCTCGCCAGCGGCGTAACCTTCAGCGTGGATATAGGAGATTTCCTTGAGCTTCAGCGCGCCTTCCAGCGCCAGCGGGAAGCTGGTGCCACGGCCGAGATAAAGCACATCCTTGAAGCGCGACAGGTCACGCGACAGCGCCTCGATCTGCGGCTGGATGACGTTCAACACCTTGCTCATGATGCGCGGCATCTCGATCAGCTGCTGCACCAGCTGCTTTTCTTCACCCGGTTTCAGCGTGCCGCGCGCCTTGCCGGCGGCAACGGCCAGCGAAGCAAGCACCGCAAGCTGGCAGGTAAAGGCCTTGGTGGAGGCAACGCCGATTTCCGGCCCGGCGAGGATCGGAAAGATCGCATCGGATTCGCGCGCCATGGTCGATTCGCGGGTATTGACCACCGCGCCGATCTTCAGACCCTCCTGCTGGCAATAACGCAGGGCCGCCAGCGTATCGGCGGTTTCGCCAGATTGCGAAATGAACAGCGCCGCCTGCGTGGGAACAAGCGGGATTTCGCGGTAACGGAACTCCGAGGCAACATCGATTTCCACCGGCAGGCGGGCATAACGCTCGAACCAGTATTTGCCGATCAGGCCTGACAGATAGGCCGTGCCGCAGGCGGAGATGGCAAGGCCGGAAAGGCTGGCAAAATCAATCGCCTTATCGGCGTCCTTCACGGTCCTGGTGGCGAAATCCACATAGTGGCTGAGCGCGTGGGAAATGACTTCCGGCTGCTCATAGATTTCCTTTTCCATGAAATGGCGGTGATTGCCCTTGTCGACCACAAAAGCCGTCGCCTGCGAAATCTGGCGCTCGCGTTTCACCGGCTTGCCGGAGAAATCGATGATTTCCGCGCCGTCCCGGGTCACGATGGCGCAGTCGCCATCGACCAGATAGGTGATCTCGTTGGTGAAGGGCGAAAGCGCGATCGCGTCGGACCCCAGGAACATTTCGCCCCTGCCGTAACCAACCGCAAGCGGCGGGCCGGAGCGCGCCGAAAGCAGCGTACCGGGATCGTCCTGAAACATCACGACCAGCGCATAGGCGCCCGTTACGTGGTTCAGCATCTTCAACATTGCTTCGCGATGGCCAAGCCCCTCGCGGGTGTATTTCGCCAGAAGCTGCGCCACCACTTCGGTATCGGTCTGGGTGGTAAAGGTTGCACCCTCGGCGCTCAGTTCCTCGCGCAATTCGGAGAAGTTTTCGATGATGCCGTTATGCACGACGGCAACGCCGTCAACGAAATGCGGGTGGGCGTTGATTTCGTTCGGAACGCCGTGGGTCGCCCAGCGCGTATGCGCAATGCCAACGACACCCGGCAGCGGCTTTTCCGAAACCAGCTTTTCCAGATTGAACAGCTTGCCTTCCGCCCGGCGCCGGTCCATCGCGCCATTGTCGATGGTGGCGACACCCGCCGAATCGTAACCGCGATATTCGAGGCGCTTCAGCGCATCGACAAGCCGTTCAGCAACGGGCTGGGTTCCGACAATTCCGACAATTCCGCACATATATTTCTCCAGACGGCGATCTCTTCGCCGAAACTTCCAGAGTATTTCCGCCTTTCCGTGAAATGCGAAAATACTCCACCTTTTTATTCTGACGCATTTCCGGACGTAAAACCGCTGCGCACTTTTACTGGAAATGCTTTAACCGTTTCTCTGAAATCGGCAATTATGCCGCCGGTCACTTTCAGTATCGCTCGGTAACGTCTCTCAAGAGGACTTTTTCTTCGCTTCCTTCTGCGCTTTCGCCCGCTCGCGCAAGGCGACCGCCCTGCCCGGCTTCACCTCCTGGCGCGCGCGCCCGAAAGCAAGCGCATCGGCCGGCACATCATCGGTAATCACGCTGCCGGAGGCGATATAGGCCCGCTCTCCAATGGTGACGGGAGCGACCAGCGACGAATTCGAGCCGATGAAGCTGTTGGCCCCGATCCGCGTTTCGGACTTGTTGTAACCATCATAATTACAGGTGATGGCACCCGCGCCTATATTGCTGCCTGCACCCACGAAAGCATCGCCGATATAGGTCAGATGGTTGACCTTGGCGCCCTCGCCGATCTCGGCCTTCTTGACCTCGCAGAAATTGCCGACCTTGGCATTGGCGTGCAGGTTTGCACCCGGACGCAACCGCGCAAACGGACCGACAACCGCACCTTCGGCCAGGTGAGCGCCTTCAAGATGCGAAAACGCATGAACGATGGCGCCCGGCTCGATCGTAACGCCGGGACCGAACACGACGTTAGGCTCGATCAGAACATCCTGACCGATCTTTGTATCGAAGGAAAGGAACACGGTCTCTGGCGCAATCATCGAAACGCCGTCGACCATCAATTCGTGACGGCGCCGCTCCTGCCAGAGCCTCTCGATAAAGGCGAGCTCAGCGCGGTTGTTGCAGCCGGTCAGTTCCTTTTCCGGTGCATCGATGGCGATGGCGCGGCGGCCGAGAGAACGGGCGATCTCGACGACGTCAGTTAGATAATATTCGCCCTTCACGTTGCTATTGCCGATCCGGTCCAGCAGATCCAGCGCATTGCGGCCGTTAATGGCCATCAATCCGCTGTTGCACCAGGTGACCTTGCGTTCCTCGTCGGTGGCGTCCTTCTCCTCGCGGATCGCGACCAGCTCGCCATTCTCGACCAGAAGTCGACCATAACCCGTGGGACGATCGGTATGAAAACCGATGACAGCCACATCGGCACCGGCGGCAATCGCCTCGCGCGCCCTGTCGAGCGTGGCCGAGGTGATGAGCGGTACATCGCCATAAGCAACGATGACGTCGTCAAAACCGCGTTTGATCGCTTCGCGTGCGGCGAGAACCGCATGGCCAGTGCCCTTGCGTTCCTTCTGCAGGAAGGCCTCCACCTGGAGGCCCTTGAGACTTGCAGCGGCAGCGACATTGTCGGCATCGCGCCCGACGACCAGCGCCACCGCGCCGACGCCCGCTCCAGCAACCGCCTCCACCACGTGCCCGATCATCGGACGTCCCGCGACCGGATGCAGTACCTTGGACTTCGAAGACTTCATGCGCGTGCTATCGCCCGCTGCGAGAATAACGGCTAGAGAGCTACGCTCCATAAGACCTCCAACACCCCGTCACCGGCCACAGGCGGCCCGGACAGGGGCAATGTTTGACTTTACGCCGGCCGGTATCGCGGACGGGCGTATGGGTGATTTCTTTCCGGCACTGCTATAACGGCGCCCCACTTAAGAAACCATGCAAATCTCCACCAAATTTCCACGCCGATTTTCATCAAACGTGATCAGCGGCAGGCTGGCATGATCTATCTGCGGGAGTTTCGGGCCGTGAATTCGAGTATCTGTTGACGGCCGTTTTCAATCAGTCTTTCCATCTCGTGCCGGGCCGCAACCTCATCGCGCAGGCGAAACGCTTCGACGAGCCGCAGGTGAGAGGCAGACACGTCGGAAATCTCGTTGGGATCGGCTTCCGGGTTGCTCATCCGGAAAATGCCCGCCAGCGCCGCCTTGATCAACGAACCAACGGTGCGCATGAACGGGTTGCCGGACATTTCGGTAATAAGGACATGAAAATTCATGTCCGCAATCGCCCGCTTTTCCTTGGAATAGGCAGTGTTGCCCATCTCGTTGGCGTAAGCGACGAGCCTCGCAATATCGGTATCTTTTGCTCTGGTGGCTGCAAGACCCGCACCATAGGGTTCGAAAGCCTGGCGGATATCGTAGAGATGCAGCAGGAATTCCTCGCTGACACCCGCCTCGAAGTGCCAGAGCAGCACCTCGCTGTCGAACATGTTCCAGCTTTCTCGCTCCGTCACCCGAGTGCCGATGCGCGCCTTGGGGGAGATCATGCCCTTGGCGGTGAGCGTCTTCATCGCCTCGCGAAGCACCGTGCGGGATACTTTCAGCCGTTCCATCAAATCGGCGTCACCCGGCAGGATGTCACCCGTCTTGAAGGTGCCGGAGACGATATCGAGACCGAGCTTGTGAACGACCTGTGCATGATTTGTCCGCAGCTTTCGAAAACCGATCGCCGCATCGAGCATTCCGCGCTGCAAATGTCATGTCCTTCCGTTCGGCTGGCGATTTCAAAAAATCGCGCCTGACGTGTGTATCTCAAGTCAGATTATAGTGAAAAACATCAAGTGGCGTGAAAAGCAAAGACAAACTTCATCCGCACAATAAAACGTATGAAAATAAGCAAGGCCGCACATGAGTTTCATGTGCGGCCTTTCATCAGTAATGGAAGAGAATCCGCATTATTGCGGCAGCTTGTCGTCCACGCCGGCAACGTAGAAGTTGAGGCCGAGCAGAACCTTGTCTTCGGCCTTTTCACCCGCCTTCAGCCATTCCGAGCCGTCCTGCTTCTTCACCGGGCCGGTGAAGGGGTGCAGCTCGCCCGACTTGATCTTGGCTTCGGTTTCCTCAGCCATCTTTTTCACGTCGTCAGGCATGTTGGTGTAGGGCGCCATGGTCAGGATGCCGTCCTTCAGGCCGTCCCAGACGGATTCGGACTTCCAGGTACCATCGAGAAGCGCCTGCGTGCGCTTGATGTAATAGGCACCCCAAGTGTCCTTGATGGCGGTCAGCTGCGTCTGCGGGCCGGCCGCGATCATGTCGGAAGCCTGACCGAAAGCCTTGATGCCGCGTTCCGCTGCAACCTGCATCGGTGCCGTCGTGTCGGTGTGCTGCGTCAGGATATCGACGCCCTGGTCGATCAGAGCCTTGGCAGCATCGGCTTCCTTGCCGGGGTCGAACCAGGTATTGGCCCAGACGACCTTGAGCTTGAAGTCCGGGTTCACCGACTGCGCGCCGAGAACGAAGGCGTCAATGCCCATCACCACTTCCGGGATCGGGAAGGAGGCGATGTAACCGGCGAGACCCTTCTTGGACATCTTCGCGGCGATCTGGCCCTGAATGTAGCGGCCTTCATAGAAACGCGAATTATAGGTCGCGACGTTTTCGGCCGTCTTGAAGCCGGTGGCGTGCTCGAACTTCACCTTGGGGAACTTCTGGGCCACCTTCACGGTCGCATCCATGAAGCCGAAGGAGGTGGTGAACACCAGTTCGCAACCGGAACGGGCCATACGCTCGATGGCGCGCTCGGCATCCGGGCCTTCTGGAACGCTTTCGAGGAAAGGCGTTTCGATCTTGTCGCCGAAATGCTTCTGCAGCTCTTCGCGACCGATTTCATGCGCCTGCGTCCAGCCGCCATCGGTGCGGCTGCCGACATAGATGAAGCAGACCTTCTTGGCGTCGGCGGCTTCAGCGGAGGAAACGACGCCTCCGAGCGCCGCGACGGACGCGGCAAGTGCGATGACCAGTTTTTTCATTTTTACCCCTGTTGGTTTGGAGACTTGAGGATTCTTCTTCACCTGTCCGGCACGAAGGATTTGCCCAGCGATGCCGGTGTGTTGATCAAGGTCGTGCGGCGATTATGCGAGATGATCACGAGCACGACAATAGTTGCAAGGTAAGGTAGTGCCGAAAGCAGCTGCGACGGTACGCCGATGCCGAAGGCCTGCGCATGCAATTGGCCGATGGTGACGGCACCGAACAAATAACCGCCCGCCAGCAGGCGCCACGGACGCCAGGAGGCGAAAACGACGAGTGCGAGCGCAATCCAGCCGCGCCCGGCCGACATGTTTTCCACCCATTGCGGTGTATAGACCAGCGACAGCTGAGCTCCTGCAAGACCCGCACAGGCGCCGCCGAACATGACCGCCAGATACCGCGTGCGGATGACATTGATGCCGAGCGCATGGGCCGAGGCGTGGTTATCGCCGATAGCGCGGATTTTCAGGCCCGCGCGGCTCTTGAACAGGAACCAGCTGATGCCGAAGACCAGCGCGATGGACATGTAGAAGATCAGGTCCTGCCGGAACAGCAATGGCCCGATGAAGGGAATTTCCGACAGAACCGGAAAGACGATCGGCTGCAGCTTGATGCCCGGCAGGCCGACGAAACTTTCGCCCAGCATACCGGAAACACCAAGCCCGAGAATGGTCAGCGCAAGGCCCGTTGCCACCTGATTGGTGACAAGCGTCAGCGTCAGGAAACCGAACAGCAGCGAGAAGACCGCGCCCGACGCAATGCCGGCCAGAATGCCGAGATAGGGAGACCCCGTCATATGCGTAGCGGCGAAGGCGCAGACCGCGCCCATGATCATCATGCCCTCGACGCCGAGATTGAGCACGCCGGAGCGCTCCGCCACAAGCTCGCCGGAGGCGGCGATGACCAGCGGCGTGGCGGCGGTGATGACGGTGAGAAGAATGGCCTGAAGCATATCCATCATGCCGCTCCTTCTTTGCGATGTGTCTTGCCGGCGAAGACGACCCGGATGCGATAAAAAATCAGCGTATCGCAGGACAGGACGAAGAACAGCATCAGCCCCTGAAACACCCGTGTCACCTTGTCTGACACACCGATCGAAAGCTGCGCCGCCTCCCCACCGAGATAGGTCAGCGCCAGCACCAGCCCGGAAAGGATGATTCCGAGCGGATTGAGACGACCGAGAAAGGCGACGATGATGGCGGTAAAGCCGTAACCCGGTGAAATGCTGGGCTGGAGATGGCCGATGGAACCGGAGGCTTCCGAAATGCCGGCAAGCCCTGCCAGCGCGCCTGACAGCAGCAGCGAAAACCACACCATGCGGCTTGATGAGAAACCTGCAAAACGCCCTGCCCTTGCCGACTGGCCAAGCACGGTGACTTCAAAGCCCTTCAGCATGTAGCGCATCATGAACCACAGCGCGATGGCGGCGACGATGGCGAACACGAAACCCCAATGCGCCCGGCCCGATGCCAGCATTTCCGGCAGCACCGCGCTGTCGTTGAAGGGTTTCGTCTGCGGGAAGTTATAACCGCCGGGATCGCGCCAGATGCCGCGCGTCAGCCAGTCGAGAAAAAGCTGGGCGACATAGACGAGCATCAGGCTGACGAGGATTTCATTGGTGTTGAACTTCGTCTTCAACAGCGCCGGAATACCGGCATAAAGCGCGCCGCCGATGGCACCCATCACCATCATCAGTGGCAGGATGAGCGGCGAGTGCCAGTCGGGATAAAGCACCGGCAGGATGGATCCGGTAATCGCACCGATGGTGAATTGCCCCTCCGCGCCGATATTCCAGTTATTGGAGCGATAACAGATCGACAGGCCGACGCCGATCAGGATCAGCGGTGCTGCCTTGATCGCCAGCTCGTGCAGCGACCACACCTCGAGCAGCGGCTCGACAAAAAAGGCGTAAAGCGCATCGAGCGGGTTCTTGCCGAGCATGGCGAACATGACGGCGCCGACAAGCAGCGTCAAAACCAGCGCCAGAAGCGGCGAAAGCAGGGTGAAAAGCCGGGAGACCCCTGCCCGTTTTTCAAGCTCAATGCGCATGCTGGGCGGCTCCCGACTGTGACGTGTGAATGCCGCCCATCAACAGGCCGATCTTTTCAAGCGTCATCTCTTCCACCGGATGGGCCTCGGAAAGCATGCCGTCGGAAATGACCGCGATATTGGTGGCGACCTCAAAGATTTCATCGAGATCCTGACTGATAACGATGACCGCCGAGCCGGCCTTGGCAAGATCGACCAGCGCCTGGCGGATGCGGCTTGCGGCACCCGCATCCACGCCCCAGGTCGGCTGATTGACGACAAGCACGGAAGGCTGACGGTCAAGCTCGCGCCCGACGATGAATTTCTGCAGGTTGCCACCCGAAAGCGAACCCGCCAGCGGATCGGCACCGCTCTTGCGCACATCCATGGTTTCCGAAATGCGCCGCGCCGCCGCCTTAATGGTCGAGCCCCTGACGATGCGCAGGAAACCACCGGTCAGAAACGCCTTACGGTCGGACCGCGACCGCGCCAGCAACAGATTGTCGGAAAGGCTCATGCCGGGAACGGCAGCATGGCCATGCCGCTCTTCCGGCACGAAACCGGCACCCATCAGCCGCCGGCCATTAATGCCGAGACGACCGACCGGCTTGCCGCGCAAATGGATGGCATCATTATTATAGACGGGATATTCGCCCGAAAGCGCATCGAACAGCTCGCCCTGCCCGTTGCCGGCCACACCGGCAATCGCCAGCACTTCTCCGGCGCGCACATTCATGGAAATCGATTTCAAGGCCACCGCAAAAGGCGTGCGCGGCGCAACGGACAGCCCCATGACCTCGATCTGCGGCGCGCCGAGTGCCTCGCCGGTGGCGCGCGAGACGCTCGCGACATCGCTGCCGACCATCATACGCGCCAGCGATGCCGGCGTTTCCTTGCGCGGATCGCAGGCGCCCGTCACCTTGCCATGGCGCAGCACGGTGGCGCGGTCGCAGATGCGCTGCACCTCTTCGAGACGATGGCTGATATAAAGCACCGAGCGGCCTTCGGCCTTCAATTTTGCCAGCGTCTCGAACAGCTTGTCGGCTTCCTGCGGCGTCAAGACCGAGGTCGGCTCGTCAAGAATGATAAGGCGCGGGTTCTGCAACAAAGCGCGGACGATCTCGATGCGCTGGCGTTCGCCGACCGACAGATCGGCCACATGCGCATTGGGGTCGAGCGGCAGACCGTAGGCGCGCGAAAGCTGTTCCGCTTCCCTGGCGATTTCCTTCAATGAGATTTTCGGGTCCAGCGACAGGGCAATGTTTTCAGCAACCGTCAGTGCCTCGAACAGCGAAAAATGCTGGAACACCATGCCGATGCCAAGCCTGCGGGCCTCGCTGGGCGAACCCACCGAAACCGGCTGGCCCTGCCAGATAATATCGCCCTCGGTCGGCGAGAGCACGCCGAACAGCATTTTGACCAGCGTTGACTTGCCAGCACCATTCTCACCCAGAAGCGCATGGATTTCGCCCGGCGCTATATCGAGATCGATACCGTTGCAGGCGGCGAAATTGCCGAACAGCTTGGTCAGCTTGCGAACGGACAGGAGAGGCATGGCCTCCGGTGCCAAAGTTCCAGTCACGAGTTCCCTCTCTCACCGGACGTCCATGCCTTCTGCGAGGCGTTTCAACGGCCGCGGTCATTGTTCCCAATAGCGCCGCAAGTCGTATGCAATGCCGCGCCATCATGATGTATTGATAACTGTTTTGCTGCTTCGCACAACTGAAAAAGACGCTGCTTAAATGCAATTTACACAAGCAATAAACGGCTTTATCTTTTTCTTATTTCGCGCCGAGCGAGGGGAAAAACTGCAAAATTCCACCGATGCAATAAAGATAGATGCCGCTCGCCACGAAGGCGATCACCGCCCATGTCGGCGTTTCGAAATGCATCAGCAGCGCATAACCGCCAAGCGCGCACCAGATGGCCACGACGAGGAGATTAAGCGGCCGCAACCGCTTCACCCGCACCGGATGCAGGAAGTTGATCGGCAGGAACGTCAGGAACACCGAGACGGTGACGACGGTCATGGCCGTGGTGGCGCTGGCATCCATCACGAACAGGGTGAAAACCACCATGTTCCACACCACCGGAAAGCCAGAGAAAAAATATTCATCCGTCTTCATGCCCATATCGGCATAATAAATCGCACTCGACACCACGATCATGCCGGCCGCCACGAAGGACAAAGGCTCGCCGATCATGCCGCTCTGGTACAGCGCAAAGGCGGGCAAGAGCACATAGGTGACGTAGTCGATGATATTGTCGAGCGTATCGCCAGACCAGTTGGGCAGCACTTCCTTCACCCGCACCTTGCGGGCAATCGGGCCGTCGATACCATCAACCAGAAGCGCAAGCCCCAGCCACCAGAACATGTCGACGAAACGGTGCTCAGACGCGGCGACGACACCAAGAAAAGCCAGAAACGACCCGGACGCAGTCAAGATATGAACGGAAAAGGCGCGGATTTCCGCATAGGGAACACGCTTATAGTTGAAAATTTTCATGGTCAGCGCCTGCGCCCCGTTTTTCCATCCGCCCTGTTCATTCCGGTATGCGGCCATTCACCACGCTTTGCAACCGGCTCAATCCGCTTATCCTAAGACTAATATAGCGTCGCAACCAACGAATGTTTGTGTGCGGATGTTCCGGCGCGAAAGTGGATTTACCCGCCCAAAGCCTCTATGATGTTTTGGAAATAACAATGGATCACGACCATGAGACACTTCGATATCGCCATAACAGGTGCGGGACTTGCGGGCCAGATCGCGGCCATCGCACTGGCGCGGGCCGGCCGCCATGTGGCGCTCATCGCACCTTCAAGCGAGAAGAAGGATCAGCGCACCACGGCGTTGATGGACCAGTCCATTCGCTTCATGGACCGTCTCGGCCTCTGGTCACGCATCGCGCCGTCCGCCGCACGCCTTTCCACCATGCAGATCATCGACGGCACCGACCGCCTGCTGCGCGCGCCGACCGTGCAGTTCCGCTCCTCTGAAATCGGCCTCGATGCTTTTGGCTGGAATATCCCGAACGAGGCGCTGCTCGGCGTTCTCAGCGAAGCAGTGGAACAGGAACACAATATTACCCGCCTCGACACAACCGCCGAGACGATCGACATCGGCAATGACCGGATTTCGGTCACGATCGCGGATGGTGAAGTGCTTTCCGCCGATTTTCTGATCGGTGCCGACGGCAGGAAATCGATGGTGCGGGAAGCGGCCGGCATCGGCGTCAAATCCTGGTCCTATCCGCAGACCGCCGTGGTTTTGAATTTTTCCCACAGCCGTCCGCATGGCAATGTGTCCACGGAATTCCACACACCGACGGGGCCTTTCACCCAGGTTCCCCTGCCGGATGACCGCTCCAGCCTCGTCTGGGTCGTCACCCCACAGCAGGCGGAAGAACTGACGGCGCTGCCGCTGGAAACCTTGAGCCTGAAGGTCGAGGAGCGCATGCAATCCATGCTCGGCGCGGTTACCGTGGAAAACAGCGTGCAGGCATGGCCGCTCTCCTCCATGACGGCGCACCGCTTCGGCAAGGGCCGCGTCGCCCTGATCGGCGAAGCTGCGCATGGCTTCCCGCCCATCGGCGCGCAGGGCCTGAACCTCAGCCTGCGCGACATCATTGCACTGACGGAACTGCTTGGCGCCGTCTCCGACCGGCCGATCGCGGCGGACGCCGGCAGCAGCTTCGACCGCAAACGGCGGGCGGATGTTTATAGCCGCACGCTGAGCGTCGATCTCCTGAACCGCTCGCTTCTTTCAGATTTTCTTCCGGTGCAGATGGCGCGTGCGGCCGGCCTGCATGTACTCTCCGGCATCGGCACGCTCAGAAGCATGGTGATGCGCGAAGGCATCGAGCCGGGGCGCGGATTGAAGGCCTTGCCATCATTGCTGTTCGGCAGCTTCAAAAAGGCTGGATGAAATAAACCACGCCCGTCAGCGTGAAGACCGACAGCACCGTCGAGATCAGGATCGTCGCTGACGCCCTCTCCTGCCAGACGTGATATTGCTGGCCGATGACGAAGACATTCGTCGCGGTCGGCAGCGCCGCCAGCAGCACCGCGGAATAAATCCACACCGGCTCGAAGCGCCCCAGCGATGATAGCACCAGATAAGCGGCGAGCGGATGCAATATCAGCTTGGCCGGCACGATATAGCTGATCTCCACCGGAACGCGTTTCATCGGCCGCAGCGCCAGCGTCACCCCCATGGCAAACAGCGCGCAGGGGGCGGCCGACTGCGCCAGATAATCCACCAGCCGCTGCACCGCCTCCGGTGGCTGCCACGACAGCGAAGCAGCGAGAAATCCGGCGATAACGGACACGATGAACGGATGGGTGATGACCTTGCGCGCCACATCCAGCGCGAGCTTGCCGGCTGAGCGCTTGTCCCCGCCCGCAACCGCCATCATCGCCGGCGCGACGATGAAATGGGCGGCGTTTTCAAGGCAGACGATCAGCGCCACCGGCACCGCCGCCTTCTCGCCAAGCGCCAGGAGCGCAAGCCCCGGCCCCATGTAACCGATATTGCCGTAGCTGGCCGCGAAACTCTGGATGGTGGTTTCGGCGAGGCTGTTCCGGCGCACGAATCGGCCGATCAGGAACACAGCCAAGAAAATGCCGTAGGTGCAGGCAAGGCTGGCGGCGACAAAATCCATCCGTGCCAGCTCTTCCACAGGCGTCTTGGAGACAAGCTTGAAAAACAGCGCCGGCAGAGCGGCATAGATAATGAAGGTATTCAGCCAGCCCATCGCCTCGACCGGCTGTTTTGTTATGCGCGCTGCACCGTAGCCGATGAAGATCAGGCCAAAAAACGGCAACAGCAGTCCAATGATATCAGCCACGGTCGTTCCCTCACATCCGCGAGAGGCTTAGCCGATTTGCATCAGGATCGGAAAGGTCTCCTGGAACCAGATCGCGACATTGGTGATGAAACCGGACATGAAAGCGAGACCGGTGAGCACCAGCAGCACACCGAGCAGCTTTTCCACCAGCCCAAGATGGCGGCGAAAACGGACGAGGAAACGCATGAACGACCCGGAAAACGCCGCCGCGATCCAGAACGGCACCGCAAGGCCAAGCGAATAGACCGCAAGCAGCATCGCGCCATCGCCCACCGTATCACGCGACGCGGCAACCCCGAGGATAGCCCCCAGAACCGGGCCGATGCACGGCGTCCAGCCAAAGGCGAAAGCAAGACCCATGACATAGGCCCCGGACAGCGTGGCAGGCTTGCCCGCTCCCTGAAACCGCGCCTCGCGCGAAAACAGGCCGATGCGGAAAACACCGAGGAAATTCAGGCCCATGAGGATGATGATGAAACCGCCGATTTTGGCGAGAATATCGAGATTCTGGCGCAGCAGCGTACCGATCGTCGAGGCACCGGCCCCCAGCGCCACAAACACCGTGGCGAAACCCAGCGTGAAGCAGAAAGCCGAAAACAGCACGGCTCTGCGAACCTCCGGCCGCGGCGCGGTCTCTTCCGTCCTGAACTGCTCGACCGAAACGCCCGCCATATAACAGAGATAAGGCGGCACCAGCGGCAGGACGCAGGGCGAGAGAAATGAAAGAGCGCCAGCCAGAAGCGCGCTGAACAGGGAAATATCGGCAATCGACAAGAAAGAACTCCGCATCCCGCAAAGACCGGCGATTCTCAATAATCGCCGATGCTTCACGCTTCATTTTCGTGCATGTCATTGCTGCAAAACGATTTCACCCGTCTGCCCGACACGTCTGAAGCCGGTTTTATCCCTAGCCGCCCCCTCTCTCCAATCACCTTTTTGGGGGTGCGACAAAAAAAACCGTATTGCGTGTCGAAACCGCTTTTTTTGGGTTGACCGAACGGATCGCTCTACCTATGTTCCGCGCACTTCCGAAGGGCAACCAAGCCCGGACATGGGAGAGCGTAGCTCAGCCGGTAGAGCAACTGACTTTTAATCAGTAGGTCCAGGGTTCGAATCCCTGCGCTCTCACCAACGGAATCAAGCACTTACCGTTGAAAATACTCTTCACGCCGGTAAGATCATCCTCACATATGTGTCGCACCGAATGCTCCTGTCAGCGCTGCGGACATTGCTGTGACCGACGTGATGCATAGCCTCGCTTCTTTGTAGCGGCGGCACAGACACTCTCTAAACCGCCAGCGCTAATTCTTTGCACCACTTGCGATCAGCATACGGACAAGAGCCGCGTCGCCAGTTTGTTTTGCAAATGAGAGAGCAGTCTCACCCGCGAAGCCCTCGGCATTCGGGTCTGCACCTTGGGCCAGAAGCGCAGCCACCACATCGGGGCCGTTCTGCTGATTATTCGCCTGCATGATCAATGGCGTCCATCCCCTCTCATCGCGGGCCTCGATATTCGCACCGCGCTTTACAAGCAGGGAAACGGTGTCTGGATCGGTGATGATATGGAGGATGGTGACGCCTTCGTCATTCGCTGCGTTGATGTCGGCACCATTTTTAAGCAGAAGGTTGAGCACCTCCTCTTCGGGGTACATGTCGAGAAGATGGATCGGCTGGAAACCGAACTTGTCCCTTGACGTGGCCAAACCGGGGTCAGCCGCAATCATGGTTCGAATGGTTTGGACATCGCCCACCTGAACGGCGTGGTGGAAGGCGCCCACCGCGTCGGTTTCCGTCGCAGCGGCGGAATCGAGGGAAAGTCCGAAAGTCAGCAGGACGATGAGAGACCAGCGCAGTAGCATTGCGATCCACGTTGTGAGTATCGCCGTCTAATATATTATGTCTAGTTCAGGTTCCGGTCTTTGTCAGCCGATAAATTCATCATGCCGGCACGCCCCCACCCGGAGTGAACGCGTTGTGTCTTACTGATCAGCGGGCGCTGGGGTCCGCCGATTTTCTACTTGTTTTTGGCTTGATCGTGATGCCACTTGATGGCGAAAAACATGCCGATGCCTAACACGAGAAGCTTGAACGGCAAGAAGACTATCGGGAAAAAATCCCACATTTTGGACACTTCCAGGCTGTGATTTAACTCCGTATATCGTAACGGAGAATTATCTCACGCAACATCAGGCATTTTGACGCGGACAGGTCATAACATTCCCATCAGAGCGCGCGATTGGTTGCGCTATGTTTCGGCCCTGCCGGCTCAGGACGACCATCCCTACCGATAGGCGTAGATGTACCGCGCGATATTGTCGTAAAAGCTGGAAAGATAGGCGGGAACCCGCTTCAAACGGGCGAACTTGCTGCCCCTATATTCGTCGCGTGTGCCGACCAGCGTATCCGGGTCGCCGAATGGCAGGAAATCCTTATCGGTGATGTAGACCTCGGTGCCATAACCCCAGCCGCATTCAAGAGCCCGGTCGAAGGGCAGCGTCATCCTTCGTGCCGCCTTAAGAAAACGCTCCGCAGCCCTGCGGGAGATGATGTAGCAGGCAGACGAGCCCTGCGGGCCATAGATGCATCGGCCGAACGTATCGCCAAGGGCGCTGGTTTTGCGAGCCTTGAAGCCCTTTCGACGGTGGTTGGTCAGTTTCACGATGGCGTCGTCGGGCATCGCCGCAACCATGGCCTTGACCCGTTCCGAGAAATCCGGCGTGAAGGCAACGTCATCTTCGACGATCACGGCGACAGGCGCATCGGTCGCGAGGAAGGTTTCAAGCGCTTTGATATGACTGGCGTAACAGCCATATTCTCCCGGCAGGGCGTGGCGGCCATTGCGCAGCTCAAAGCCGCGCCGGTCGAAATCCCGCCAGTCATCAGGGGAAATGGTCTTGCCGTCCACCCCCTCTACTGGCCGCAGGTCGAGACCGAGGCCGGAGGCGCCTTCCAGCATCTTCTCCAGCCGCGCCCGTGCGCGCGCAATCGAAACGATATAGATCGGGAAAGTCGAGACAGGCTGCATTCGCAAGGCACCATAAGCGGGACATAACGAACCGCCTCCTATAGCAAGCCGGGCCATCCGTCCATGCGGCTGCGATCTCCAGTCTTATCGGAAGGTGCGCCGAATGGCCGTGATGCCGAAAAAACGAGCGGGCTTATTTGCGCGCGGCGGTTCGGCGGCAGCGCCAGTTCCAGTCCCGCGCTTCGCCGGTATCCATATGCACTGACTCAGTGTGGCAATAGGTGCCCACGCCGCCACGATCCGGCAGGGAACGCAGATAGGTGGCGAGTTCCCATTTGGAAACACCCTTGATCTGGATGTCGGCGGCATCGCAAGTGTAGTGCTTGGAGCCCTGCCTAATTCCCTTCGGCGGGCGATAACCGGAGGTGACGATCGCCGGACTGTTATAGTGACGCTCCACATCCTTGATCATCCGTACCAGTTCCGGCTTGAAACAGCCGACTTCGACGTGGTCCGTCTGCAGGAAAAGCCCGTTCGGGGAAACGCGGGTGAGGCCGGAAAGCGAGGCGAGCTTCATCAGGCCGTTGGGCTGGTCATCCTCTTCATCGAGGTGAGCGTCGTCGAATTCCTCGGACATCATCGAGCGGCCGGAAAGCGCAATACCCATCGACCCGTCAGCCGCTCCGGACAAGGCGGCAACCTCGGTGTTACCGGCCGTGCCGCTTTCGATCATTTTCGGCAGACGCTTCTTGGCGGCACCGGCGAAAAACGCCGCAAGCGTCAGGCTCCTGCCCTCGCCTTCCCGCCCCTCAACCGTCGCTCCGGCATTGGTGGCAGGCTGTGCAGCCGCGCGCTGTTCCGGCTGCGGCACCGGCACGGCGGCGGGCTGACGATTTTCGCTATGCTGTTCCGGCGGCACCTGAGCGGCTACCGGAACAGCGACCGGCGCGGCAACGGGCTGCGGCTGGGACGGCTGTATCGGCGCGGAATAGACGCTGCTGACGGCAGGAATGATTTTCTGGGCGGAACCGCCCTGGGCTGCGGCCATGCCTTGAGCGGCTGCAGAGCCGGAATGCGTCGCTGTTGAATAGATGCTGGACGTTCCGGCGGAAATCGCCGTCGGCTGCGTCGTCAGTCCGCCTATATCGGCGGCTGCACCATAACCCTGTGCGGGACTACCGGGCGCCTGGTGCTGGGCCGGAACGTTGTTTACGCCGGCCGCCGATGCGACGGCGGGATCCACATAATGCCCCGGCTGCGCGCCGGTCGCCGGCGAAGCAACGGCTGCTGCGGCCGTCTGCGGCTTGTGCTGTGCGGCGATTTCCGGCTTCTTTGTCGTGGCGGCCATCTCGTCATCCGTCACCGCCGAAACGCAACCGGAAAGCCCGAGCAGCGAAACCGCGACGACAAAACGCTTACAGGAAAGGCGTCCTTTCGCATTCTCTGCAGTTTTCATGGATGGCCTCCGTATCTTGCATTTTCACCAGCAGCACGGCAACGGAATCGTGCGCTTCCCCGAAACGGAACAGGCCGTTTTTGATTCGCGGACTATGCCTCATCCCCTCGGGACAAGGCAAGTGCGCGAAAAACCGCCCGTATTCGCTCAAAAAACCCTACCAGGAACCGGTATTCTGCATAGATATCCACGGTTCGGCTGGTGCGAGGCTTTCGCCTTTCTGCAAAATTTCGAATGAAATACCATCAGGTGAGCGCACAAAAGCCATGTGCCCGTCGCGCGGCGGCCGGTTGATGACGATGCCGCTCTGCTGAAGACGCGCGCAGAAGTCGTAGATATTGTCGACTTCATAAGCGAGGTGGCCGAAATTGCGGCCGCCAGTATAATCCTCGGTATCCCAGTTATAGGTCAGCTCCAGGCACGGCGCCTTGTTTTCCTTCGCCGCAGCAATGTCGTCGCGGGCGGAAAGAAACACCAGCGTAAACCGACCTTTTTCATTCTCGATTCGGCGTATTTCCGTGAGACCCAGAAGGTCGACGTAGAATTTAAGTGATTCGCCAAGGTCTTTGACGCGAACCATCGTGTGCAGATACCGCATTTTATTCCTCTCCATTACACGGGTCCGAAGCCGTTAAACGCACGATGGCAAGCCCCGGACAAGGACGGCGACATAAAAGCAGGTGCGTAAATCAAAAACTAGGGCTTGCGTGAAACCGTTACCAAGATGTTAATCTGGCGCACAGGAATCAGTTGACCGGTGTATGGCGCGTAATCGAGGGGTTGGCAGGATATGGCTGATAGGATGTCATCGAAAACGATAGTCGATGTCGAGGACCTTTCGGGCGATGCCGTCGACCTGACCGAAATCACCGGCGTCGTGAAATGGTTCGACGTCGCCAAGGGTTTCGGCTTCATCGTGCCCGATAACGGTACACAGGATGTGCTGCTGCACGTCTCGTGCCTGCGCCGCGACGGCTACCAGACCATCCTTGAAGGCACGCGCATCGTCGCCCTCATCCAGCGGCGCGACCGCGGTTTCCAGGTTTTCCGCATCCTGTCCATGGATCAGTCGACCGCCGTTCACCCGTCGCAGCTGCCGCCGGTGCGCACCCATGTGCAGGTGACGCCGCATAGCGGGCTTGAGCGTGCCATCGTCAAGTGGTTCAACCGCACCAAGGGTTTCGGTTTCCTGACGCGTGGCGAAGGAACGGAAGATATTTTCGTGCATATGGAAACGCTGCGCCGTTTCGGCCTGACGGAACTGCGCCCCGGCCAGGTGGTGCTCGTGCGTTACGGCGATGGCGACAAGGGCCTGATGGCAGCGGAAATCCATCCCGATAACCCGGTTTCCATCGGGATGTCGCATTGATGTCCGGCCTGCGTCCCATGCTGAAAGGCGCCGTCATGGCGCTTGTTTTTTTCACGCTAGCCGGCGCCGCACAGTCTCAGGAACGCCAGACATTCACCTCCGAGCCGCTTACCATCGAGACGACCTCGGGTAAAACCCAGGACTTCGTTGCCGAACTGGCACTGGACGACGCCCAGCGCTCGCAGGGCCTGATGTTCCGCAAGTCCATGCCGCCAGAAAACGGCATGCTTTTCGATTTTGGTGAAACACGCGCCGTCGCCATGTGGATGCGCAACACCCTCATCCCGCTCGATATGCTGTTCATCGCCGGTGACGGCCGAATCACCCATATCCATGAAAACGCGGTTCCCCATTCGGAAGCGATCATCAGCTCCCGCGGGCCCGTGAAATTTGTGCTTGAGCTGAATGGCGGCGCCGCGAAACGTTATGGCATCAAGCCTGGCGACATGGTCCGCAGCGCGCAGATCGGCAACCGGAAATAACATTGCCACGTTATTGTGTCTGAATGAGCCGGACGACCTGTCGCCCGGCTGGCGCAATAATTAGTAAACCGGCTCGATATGGCTCAAAATCCGGCAATTGGAGATGGAAGCGGCAAGATTGATGGCGATGTCGATCGCCTCGACCGAATCGGCCGTGCCTTCCAGATAGATCACGTCATTTTCGACGGTTGCGGAAATGCGCGACTTTTCGAGACCCGATTCGAAGGCCAGCGCCGACGTGATTGCTTGGCATACGCCAGCCATGCGGTCTCCGAAGAAGCTTTCCTGAATGCCTGACAAATTGAACATATGCGTTCTCCTTCTTATGGACACAACAACGCCCCAAGGGCGGTTTTGTTCATCTCCGGTTCATCTATTTGTTCATCTTCCATTCATCTTGGAAAATTGGAACCCCCTTATCGATCACATTTTAGGTGATCGGGAACCATTTCGTGAGGCAAGCATTTCGCGCATGGGAGCAAACACCGCCATGAAGGCGCGTGAAACAGGGAGGAAAATGACATGCTGATCAACAGAACAGAGCCGTGTCACCACGCCTCGTGGATGAAACCGGTGGCCATCCACCTGCCGCTTTGCGTCGCCGTGGAGATCTACAGCCCGCTGGTGGCGCTCGACATGCTGATGTACCGCTGGCCCGAGGAACATGGGCCTGAATATGAAGAAGCGCGCAGAAACTGCCTCAATGCCATTGCCGGCAAATGTGACATCGAGATAGCACGGGAATCGTTTCTCGTTGCAAGCAGTCATGCCCATATCCTGAACGTCCACTAAAAGTCACTGACCGTCATGATGATTGAGCCCTTCTTCATGAAGGGCTTTTCTTTGCGCGAGGCTCCCGCAGCGCTTTCATGCACGGCGCAGCCTCCCGCCTGCCGATCATGACATGTAACTGTCACGCAAACGTTATAATCGGCAGAGACGAATTCCATGGAATCGATTGGCGGGTGAACCGCCGAAAGCTTGGGAGTGGAACTGGCCAGCATGGAAACCGTCTTTGCCCTTTGCGCAATTATGCTCCTCGCCTTCAATCTTCTCGGCATTGTTCTCGCCGGCTGGCGACTGACGAGACGGGACGCGGAAAACGATCTTGTCCGGCAAAAGCCGCCGGTCTCGCTGGTGGTGCCGCTACGCGGCGTCGAAAACTTCACGCCGCTGACGCTCTCGCGTGCCTTCGGGCTCGACTGGCCGGATTACGAGTTGCTGTTCTGCGTCGCGGACGAATTCGATCCCGTGATCGCGGAAGTCCGCAAAGCCGCCGCCGCATTTCCCTCGGTCTCCATGCAATTGCTGATCGGTGACGACCGCGTCAGCGCCAATCCGAAGCTGAACAATTGCGTCAAGGGCTGGCGCGCCGCCAAATATGAATGGGTGATTCTCGCCGATTCAAACGTGCTGATGCCGAAATCCTATATAGCCACCATGATGTCGGCCTGGCGGCCGGATAGCGGGCTGGTCTGCTCTCCGCCGCTCGGTTCCCGCCCTGTGGGATTCTGGGCCAATGTGGAATGCGCCTTCCTCAATGGCTCGCAGGGCCGCTGGCAATATGCAGCGGAAGCGATCGGCATCGGTTTCGCACAGGGCAAATCGATGTTGTGGAACAAGCCGTTCCTGGAGGACCGTGGCGGCATTCGCGCACTCGCCGCCGAAATCGCCGAGGACGCCGCCTCGACGAAGCTGGTGCGGAGCGCCGGCCGCAAGGTGCATCTGGTCTCCGCCCCGTTCGAGCAACCGCTCGGCCAGCGCCATGCCGGCGAAATCTGGTCACGCCAAACCCGCTGGGCGCGGCTGAGACGCGTGACCTTTCCGCAATATTTCGCACCGGAAATCCTGACCGGCGCGCTGCCGCCGCTTCTTTTCGCGCTTGCCGCCACCGCCATGATGGATGTGAACCTCGCCGCGACCGCCTCTGTCGTCCTAGCCCTCATGTTCGGCCCGGAACTGGCGCTCGCTGCCCTCAATGGCTGGCCAGTGTCGCTCTATACGCTGCCGGCCATGATCGCCCGCGACCTGATCATGCCCGTCGTCTGGGCGCGCAGCTGGATCGGCAGCGCGGTGGCCTGGCGCGGCAATGTCATGACGATCGGGACGGCGGAGAGTACTCTGGCGGGTCCGCCTGCGGAATAATTGAGAATATTTCCTGGGAGTTACGCCGGAAAGCTGATGTTCAGCTTTAAAATGGTCGGAGTGGAGAGATTCGAACTCCCGACCCTCTGGTCCCAAACCAGATGCGCTACCAGACTGCGCTACACTCCGCCGAGGCGATGGCTGGGGAATACACGGTTCACCTGAAGTCCGCAACAGGGAAATTCATCTTTGTTCAGTCATGGCCTAGATCGGCAAAATCCGCGGCCGGCGTGGCGGCGGTGGGATAAGGAAAGCGCGGGATAATCGTCTTGACTCTCACCTGAAGTCAGTCCATTTCAAATTCAACGTTCCTGACACGATTTGGTTATTCTATTCAGGTACGTGAAGAATAATTCGGGGATGTAAACACCCCACTGTCCAACCGGAGCAGTTTCGACATGTCTGCGAAGATTTACCGCCCTGCAAAAACCGCCATGCAATCCGGCACGGCAAAGACCAATGTCTGGGTTCTGGAATTCGACGCCGAAGTTCCGCGCAAGATCGATCCGATCATGGGCTACACCTCCAGTTCCGACATGAAGCAGCAGGTCAAGCTGACATTCGAGACGCAGGAACAGGCCGAAGCCTATGCACAGCGCAAGGGCATCGAATACCGCGTCATCCTGCCGAAGGAAGCAACCCGCAAGGTGGTTTCCTACACCGACAATTTCCGTTTCAACCGCACCCAGCCCTGGACGCACTGAAACACTATAGTTTTCGCCGGCAGCATCGCTGCCCGGCATGACGGCCCCTTAGCTCAACTGGATAGAGCAACTGCCTTCTAAGCAGTAGGTCGCAGGTTCGAGTCCTGCAGGGGTCGCCACCGCTTCTCAAATTATCGATGAAAGACAACTAGTCGGGTCTGAAGCAGCACGCAATCAGTCTGCGTTTGCATCGCGGTTGTTCTTCATCTTTCTCCATTTCACGAGATAACCGAAACCCGGCCCTATCAGCATCCCGCCGATAACCCACTCGACCAGGGTCAAGGGTCGCTCATCCGGATCGTGGCCAGTGACGTAGAGAAAGAGAAAAAACGCGACCACGCCGCCGGTCAGGAGCGTGAGCGGAAAAAGCACACTGTCGCGAAAACCTTTCATACATTCCACTCCCTTGGCCGTGTTGATAAAGGTATTGGGTATGAGCCTTTTGGCAAGCGGCTATTACGGCGGCGACGGCAAGTTATCGCTTCGGCAACATTGCGCCAACAGTGGACATAACCATTCCTACTTACTTCGTCGCGACGGCTGTTTCAGCGATCTGTGCTAGCGTTGTTTCCGAGTAGGCCGTTCTCAACGCAGCTTCAGCCAAGCAATGCGCACGTTCGAGGACGGCGTTCGAAGCGCGTTCGACGGGGCAATTTGGATGGTCTTTCGACAATGGTGCGGGGAGCATTTGACCTTCGACCAAAGCACGCTGAACATCAAGCACAGTGATCTGATCAAGCGAACGGATCAGCTTCCACCCGCCTCCGCGGCCACCTTCCGATACTACGATGCCGCTCTCGCGGAGGGCTCCGAGAGTGCGGCGAACGACCACTGGGTTTGTGTTCAGCATCTGCGCAATCCGTTCTGATGTCTCCCTGCCTCCTAGCAGCCCCATGTGGACCAGCACGTGTAGCATCCTTGCAAGACGACCATCGGTCTTCATCATCAATCTTTCTGCAACAATTTTTGTTACGGTATCTTGACCGCCACAATCAATGCGTAACATATATTGTTACGAAAAACGAGGCAAGTCAGTATGCTTCGTAGAACCTTCATCGCCCTGGCAGCGCAACTCGTTGTCTACGGTTCCGTCAAACGGGCATTAAGTCATGAGGCTCCTATGAAAGACACTATCATTTCGACAGCTACGATCAGCATAAGCCTCATTGAGGCTGGACAAGGTCCGCTGGTCTTGCTCTGCCACGGCTTTCCTGAAACCAAATATGCTTGGCGACACCAGATCGAGGCATTCGCGCGCGCAGGCTACCGTGTCGTTGCGCCCGACATGAGAGGGTACGGGAAGACAGAAGCTCCGGAGCGTCCAGACCAATACACCGTTTTCCACACGGTAGGCGACCTTGTGGCACTTCTCGATGCTCTCGGCGAACAGCAAGCGGTCGTGGTCGGGCATGACTGGGGCGCAACAGTGGCGTGGCAGGCTGCACTCATGCGGCCTGACAGGTTCCGTGCCGTCGTTGCCTTGAGCGTGCCGATGATGGGTCTGCCGCCTATGCCTCCTTCGCGGATATTCCCTCAGGATGACAAAAGCTTGTTCTACACGCTTTATTTTCAAGACCCTGATGGAGCCGAAGCCGAGTTCGGCCGAGATGTCGCCCTGACGTTACGCAAGCTGATCTTCGCGGCAAGCGGCGAAGCCGGTCCCCGCTTGCCCGGTGACAGCACCCCCAATCCTTTCGGCATGGTCTCGCGGTCCATGGGGCTGTTAGAAAGCCTGCCGGAGCCCGCTGCGCTGCCAGATTGGTTGCCCGCCCCCGACTTCGACCGCATGGTCCGGGACTTCCAGGCATCAGGCTTCCGAGGCGGTTTGAACTACTACCGAAACCTCGATCGGAACTGGGAACTGCAGCGTCTCGCCGCTGGCCTGAAGATCACGGTTCCTGCGCTGTTTATGATCGGCGAAAGGGACACTGGTCTCAGCATTCCGGGAATGGATCAGATCATTGCGGAAATGCCGACGCTTGTTCCCGATCTCCGCGGATTGCATACCATTTCTGGGGCGGGCCATTGGCTTCAGCAAGAGAGGCCAAAAGAGGTCTCGACGGCGATTTTGAGGTTTTTGGAAAGCATATAGGCGACATTAGTTGTTGCTTTGTGACGGCGCCGCGGTGTCTGCTCTGGGCCAATAGCCGTCACCAGAATCAGCGGCGCCACCTAAACCTCAATCGCCTCCAGAAACACCCGCTTTAGCCGACTTGCACACTTGCGCCTTCCATCCTGCCCAAAGCAAAAGCGCCAACGCCGGCCCTTTCGCCTACCCCTGCCCCATCAGCGTGAAGTAGCCCCAAGCCGCCACAAAAAACGCGACGACAGCCACAATCGTCAGCGCCTTCTTCGCTTTCGGCCCCATCGGCTGGCGCGGTTTTTTCGGCGGCGCCGGTTTGCGGAACTTCACCACATTGTCGTTCATTTCATCATCGTCCTGAATGTCACTGCTGAAACCTTAGCCGTCTCTGTGGCATCGGTCTTTCCAATACCTATCTCTAGCAGACCAGAACTATCATAAATATTACCAAGTTTTCACTTCACCCTTGAGGCAAGCTATGTCACTTCCCACAATCAGAGGAATACACAGCGACGGACGGATGGACAAACCGCAGAGCGGAAACAACCCTCTGTGGTATTTTGAATTTTGCGGGTGAAGAGAATGAATGACGCCAACGGCAATGGCCGCGATACACCAGACAGCCAGCCCGATCTGCGTGAGATTCTGGGAACGAACAGAAACGGCCGCAAGAAGAAATCGCGTCGGTTTCTTTATATCGCGGCGGCCATTGTGCTGATTGGCGGCGGCCTTGGATATTATTATCAGTCGCGCGCGGCGGGTGTTGCCTACAACTATACCACGGAACCTGCACGTCAGGGCGATCTTTCCGTCATCGTCACCTCTACCGGCTCGGTGCAGCCGACGGATCAGGTCGATATATCGAGTGAATTGTCCGGCACGGTGCGCAAGGTCAACGTCACCTACAATACCCCGGTAAAATCAGGCGATATTCTGGCGGAGCTCGATACCAACAAGCTCGAAGCCGATGTGCAGAGCGCCCGCGCCAAACTCGCCTCCGCCAAGGCCAACGTGCTGAAGGCGCGCGCCGATCTCGGCTCGGCAAAGACATCCATGGAGCGCCTGCGGTCGCTGGTGCAGAGCCGGGTGTCCAGCCAGCAGGATCTGGATGCCGCACAGTTCACCCACGATGCGGCGGCCGCGACGTTGCAGGTCAACGAGGCAACCGTGCTTTCGGCGGAAGCGGATCTGCGGCTGGCCGAGGTCAATCTCGGCAAAGCCAAGATCGTCTCGCCCATCGATGGCGTCATCCTCACCCGCAGCGTCGATCCCGGCGCCACCGTCGCCTCCTCGCTCAACGCCCCTGTTCTGTTCACGATCGCCGGCGATCTGCGTCATATGGAATTGCAGGTTTCGGTGGATGAGGCGGATGTCGGCAAGGTCGAAACCGGGCAAAAAGCGACGTTTAATGTCGATGCCTATCCCGACCGCAGTTTCCCAGCCGAAATAGAGACGGTTCGTTTCGCCTCGGAAACCGTATCCAATGTGGTGACCTATAAGGGCATATTGACTGTCGATAATGCCGAACTGCTGCTGCGCCCGGGCATGACGGCAACGGCCAATATCATCGTCGAGGAAATCAAGGACACACTGCTGGTGCCTAATTCCGCGCTTCGATACACGCCACCGCGCGAATCCGCTTCCCGTGGCGGCGGGTTGATGAGCCTTTTCCGCCCGCCCCGCATGGGCCGCTCGCAGAACCGCGACGCCGGACAGGCCGCAACAGGCAAAAGAACGGTCTGGGTGCTGCGCAATAACGCGCCCGTCGCCGTCGCCATCGAAACCGGCTCCACCGACGGCCAGCACACCGTGGTCAAATCGGGAGAGCTGAAAGCCGATGACCAGGTGATTACCGACGCTACGACCCGCAACGCTGGCTGACGGGAGAGAACCGCATGCAACAGCCGCCGCTCATCGAATTCCGCAATGTCGTCAAGCAATATGGCCGCGGCGAAGCGACGATCCGCGCGCTCGATGGTGTCAGCCTTTCCATTCGTGAAAAGGAATTCGTCGCCATCATGGGGCCATCGGGCTCGGGCAAATCCACCTCGATGAACATCATCGGCTGTCTGGATGTGCCCACGGCTGGCGAATATCTGTTTCAGGGCGTGCCGACCAGCGGCTTCGACAATGAGCACCTGACGCTGCTGCGCCGCCACATGCTGGGTTTCGTGTTTCAGGGCTTCAATCTTCTCTCACGCACTTCGGCGGTGGAAAATGTCGAGCTGCCGCTGGTCTATCGCGGCATGAAGGCCTCCGAACGGCGCGCCCGCGCCATGGAGGCCCTGGCACAAGTCGGCTTGAAGGGTCGCGAGGATCACACCACGCAGGAGCTTTCCGGCGGCCAGCAGCAGCGTGTGGCCATTGCACGGGCCATCGTCACCCGCCCCGCCCTGCTCCTGGCTGACGAACCGACGGGTAACCTCGACACGAAAACCAGCAACGAGATCATGGAACTGATCACGGCGCTCAATCGCGACAGGGGCATCACGGTCGTCATGGTCACCCATGAAGAGGATATTGCTGCCCACGCCGGACGCCTGTTGCGCTTTGTCGATGGCCACCTCGCCTCCGACAGCGCGGCCGACGAAAAGGAGACATCCGATGTTCTTTGAAACGTCACGTCTTGCGCTGCGCGCCATCAGCCGCAACCTTTTGCGCTCTTTCCTCACAGTGCTTGGCGTCGTCATTGGTGTGGCCGCCGTCATCGCCATGGTCACCATCGGCAATGGCACGACGGAACAGGTGAAATCGGAACTGTCGCGGCTCGGTACCAACATGCTGTTCGTGCGCCCCGGTCAGTTCGGCCCCGGCCGCGCCAGCACCGAGGCGAAACGTTTCGATGACCGCGATGTCGAGGCCATCCGCAACCAGATATCAGGCATCCGCGCCGTCGCGCCACAGAACCGCAGTTCCGCGGCCACTGTCATTTTCGGCGGCAAGAACCACCAGACGAGCGTCATCGGCACCACCAACGATTACCTGATCGCCCAGGACTGGACCATCGCGCTCGGCCGCGACTTCCAGCCCGCCGAAGATCGTGGCGGCCAGATCGGCTGCATCATCGGTGAAACGGTGCGCCAAGAACTGTTTGGCGCGGAAAACCCTGTGGGTCAGACCATTCGCGTCAGCAATATCTCCTGCCCCGTCATCGGTGTCCTCGCCAGAAAAGGCCAGTCCGGCCTCGGGGACGATCAGGACGACACCATCATCATGCCGCTCAAAATCCACCAGCGGCGCATCGGCGGCACCACCACCATCTCCTCGATCATGGTCTCGGCACAGGACGGCGTTTCCACCGCCAAGGTGCAGAGCGACCTGCAGAACCTGCTGCGTGAGCGGCGGCGCATCAACATTGGCCGCGAGGATGATTTCACCGTCAACGACATGACACAGATCGCCTCTGCCATGACCGGCACGACGACACTGCTCACCGGGCTTTTGGGTGCGGTCGCCGCCGTCAGCCTTCTTGTCGGCGGCATCGGCATCATGAACATCATGCTGGTGTCGGTGACAGAACGCACCCGCGAAATCGGCATTCGCCTTGCCATCGGCGCGCTGGAAAAACAGGTGCTGACGCAGTTTCTGGTGGAAGCCGTCATGCTGTCGGCCTTCGGCGGCATCGTCGGCATTCTGACGGGTCTCGGCCTCGCCTATAGCGTCGTCAGCTTCCTCAACGTGCCTTTCGTCACCAGCCCGTCGATCATCTTCCTCGCCTTCGCCTTTTCAGCGGCCATCGGGGTGATTTTCGGCTATTTTCCGGCGCGGCGGGCAGCGAGTTTGAGCCCGATCGAGGCGCTGCGGCATGAGTGAGGAAAGCCGTCGAGGCTGCAACGGCTTCGAGCGAATAGGTTCACAAATTGCCGGAAGGGGTTTCTATGTTCAAATCGGTATCGGACAGCGCGGCTGCCGCTGACGGCGGTTCACTCGCCCTCTTCGTGGAGCGAATGGATGGGCAGACAGAGCAGTTTGTGATCAATCGCTCTTTAGCGGCACGCGGAACGCCGGCTTACAACAAAATCGTATCGAACCTTCGACCGCTCTCCACAGACGATTGCAAGATGATCGCCGCCGCTCTCGAACCGCTATTAACGACGACGCCACCGATTCATCCGCTGGCGGATTTCATCAAAACACTCAAACAGCAGGCGTCGCACCTCGATAGCTGATTTCCGGCGACAGTCAGTTCCGGGAATCGAAATCCGACACCTCTCCTCCGTCATCCTCGGGCTTGTCCCGAGGATCTAATCACGTTGAGTAAAATCAATCAGTTGCGGATCCTCGGGACAAGCCAGAGGACGACGTCGCGTTTGGAGGAGCGCGCATACACAAGAAAAATCTGCTTCGCCGACGCACAGGGCGCGTTGACTCTTAAACGCTTGCCTCAGCCTCACGTTGCTTCGCCAGCGCCGCCAGATCGGCAGGCTTAAGCTCAACCGATTCACCGCAGCCACAAGCGGACGTCTGGTTCGGATTGTTGAAAGTGAAACCCGAGCGCATCTTGGTCACTTCAAAATCCATCTGGGTGCCCAGCAGATAAAGCACCGCAGAGGGCTGAACCCAGACCTTCGCACCGTCGAATTCAACCAGATCGTCCTTCGCATCCGCTTCGGTCACGAGGTCGATGGTATATTCCATGCCCGCGCAGCCACCCTTCTTGATGCCGACACGCACGCCCATGGCACCGGGACCGGAATTATCGACGATTGCTTTAACACGCGAGGCGGCAGCCCCGGTCATGGTCATGATCGCAAAGCCCATGGGCTCATTCTCCTTCGACAATCGAGTTCAAGGCTCGATGCTTATGGAATTCAATTTAAGTGCACCCGGCAGTGTCATCAAGAGATGACGCCTGTCAAAATCGCGTCAGTCTCAATACCAGCCGACGGCGACCTGCGCCTCTTCCGACATGCGCTCCGGCGTCCATGGCGGATCGAAGGTCATCGACACGTCAACGCCGGAAACACCTTCGACAGCGCCAACAGCGTTTTCCACCCAGCCCGGCATTTCACCGGCAACCGGGCAACCGGGCGCTGTCAGCGTCATGACGATCTTGACCATCCGGTCGTCCTCGATATCGATCTTGTAGATCAGACCGAGCTCAAAAATATCGGCCGGAATTTCCGGGTCGTAGACGGTCTTCAGCGCCGAGATCACGTCGTCGCTGAGACGCGCCAGCTCGTCGGGCGGAATGGAAGACGGCTTTGCCGCTTCTTCCGTTGCATCTTGTGTCTTTGCAGTGGCTTCCGCAGTCATGGTCTGATCCTCAATCCTGATCTCATCTATGCCGATATCAGGCGAAAAATTTGCGCGCATAGTCCAGCGCCTCAACAAGACGATCTACTTCGGCGCGGGTATTGTAAAGGCCGAACGATGCCCGGCATGTGGAGGTGACGCCGAACCGTTTCAAGAGCGGCATGGCACAATGGGTGCCGGCACGCACGGCAACGCCGCGCCGGTCAATCACCATCGAGACGTCGTGGGCATGGATACCCTCGAGTTCGAAGGAGAAGATACCGCCCTTGTCAGGCGCATTGCCGATGATGCGCAGAGAGTTGACCTCGCGCAGTCGTGTCGCAGCATAAGCCGCGAGATCTGCCTCGTGGGCTGCAATCGCGGCACGGCCGAGATTGTCCATATAATCCAGCGCGTAACCGAGGCCAATCGCCTGCACGATGGGCGGGGTGCCGGCTTCGAAACGGTGCGGCGGCTCGTTATAGGTCACATTATCCTCGGAAACGTCGAGGATCATCTCACCGCCGCCCTGGAACGGCCGCATCTCGCGCAAGCGCTCAGTCTTGCCGTAGAGCACACCGATGCCCGAGGGACCGTAAAGCTTGTGGCCAGTCATCACATACCAGTCGCAATCGATATCACGCACATCGACCGGCATGTGAACCGCGCCCTGAGAACCATCGACCAGCACCGGAATGCCGCGCTCATGGGCGATGCGGCAGATTTCCTTGACCGGCAAGATGGTGCCGAGCGCATTCGACATATGGGTGATGGCAACGAGCTTGGTGCGCTCCGTCAGGCTCTTTTCGAAAGCCTCGATGTGGAACGCGCCGTCATCATCAACAGGCACCCAGACGAGCTTGGCGCCCTGCCGTTCGCGGATGAAATGCCATGGCACGATGTTGGAGTGATGCTCCATGATCGAGATGACGATCTCGTCGCCCTCGCCGATAACAGGCATGCCGTAACCGTAAGCGACCGTATTGATCGCCTCGGTGGAGGATTTGGTGAAGACTATCTCGTCCACCGAACCGGCGTTGAGGAAACGGCGCACCTTTTCGCGCGCCGCCTCATAGGCGTCGGTGGCGGCATTGGAGAGGAAATGCAGGCCGCGATGCACATTGGCATACTCGTTGGAATAAGCATGCGAAACGGCGTCGATCACCACCTGCGGTTTTTGAGCGGACGCGCCATTGTCGAGATAGGTCAGCGGCTTGCCATAGACCTCGCGCGACAGGATTGGAAAATCCTTCCGCACGGCTTCAACGTCATAAGGGGCCGCCACTGCGGCGCGTTCGCTCTCAGGCATGATGTTCCAGCCAGCCGGAGATGATCGCCTCCAGCGCCTCTACCAGATTCTCTTCTTCCAGTTCCTCGACGATTTCAGCGACGAAGGCGTTGACGAGCATCGCCCGCGCCTTTGCCCGCGGCACGCCGCGCGCCATCAGGTAATAGAGATGGTTGTCATCGATATCGGCAACCGTCGCACCGTGACCGCACTGAACGTCGTCGGCGAAGATTTCAAGTTCCGGCTTTGCCGAGAACTCGCCATCGTCGGACATCAGCAGCGTATTGCACGCCATCTTCGCATCGGTCTTCTGGGCATCGGGTGCCACCCGGATCATGCCTTGGAAAATGCCCTTTGCACGGTCGAACACCACGTTGCGGAACACTTCCGCCGAGGTCGTGTTCGGCACGTTATGACCGAGAACCATCGTCACGTCGGTATGGGTTTCACCGCCCAGCAGGTTGACGCCGCGAACGATGAGGTCAGTGCCCTCGCCATCCACATCGATGCGCAACTCCTGGCGCACCAGCTTGCCACCGGCATTGATGACGAACAGGCGAACCTTGGCATCCGCGCCGATTTTCATGCGCAGCTGGCCAAGATGGATATCGGCGGCACCCTGTTGCTGCAGGATGATCCAGGTCACTTCCGCGCCGTCTTCAACGACGATGTCGCTGACGGAGGAAACCAGGGCCGCATCCGAAGTCACCGAAAGGTGACGCTCGATAACGGTCGCTTTGGAACCCTTGCCGAAGCGCACCGGGAAGCGGCTGTGAACCTGACCTGCACCATGGATCGCCTGCAATTCGATCGGCTTTTCGATCTCGGCATCGGCAGGAATGTCGAGCGTCAGGCCGTCGCGCACGAAGCTGCCGTTGATACGGCCGATCACGTCGTCTTTGCTCGCTTCCGCAAGGCCTGTGGCAGCCGTGCCGTCAAGCAGGCTCTCGGCAAAGCTGGAAACACTGATGTCTTCGATCTTGCCGATATTGGCCGTGCCGTGCAGCACATAGGCGACGGGCGAACCGGCGACAAGCGATGCCTGCTTGTCGATAACGGGCGCAGGCTGGTCATCCGGAATGGCGCGCAGCAGCGTTTTCAGATCAGTGTAGTGCCAAGCCTCGATGCGACGGGTCGGAAGACCGCCGGTCTTCAGATCGTCGAACAGCACGTCACGGGCGGCGACAACCGCGCCATTGCCCGGCAATTCACTGAACTTGGCGGTATAGGCGTCGATCAGCGCGGTTTCCGCTGGCGTCAGCCGGTTGGTCGTTTGAATGTTCATGGACATCACCTCCTGGCCAAACTTAGGCCGCTTCACCGATGATGTCGGCGTAACCATTGTTTTCCAGCTCCAGCGCCAGAGCCTTGTCGCCCGAGCGGATGATCTTGCCCTTGTAAAGAACATGAACGCTGTCAGGCACGATGTAATCGAGCAGGCGCTGGTAGTGGGTGATGACGACGGTGGCACGATCCGGCGACTTCAGCGCGTTGACGCCATCTGCCACGATCTTCAGCGCATCGATGTCGAGGCCGCTATCGGTTTCGTCGAGAACGCAGAGTTTTGGCTCCAGGAGTGCCATCTGCAGGATTTCAGCGCGCTTCTTCTCACCGCCGGAAAAACCGACATTCAGCGGACGCTTCAGCATCTCCATGTCGATCTTCAGGTCGCCGGCAGCTTCCTTGACGCGGCGAATGAAGTCCGGCGTCGTCAACTCGGACTCGCCACGCGCCTTGCGCTGCTCGTTCATCGCAACCTTCAGGAACTGCATGGTGGCGACGCCCGGAATTTCGACCGGGTACTGGAAGGCCAGGAAAATGCCCTTGGCGGCGCGCTCGGCGGCGTCCAGCTCCAGAATGCTTTCGCCGTTATAAAGAATATCACCGGAGGTGACTTCATAATCTTCGCGGCCCGACAGGATGTAGGACAGCGTCGACTTGCCGGAACCGTTCGGTCCCATGATGGCGGCGACTTCACCAGCGGCAACCTTCAGGTTGAGGCCCTTGATGATCTCGGTTTCGGTATCGGCGATCTTTGCGTGCAGGTCGATGATTTCAAGCATGGATTTATCCTAAGAACAGTGTGAGCGAAGGTGCGCGAGCGTCGCGCACTCAGGTGCGTATTTGGGTGAGGATTAGCCGACCGAACCTTCCAGCGAAATGCCGATCAGCTTCTGCGCTTCAACCGCAAACTCCATGGGCAGCTGCTGGATGACATCCTTTACGAAGCCGTTGACGATCAGGGCGATGGCCGACTCCTCGGGAATGCCGCGCTGCAGGCAGTAGAACAGCTGGTCTTCGGAAATCTTCGACGTGGTCGCCTCGTGCTCGAAATGAGCAGACGAGTTCTTCGCCTCGATATAGGGCACGGTATGCGCGCCGCACTTGTCGCCGATCAGCAGACTGTCGCACTGCGTGAAGTTACGCGTGTTGGTCGCCTTGCGGTGGGCCGAGACCTGGCCGCGATAGACGTTTTCCGAGAAACCGGCAGCGATGCCCTTGGCGATGATGCGGCTCGAGGTGTTCTTGCCGAGATGGATCATCTTGGTGCCACTGTCGATCTGCTGATGGCCGTTGGAGACCGCGATCGAATAGAATTCGCCACGGCTGTCATCGCCACGCAGAATGCAGGACGGATATTTCCAGGTGATGGCCGAACCGGTTTCCACCTGCGTCCACGAGATCTTCGAACGGTTGCCACGGCAATCGCCGCGCTTGGTCACGAAGTTGTAGATGCCGCCCTTGCCGTCCTTGTCGCCGGGATACCAGTTCTGGACGGTGGAATATTTGATTTCGGCATCGTCAAGCGCCACAAGCTCGACAACGGCGGCGTGAAGCTGGTTCTCGTCGCGCTGCGGCGCCGTGCAGCCTTCCAGATAGGAGACGTAAGCGCCTTCTTCGGCGATGATCAGCGTGCGCTCGAACTGGCCGGTGTTCTTTTCGTTGATACGGAAATAGGTGGAAAGCTCCATCGGGCAACGAACGCCCTTCGGCACGAACACGAAGGAGCCGTCCGTAAAGACAGCCGAGTTCAGCGTCGCGTAGAAATTGTCCGTCTGCGGCACGACCGAGCCGAGATATTTCTTCACCAGATCAGGATATTCGCGCACGGCTTCGGAGATCGACATGAAGATCACGCCGGCCTTCGCCAGTTCCGCCTTGAAGGTGGTGACGACGGAGACGCTGTCGAACACCGCATCCACGGCCACACGACGGTTTTCGACGCCGGCCAGAATTTCCTGTTCCTTCAGCGGAATGCCGAGCTTCTCGTAAACCTTCAAGAGCTCCGGATCGACCTCGTCCAGCGACTTCGGGCCGGGCGTGCTTTTCGGTGCGGCATAATAATAGAGATCGTTGAAATCGATCTTGGGATAGCTGACGCGCGCCCATGTCGGCTCTTCCATCGTCAGCCAGCGCTTGTAAGCCTCAAGACGCCATTCCAGCATCCATTCCGGCTCCTGCTTCTTGGCCGAGATGAAGCGGATCACCTCTTCCGAAAGGCCCTTCGGGGCCTTGTCGACTTCGATTTCGGTTTCGAAGCCGTATTTATACTGGTCCACATCGATCTGGCGAACCTGATCGATCGTTTCCTGAACCGCTGCCATGTCGTTCTCCAATCTCGCCGGAGCCAAGGTCCGGTGGCTTGTCAACGTATCAAGGCGGAAAGCCGCCTTATCCATCTTCGGGCAAATATCCGGGCCCGTATAAACGGGGCGGAGCTTACACCCATGTAAGTGCGGGATGGCGCTTTTCACACATCCCGGCAAGCGGAAAATTGCTATTCCGCAATTCTTTGCCGCATTTTACGCGGCCTGACCGGACAGCTTACGCCGCCCGGCAATTTTCGTGAACGCCACAAGCGTCCTGTCTATATCCGCCTCGTCAGTCGCGTGACCGAGGGAAATCCTGAGCGCGCCCAGCTTGGGATCGTGCCCCATCGCCGTCAGCACATGGCTTTCGCCCACCTTGCCCGAGGAGCAGGCCGAACCGGCCGAGAGTGCAATGCCTTCTATGTCGAAGGCGATCTGTCCCGTTTCCGCTTTCAGGCCCGGCAGGGTGAAGAACGTCGTATTGCCCACACGGGCAACATCCGCACCATGGATGATAACATCAGGCGCATTAACCCGCATGCCGTCCTCCAGCTTCGCCCGCAGCGCGCCAAGACGCGCCGCTTCACCCGCCAGGTACTCGGCCGCCACGGCAGCGGCGGCACCAAAACCGATGACCGAGAGAGTATTTTCCGTGCCGGAACGATGTCCCTTTTCCTGCCCGCCGCCATGGATCAGCGGCTTCGGCATCATCACCTCGCCGCGCGAGATGAGAGCGCCGGCACCCTTGGGGCCACCAAGCTTGTGGGACGAGAGGACGAGGAAATCCGCATCGAGATCATTGATATCGAGCGGAATGCGGCCCGCCGCCTGCACGGCATCGACAACCATCAAGCCGCCAGCGGCGTGCACGAGCCGCGCGGCTTCCGCCACCGGCTGGAGAATGCCGGTCTCGTTATTGACCAGCATGCAGGCGACCATCGGCAAGCCAGCGGATTTGTCATGCGACGACAGCAGCGCCTCAAGCGCGGTAAGATCGATGACGCCCGCTGACGTAACGGAAACTTCCGTAACGTCATCCTTCTCAAAGCGGCCGCCTTCGCGAAACGCGGGGTGCTCGATGGCGGACACGTAAAGCCGGCCATAACGCACAGGCGCGCGCCCCATTTTGAAGTCCGTCGTCAGAACCAGATTGGCCGCTTCGGTCGCACCGCTGGTGAAGGTGACATGGGATGCCTGCGCGCCGGCAAGGGCGGCGACGTCACGGCGGGCAGCCTCCACGGCGGCGCGGGCAGCGCGCCCTTCCCGGTGGACGGAAGACGGATTGCCGGCAAGATCAAGCGCGGACACAAGGATGTCCCGCACGGCAGGCAGAAGCGGCGCCGTGGCGTTCCAGTCCATATATGTACGCGTTAAACCCGTCATAGCGGAAAAGCTTCGCTCAATCTTATATGCGCCAAAACGCATTTTTCTTGAAATTACAGTTGCGCTTGCCTTATGACACGACCCGAGTGCTTGAGCACACGCAAAGTTTCGAATTATTCTAAACTGCGTTCTAGAAAAGATGACACAGTTCGTCAAGTCTTCTCATCGGAAGAATGCGGTTCGGGAATGAAAAAACACGACCGGAGTACCAATGCCCGAAGTCATTTTTAACGGCCCTGCGGGTCGCCTCGAAGGCCGTTATCAACCCTCCAAGGAAAAGAGCGCGCCGATAGCGATCATTCTTCATCCGCACCCGCAGTTTGGCGGGACGATGAACAACCAGATCGTCTACCAGCTCTTCTATCTTTTCCAGAAGCGCGGTTTCACGACGCTCCGGTTCAACTTCCGCTCCATCGGCCGTAGCCAGGGCGAGTTCGACCATGGCGCCGGCGAGCTTTCCGACGCTGCTTCCGCTCTCGACTGGGTGCAGAGCCTGCATCCCGATTCGAAAAGCTGCTGGGTCGCCGGTTATTCCTTCGGCGCCTGGATCGGCATGCAGCTGCTGATGCGCCGTCCGGAAATCGAAGGCTTCATGTCGATTGCGCCGCAGCCCAATACCTACGACTTCTCCTTCCTCGCCCCCTGCCCGTCTTCCGGCCTCATCATCAACGGCGATGCCGACAAGGTTGCGCCTGAGAAGGACGTGAATGGTCTCGTTGAAAAGCTGAAGACCCAGAAAGGCATCCTCATCACCCACCGCACCCTTCCCGGCGCCAACCACTTCTTCAACGGCAAGGTGGATGAGCTGATGGGCGAGTGCGAGGACTATCTCGACCGTCGCCTGAATGGTGAGCTTGTGCCGGAACCGGCGGCGAAGCGTATTCGGTGATTGGCGGCCCGGCATCTGGGCAGGCTTGATATCCCTTCGATAGCTCCGGCGGTGTGGTTTACCCCCCTCTGCCCTGCCGGGCATCTCCCCCACAGGTGGGGAGATCGAATCGTGGCTACCTTCCGGCCATATTCAACGGTAGAATTTCAGGCGGGGAGCAGGCATCTTGCCGATCTCCCTCCTTGTGGGGGAGATGCCCAGCAGGGCAGAGGGGGGTAAGCCACACTCACCGTCCTCAAATTACGCCCGCACCAAAACCCCACCCGTCACCGGCTCCTTCACCCCCGTAGTCCCCGGATAGGTCAGCGGCAGCCCCCTCAGCGAACGGACCGCCAGATAGGCCCAAGCCTCCGCCTCCATCGCCCCGCCATCGAAACCCGCCTCTTCCGCCGCGATCACCCGCGCGCCCTGCTTTGCAGCAAGCCCCGCTAACTCTTCCATGATAACTGGGTTAAGCCTTCCGCCGCCGCAGACCACATAGGTCTTCGCCGCTTCCGGCAAATAGCTCGCCGATTTGAGGATCGCCGCCCCCGTCAGATGCGAGAGCGTCCGCGCCCCATCCGCCAGCGATACCTCACCCTTTTGCGGCGGCACGAAATCGCTGCGGTCGAGGGAGCGGCGGATATTGGCCGAGAAGAACGGGCTTTCCATATAACGCGCCACCAGCGAGGCAACGACGCTGCCGCCTGCCGCCGTCCTGCCGCCCTTGTCGAAGGCCTTGCCCGTATGCGCCTCGATCCACTGGTCGATCAGCATATTGCCGGGACCACTGTCGAAAGCCGCAAGCCGGCCACCCTCGCCGATATAGGTCAGGTTGGAGATGCCGCCGATATTGACGAAGACGGCGGGCGTTTCGAACCCATCCGGCAGATTGGCTGACAGTGCCATGTGATAGGCGGGAATGAGCGGCGCACCCTGCCCTCCATGCACCATGTCGTTCGCGCGCATATCGTAAACCACATCGATACCGGTTTCCTCGGCCAGAAGCGCGCCGTCACCGATCTGCACGGTCAATGCCTCATCCGGCCGGTGCAGCACGGTCTGTCCATGAAAACCGATCACATCGATATCACCGACGTCAAACCGGTGCCGGTGCAGGAAGGATTTGACCGCAGCCGCGTGGGCAAGCGTCAGCTTGCGTTCAGCCTCCCCCAGATCGCCCGGACGCTCGCGCCGTTCGCGAATGGCTTTGGCTGTCGTGAGCGCCTTCTGCCAGATGCCCCGCAGACCCGGATCATAGGGAAAATAACCGCTCGGCCCGTGCCGGACCACGCTCTCGCCATCCGTGCGCAACACCGCGATATCGATGCCGTCCATCGATGTGCCGCTCATCAGCCCGATTGCCGTTTTGACCTCGCCCACGCGCCGCTCCCTTGCAATATCGAATCATGATGACGTGAATCCCGATATTCATGGCCGAAACGGGTGCACATTTCAAAAAACAATGATAAAGCCCCGGCGTTCATTGGCTTTCAATGACGGAAAAGATCAAACCAGAAAGTAAAAGGTTATGTCCAGGTTCAAGTCCGATTTCCTCCGCACGCTCGATGAGCGCGGCTTCATTCACCAGATCTCCGATGAGGCAGGTCTCGACGAACTGTTCGCCAAGGAAACCGTGACCGCCTATATCGGCTATGACCCGACGGCCTCCAGCCTGCATGTCGGCCACCTCACCCAGATCATGATGCTGCACTGGATGCAGAAGACCGGCCACCAGCCGATTTCTCTGATGGGCGGCGGCACCGGCATGGTCGGCGATCCCTCTTTCAAGGAGGAGGCCCGCAAGCTAATGACGATCGACATGATCGAGGACAATATCACCTCGCTCAAGCACGTCTTTGCGAATTACCTCGATTACGATCGTGCCGAGAACCCGGCATTGATGATCAACAATGCCGACTGGCTGCGTGGTCTGAACTACCTCGAATTCCTGCGTGATGTCGGCCGCCATTTTTCGGTCAACCGCATGCTGTCCTTCGACAGCGTGAAGACGCGCCTCGACCGCGAGCAATCGCTGTCCTTCCTCGAATTCAACTACATGATCCTGCAGGCCTACGATTTCGTGGAGCTGAACCAGCGCACGGGCTGCCGGCTGCAGATGGGCGGTTCGGACCAGTGGGGCAACATCATCAACGGCATCGACCTTGGTCACCGCATGGGGACACCGCAGCTTTACGCGCTGACCTCGCCGCTTCTGACCACCTCTTCCGGCGCGAAGATGGGCAAGTCCGCATCTGGCGCGGTGTGGCTGAACAAGGACCTGCTGCCGGTCTATGATTTCTGGCAATACTGGCGCAACACCGAAGATGCTGACGTGGTTCGCTTCGCGAAACTCTTCACCACCCTGCCGATGGATGAGATCGCCCGCATTGCCACGCTTGGCGGATCTGAGATCAACGAAGCGAAGAAAATCCTCGCAACCGAAGTGACGGCGATCCTGCATGGCCGCGCTGCGGCGGAAGAAGCCGCCGAAACGGCGCGCAAGACCTTCGAGGAAGGCGCGCTTGCCGAAAACCTGCCCTCCATCGAGGTTCCGACATCCGAACTCGATGCTGGTGTCGGCGTCCTGTCGCTCATCGTCCGCGCCGGCCTTGCGAGCTCGAATGGCGAAGCCCGCCGCCATGTTCAGGGCGGCGCGGTGAAGATCAACGAACAGGGCGTTTCAGACGAGCGCCAGATAATCGGCACCGGCGAAGTGACCGGTGACGGCGTCATCAAGCTGTCGGTCGGCAAGAAGAAGCACGTTCTGGTTCGCCCGGCGTAAAACCAGCGCCAAACCTGCATCGAGGGCCGCGAAAGCGGCCCTTTTTATTGAAACTCGAAAATCTGCCGGAAGACACCCGGCGCAATCAGCGACAGCGGGTTGATCGTCAGCTTCGGCTGGTCTGTCTGGCCCGATAGTTTGAAGGTGATGCCGAGCAGGCCGCGGTCACGGCCGTTGCCGAGGAAGATGCCGATGAAAGGCAACTCGCCGAACAGTCGGTTCAGCCCGTAAGCAGGCATGAAGGTGCCGGTCATCTCCATGCGGCCGCTTTGATCTTTCAGAAGCCCCTGGAATGTCGCGCCGATCTGTTCACCGCGCACGACGCCGTTTTCAACCGCCACCGAACCATTGACGTAGACCACCCGGGCAAAACCACGCTGGAACTTTTCCGAGCTGACATCGATATTGCGGCGCACCGCATTATTGAGGCTTCTGCCGTCCTCGCCCGTCGGCGTGGCGACGATATCCTGCAGCTTGGCCTCGTTGACGACGGCGAAATTGCGCAGGTCGAGCGAACCGCTCCAGTCGCTGCCGTTCGAGGTCGTGAGCGCCAGGTTGAGAAGACCACCGCGAATACGGCTGTAGATATTGGCGAAACGGGCAAGAGAACCCGCATCGCTGCTGGTCAGCGTGACGGTTCCAGTCGCGCCGCGATTGACGGTCTGCGCAACCACCGCCTGGCCATTGCCGGTGACGCCGCGCACATCGATCGAGCGCACCTTGCCATCCCGCACGCTGACATCGGCATTGACGTTGGCAAGCACCTCGTCGTTGAAACCATAGACCTTGTCGAACTGCGCCTTGACGGAAAGCGTGGGCTGCGAGCGGGATGCGCCGTCACCACCGCTCGAGGGGCTGCGCAGCTTCGAGATGAAGGGCCGCAGATCGGCGGATTTCCCCGACGCATTGACGATATAGCCGTTCTTGGACGCAGCGACCGAAACGGCATAATTGTCGGCCGGCGAGAGTTTCACGCGGCTGAGATCGGCGGAAATCAGGCCGTTCTTGCTGAAGGTGATATCACCGGCGGCGCCGAAACCGTCGCCATCGAGGGAGAAATCGCTGACCGTCGTGCGCCCGTCCGCCACTTGTATGGTAAAGGCGGCGCTGGCGGGAATGCCGATGCCCTTGCTCCAACCAAGCCCCGGCAGGATGATCGATGCCTTGGTGAGATCGAGCTTGATGTCCTGGCTTTTCGGGTCGGCGCCGTCGATTTCGATCGCCGTCGTACCGCCGAGGACTGTGGAAAGTTCAGGCGCAAGCTTGGCGACCTGCGTCTCGTTCAAGGTGGCCTTCAGAGACAAAGTGGGAGCGACGTTGCTGTTTTTACGCACCGGCTCCGTCATCACAATGTCCATCGGAACGTCGTCCACCCGGCCCTTGCCCTCGAGTTTGAGCTGGTGGTCGTTCAGCGACATGAAACCGTCAAGCGCAGTCACCTTGTGGCCGGCAAAGGGTTTGGTCAGCGCCAGGTTCTTCAGGTCGAGATCGGCCGTCCACACCGGCGGCGGCGGGTTCTGGCTGGAAAGCATGCCAACCGTCAGCTTCGCATTGGCCTTCACGTCGCCGGTGAAATCCTCCGGCTTGAACTGCGTATCCTTGAGCGCATTGATGGGTTTGAGCGTCGCAAGCTCCGCCACGGCATCGGCCGCACCGGAGACGTTCAGATCGAGATTTCCGAGCAACGGCTTCTCATACACATCCGAAATGAGAAAGCGGCTGTTCTCCAGCGAAAGCGTCCGGTTTGACGGGAAATAAGTTGTGCCCTCCTTGATATCGACGGCCATCTTGCCGCCGACGAGATCGAAATGCGCATCCACGTCACGCAGCGGCGGAATGTCGCCTGTCGTATTGAGGCGCGTCTCGTCAATGTCGAAGCGGATCTGCATTTCGCTTTCGCCAAGCACCAGCGGGCAGCCCGGACCGCACATCCGTCCCTGCGGAATGAAGATCGCGATTGACCCGTTGGTGACGGTGCCGCCGTAAAGATTGGAGACCACCCAGTCACGCGGTTTGTGCGCCATCCAGAACGGCCAGAGCTGCTTGACGGCCGTTGCCTCCATCTTCGGAATCTGGCCGCCGAAGCTGATTTCCGGCGAACCCTCGCCAAACCGGATTTTCAGCGAGCCCGCCATGTCTCCGAGCGGGCCGCTGACATAAAGCGAGGGAACGTCGAGCTGCTTTGTGGCTGTCGCAAAATGCCCGTCCGCTTTCAGGTTGAAGGAAACAGGCGCCTCGCCGGAGGCTTCTGAGGAAGCAACCCCATTGTCTACTCTCAGCGAAAGGCCGAATCCCTCTTCCGTATCGCTGATTTCGCCGTTGACGGGAATGATCGTCCGCCCAAGCTCAAGCCGAGAATTGTCGATGACCACGCTGTTTTTTGCAAAATCATAACGCGCATGCACGGTGCCGGTCGTGAAAGGCTGCGCCTCGCCGCCAATCATCAACGTTCCATTGCCGAGACCGACCGAAACCTCCAGCCGCGGCTCCTGCGCTACCATCGCGCGCCGGGCAACAATATTCACGCCGGTCTTGACGTTCAGGCCTTCATGAAGATTTCCGTCTGGATCGAATTTTTCGAGGAACGGGCCGATGTCGAAACCATCGATGCGGGCGTCAAAACCGTCGATCACACCGCCTGCGCCGGAAGTCCTGAGCGACACGCTGGCGATTTCCCCGTTAAACAGCGTTTCTCCATCGAGCGTATATCCGCCCTGCTGATCCGGTGTCAGCGACAGTTCCCGCACTTCGATGGTGCGCGGCTTGCCCTGGTCGCTGGGCGGCAGGTGAACCGAAACGCTGGAAATATCGATTTCTTCAGTACCGCTGCTCAGGAAAGCCTGGGCAAGCTTGTCGAGCTGCCCGAAGGCCGCCTGCAATTGCTGCGGCACGGCGTCGAGCTTGATGCTGGCGAGATCGAAACCGTTGCCCTTTGGCAAAAGCGCCGTATCGAGTTCCATGCCGTCGGCTTCGAGGCTCTGCACCGACACATGGCCGGCCAGAAGCGCAAGCGGATCGAGCGCCATGCCGATTGCCCGCGCCCGGCTCAGATGCTGGCCGGATTCCTTCTCGACGATATCCACATCCTCGGCCACCAGCGCCAGCCGCAGCCCGGTGGAAAACCGGATCGCCGAGGAGCCGATCCGCGCGCTGTAATGGGGTCCGAGTGCCTTTTCCAGCGCCTGCTGCGCCTGGCTCGAAAGCGTCTTGTCGATGGAGCCGGTCTCGACCGACACGATGATGCCGCCGATGGACAGGAAGGCCAGCACGAAAAGGGCCGCAAAAATCTTGCAGAAAGCGCGCGCCATCGAGCGCGGCGGCGGGCAATGCACAATGATCGGGTCTTCGGCCTGAGCCGAAGGAAGCTCGTGCAGCGCAACCATATCGCGCTTGCCGAAACTAACCTTTTCACCCCTTATTTCAGCCATACGCCCGTGTTTGCCTCTAAGTAGCTTTTGTTTCGCCGCAACACTGGACGACGCGCGGTTTCGCTATATATCGAATGTGGCGACTTTCCCTCAACATCCCGGCGAAAGAAAGGTAGAATATGACTGACCTGACGATTGGCAGCCCCGCCCCCGACTTCACCTTGCCCCGTAATGGTGAAGGGACGGTGACATTGTCGAAACTGCAAGGCAAGGCCGTCATACTCTATTTCTACCCCAAGGACGACACATCCGGCTGCACGGTCGAAGCGATCGACTTCAGCGCGCTCGGCGGCGAATTCGAGGCCGCCAATGCCGTTGTCATCGGAATTTCACCCGACAGCGTCAAAAGCCACGACAAGTTTGCGGCAAAACATTCCCTTTCCGTCATGCTCGCTTCCGACGAGGAGAGGAAGGTTCTGGAGGCCTATGGCGTCTGGAAGGAAAAAAGCATGTATGGGAAAAAATACATGGGCGTCGAACGCACGACGGTTCTCATCGCCCCGGATGGCAAGATCGCCGAAATCTGGAACAAGGTGAAAGTCGCGGGTCACGCACAGGCCGTTCTCGAGGCCGCCAAAAAGCTCTGAGGGGCCATCCAGCCGTGATGTTCCCCGCCAAAATCATATCCCTGCGCGGCGGCGCCACGGAAGCGATCGTCAGCGCCGATCTCGACCGAAAGACCGAACTCGCGCAGGAAACCGCAACACGCTGGTTCGAACGCCGCTTGTCATTGCGCTCGCCGCTCGATCCGCCCCTGCCAGAGCGGCCGGGCAGGCCGGAGAAACCGGAGCTCGTTCCGCCGACCGCGGTGGAACGGCGTTCGCTACACAGCGTCAAGGGCCGCATCGCCCTGCTGCACGCCATCGCCCATATCGAACTCAACGCCGTCGATCTCGCGCTCGATATCGTCGCCCGTTATGCCAGCGAGCCGGTGCCGCATTCCTTTTTCGATGGCTGGATGCAGGTCGCCTTCGAGGAAGCAAAGCACTTCCGGCTGGTTCGGGACCGGCTGGTAAGCCTTGGGGCTGACTATGGCGACCTGCCCGCCCATGACGGGCTGTGGCAGGCTGCGCATTCCACCCGCAACGATCTGACCGCACGGCTCGCCGTCGTCCCGCTTATCCTGGAGGCGCGCGGGCTGGACGTTACTCCTTCCCTGCAGGCCAAGATGCGCGAGACCGGCGATCTCGAAAGCGCAGCTGTTCTCGATGTCATCTATAATGACGAAAAGGGCCACGTCGCCATCGGCGCCAAATGGTTCCGGTTCCTCTGCGCGCGTGAAAAGAAGGACCCCGCTGCAACCTTCAGGCAACTGGTACGCTCCAATTTCCGCGGCCCGCTGAAACCACCCTTCAACGATCTCGCCCGCGCCGAAGCCGGCCTGACACCCTCCTTTTACCGGTCACTCACATCCGTCAGCCATAGCTGACGCCCAACGATACGCATCTCCGGCAAAACTTCGTTAACCTTAACGAATTATGATTTCCGTTAAGACATCGGCCAGTCCGGAGAGAGATTGTGACTGATACGGCGGAAAATCGGGTATTCGGCAAGAAACGCGAGCCACATGTGCTCATTCTCGCGCGCGGCGAAAACGTGCGGCACATGACCATCCGGCCGTGGATGGCGGCGCTCGCCGGCTGCACGATCGGCCTGTTTTCGCTCGGTTATCTCGGTGCTACCGGCTACCTCATCTTGCGCGACGACCTGATCGGCGCGACCATGGCGCGCCAGACGCGCATGCAGAACGACTATGAAGACCGCATCGCGGCGCTGAGAGCCCAGGTGGACCGCGTCACCTCCCGGCAATTGCTCGATCAGCAGGTCGTTGAAAAAAAAGTGGAGAAACTGCTGGAACAGCAGGCTGCGCTGACCTCGCGCCACGGTCGCATGAGCGAGCTTCTTGAGCGCGCCGAAAATTCCGGCATCGCAGCCACCACCCCGGCCGCGCCCTCTTCCCTCTCGAATGCCATGGTTCCGGAAAAACGCGCCGACCTCTCCGGCGGCCTTTCCGCCATCGAAAAGCTGATGGCGCCGAAGCCGCAGGCGGAAAAAGCCGCCGCAGCCGACAGACGGGCCGCCTATGTGCCTGAATCCGGCGAAACACCTTCCGACCGTGCGGACCGGGTCTTCTCCAAGGTCACGCTGTCGCTGAAGGATATCGAACGCCAGCAGATATCGCGCATCGCCCGGCTGACCAGCGACGCCGAGGACAAGGCAAGCGCCATGCAGGACATCATCCGGCAGGCGGGCCTGAAGATCGAAGAAAACGGCACCGACGATGTCGGCGGTCCCTATGCCGCGCCTTTGGGCGGTGAGACCGACCCGTTCAACCTGTCGCTCACCAGTCTCGACAATGCGCTGAACCGGCTTGATGTCGTCAAGGAAAGTGCGACTGCCCTGCCCTTCGGCAACCCTGCCCCCGGCCGGGCGATCACCAGCCGATTCGGCAACCGGATGGATCCGTTTCTCGGACGTCCCGCTTTGCATACCGGCATCGATTTTCGTGCTGAAACCGGCGCGGACGTCAAATCCACGGGCGCCGGCAAGGTGACGGTGGCGGAAAACTCCGGCGGTTACGGCAATATGGTCGAGATCGATCACGGCCAGGGCGTCTCCACCCGATTCGGCCACCTCTCCGCCATCCTCGTCCGGGCTGGCGACCGGGTGGAAGCCGGCGACGTCATCGGCCGCGCCGGCAGCACCGGCCGCTCCACCGGCCCGCATGTGCATTACGAAGTGCGGCGCAACGATACACCGGTCGATCCCATGCGATACCTGATCGCCGGAGCGGAGCTGAAAACCTATCTAAAATAGCAGGCTGATTTTAACCCTTCTTTTGCTCTTTTAACGATAAATCACACAAATTCACGGTGAGGGCTCAAAAGCCCCGCCCGGAGCATCACGTTTCGCGCGCTTTTCCCGTTGTTTCCTTGACTTTCCGGCAATTTGGGCCTATCCCCGCGCCAAGTCTTTGCAAGTGCCGCAGCGGCACGCAGGTATTCTTACCGAACCAGAACGGAAAAAGTTCTTCCTTTGACAACATTCTCTGATCTTGGCCTGAGCCAAAAAGTTCTTTCCGCTATTGCAGATGCCGGCTACACGACGCCGACACCCATTCAGGCCGGCGCCATTCCGCCCGCGCTGGAAAAGCGTGATATCTGCGGTATCGCACAGACCGGCACCGGCAAAACCGCGTCCTTCGTTCTGCCGATGCTGACGCTGCTCGAAAAGGGCCGCGCACGCGCCAGAATGCCGCGCACGCTGATCCTGGAGCCGACCCGCGAGCTTGCAGCGCAGGTGGCGGAGAACTTCGAAAAATACGGCAAGAATCACAAGCTGAACGTTGCCCTGCTCATCGGTGGTGTTTCCTTCGAAGACCAGGATCGCAAGCTCGAGCGTGGCGCCGATGTGCTGATCTGCACCCCCGGCCGCCTTCTCGACCATTGCGAGCGTGGCAAGCTGCTGATGACCGGCGTGGAAATTCTCGTCATCGACGAAGCCGACCGCATGCTCGACATGGGCTTCATCCCCGATATCGAGCGTATCGCCAAAATGATCCCCTTCACCCGGCAGACGCTGTTCTTCTCGGCCACCATGCCGCCGGAAATCCAGAAGCTGGCTGACCGGTTCCTGCAGAACCCGACGCGGATCGAGGTCGCCAAGCCATCCTCTACCGCAAAGACGGTAACGCAGCGTATCGTCGCCGCGCATAATAAGGACTATGAAAAGCGCGCCGTGCTGCGCGATCTGGTCCGTGCCGAAGAAGCGGAACTCAAGAACGCCATCATCTTCTGCAATCGCAAGAAGGATGTCGCCGATCTGTTCCGTTCGCTGGATCGTCACGGCTTTTCCGTTGGCGCACTGCATGGTGACATGGATCAGCGCTCGCGCACGACGATGCTGCAGAACTTCCGGGATGGACAGCTGACGCTGCTGGTCGCTTCCGACGTTGCAGCCCGCGGGCTTGATATCCCTGATGTCAGCCACGTCTTCAACTTCGATGTTCCCATCCATGCCGAAGACTATGTCCACCGCATCGGCCGCACCGGTCGTGCCGGCCGTTCGGGCAAGGCCTTCACTCTCGTCACCAAGAGCGACGCGAAATATCTCGACGCGATTGAAAAGCTGATTGCCGAAAAGATCGAATGGCTGAGCGGCGATCTGTCCTCCCTCCCCGCGCCCATGGAAAGCTTTGAAAGCAATTCCGGCCGCCGGGGCACCAAGGAACGTAGCGGCAGAGGCCGCGACAGAAACCGTCGCGATGCACCTGCATCGCCGGTGGAAAACATCAATCAGGACGCACAATCCGTAGTGGATACGGACATCGCGGCTCACGGAGAAGACAAGGTGAAGGCAGAACGCAGACCGGAAAAGACCCCGCGCAATTCCGAGCGCAACAGCCGCAACCTGAACTCGCTGCACGCCAATGACGACAACCGCGACCGTCGCCGTCATTATCGTGACCACGACGATGGCCCGACACCGGTTGGTTTCGGCGACGACATTCCCGCCTTCATGCTGATCGTGGCTAACGCCAAGGCCTGACCATCGCGATGGACAATATGACATCGACCATCAAGCCCGGCCTCGATTTCCCGGGCGTTGGCGTGGGCCTTGTCATATTGCGCGAAGGCCGCCTGCTTTTGTGCCGGCGCATGAAAGCGCCGGAAGCCGGATACTGGAGCATTCCGGGGGGCAAGGTGGATCACCTCGAGACTTGCCTCGCCGCAGCGCGGCGGGAGGCCGAAGAAGAAACCGGCCTTCAGATCGGCGCTGTTGAATTTCTCTGCCACAGCGAATTTATCGATCCGCAAGACCGCCACCACTGGGTCTCGCTGATCTTCGTCACCCGCGATACGCAGGGTGAACCAGCACTGACCGAACCGGACAAGCTTTCCGCCATTGGCTGGTTCGATCCGGATAAGCTTCCCGAGCCCCTCTCTGCCTTTGCAAAAGACGCCCTGGCCGCCTTGAACCAAGGCCGCACGGGAAACTGAACCGACCCGCCTGCGGGCGACGGGCGCAGTCAAAACGCGTTTTCAAACAGCTGCGTGGATTATGTGCCGGAGCCGGCTTCCCCCTCTCCGCGCTATATCTTTTCTATAAAAACAGGAATGAAAGAACGCCTTTGTGTGAGGCATCTCAAATTCAATTTTAAATTGCTTAAATTAGCACTATGTAAAAAACCGCTCCAGTTTCCCGAAGCGGTTTGTACGTAATGAAAAAGATAGAATATGGAATGCAATATAGTCTGGCAGTGCTTATAATCGGAACACTTCCGAGGCCTAATATGGCCAATTTCAGTCGTCCCCTGAAACAATGTTATCTAAGCTAAACATTTAGTTTCCGTCAAGCAATTCTTCTCGCAAATGCGAAAAAACCGCGGACAGAAACCTGCCCACGACATGAAGCTTTATGTATTTCGAATATATATCAGTTAGTTATGGAAATGGGGATAAATTGTGCATTTTTGTTTGCTGCACTCTGTGAGGCACAATGAATAACGCACACCTTCCAAATTGCATCTCTACTCCACAAATATAATAGTTTTATAAAGCAATACAGTCATTCAGCCGCACGGAGTTTTCTCCCCCGCAACATGAGAGACAGGCAGATGAAACTCTGCAGAAAATTAACGAGAATGGTTCCTTCCACCGACGACGGGCGGGAACAACTTATAATTGATACTTATAAAAGCGATCAATCAAGCAACGCAGACGTCGTAAACTTGATTGGAACGCTGACCTTTAGGCAATTCTCCGATACGCAGGCGAGCCTGCACGGACGCAATGTCCTATTGCAATATTAATGCATGATCCAATGCGCCTACAATGTCGACACAATGTATCGGGCGCAAAAAATGATAATCCACCACATAAAAATAGAGAAGACTAAAACCAGCAATAAAGACCTGCGCCTAAGTGAAGCATGATATTTTATGCAATTGTTGCCGTGTTCCTTCCATGGCGGCACATCGCTGTGCTGCCATGCACCCCTTTGGTCGCGAAAGAAATTATGATCAATCATGCCCTTCTTCTCGTGGCTTTATCTCAGGGGAAATCATCACCATCGCCATTACTACGATCGCGAATAACAAAATAAATGGATACAAAACGAGCATCGCAAGGCCCTTAATAGTCAAACTGAGCGCCTTACGTAGCAACCCTGGCCTTTCAACATGCATCATGGCCGCCTTTTCGGGGGATCAATACATTCAAATATTGTCATGTTCGCGTCGAAATCGAATCGCCTTGAAGACCACTAACGAGTCATCAAGCACCCAACCGTGCGATATTTGATTTTATGCAGGGGCACGAAGCGTGTGCCCTATCTTGCTGATACCTTTAACACAGTGCTAAATAGCCTATTAAAACAACGGCGTCCTGCCAGACGCCTTTCTTATTGATGATATCGAACACAGAGAGGATTAAATCACATTTGGATTTTTGTAAACTCCATTTGTGATTTAACTTGAAAGAATTTGGCTAGGAAAGAAGTCGAGCCCAAGACAGACCTAGGAAGACGCCTCCGAGCCGTGAGGGCAGCGTTCGATATCGATGACCGGGATGTCTTCGCCAGCCGGCTGGTGATCAGCAAAAGTGGTCTGGCGCATTACGAGCGGGGCGAACGCGTGCCCGATGCAGAGCTGCTTTCCGCCTATCACCGGGAGTTCGGCGTGAACATATCCTGGCTCGTCACGGGGCAAGGAGATATGTTCGAGGGTGGGCAATCCAGCAGCACAGACCATGGCTCCCATCAGCTTCTGGTCGATCTGATCAATCCGCTCGGAAGACTGATAAATAAGGTTTATCGCGACCACGACGTCAGGATAACCGATGATCAGCGCTACGCGGAGTTGACCAGATGGCACAACAATGTGACCAGTCGCGCCGGCCCGTCCTTGGCATGGAACGATCTTATGGCCCAGTTACCCTGGGTGGAGCAAAGCCTTGGCGAGGAGTTGCGCTCGAAACGGGCAAGCGCTGAAAGTAACAAAAGATCGGCAAGCTGATCCTCGACAGCGAGGCCCGCACATCAGCAATGTGGTGGTTTTGCGGGAATGTCTGTGAAGCGCACGTATTTTTCCTTTGGAAAACCGGTTGTTGCCGATAAACATCAAGCCGGGACAACAGGATTTCGATCACGTCATGCTTTCAGTTCGCCTGCTAACGATCATCGCCGGTTTTGCCTTTGCGGGCTCAGCAAGTGCTGCATCGATTGGCATTGTTGCTCCACAGAACGGTCCTTACGAGCTTCTGGGGCAGCAGGTGCGGCAAGGTGCCAAGGCGGCGGCGGCCAAGCTTGGGCTGGATGTCGTCGAAATCCACGAGAGCTGCGAAGATGGCAGCGGTGGCGCGATTGCCGATGGCCTGGTGGCCGCCAAGGTCAGCGCCGCAATCGGTTTTTTATGCACGGAAACGCTTCAGGGTGTCCTGCCGCCACTAAAGGCGGCCGCCATTCCGGCGATCACGCTTTCCAGCCGCGCGCCTATTCTGATGGAAGATTCCCTGAAATATGGCTGGCCGCTTTTCCGCCTCTCCCCTTCCGACAGGGCCGAATCGGACAGGATCGCCGAAATCATCCTGCGCGACTGGAAGGGACATTCCATTGGGCTAGTGGATGACGGCACGATCTATAGCCGCGAACTCGTCGACCGCATCCGCGCGTCGCTGGAGGAAAACGGCCTCAAGCCGACGTTTTCCGATACGATGCGTCCCAACCAAGAACAGCAGGTGGCGCTGGTGCGCCGGCTGGCGCGAACCGGCATTTCCCATGTCTTCGTGGGCGCGGAGCGCAACGACGTCGCCATCATCGCCAGAGACGCTGCATCCGAAAACCTCGCTTTGACCATCATGGGTGGCGACGCCATGAATGCGGCAAACAACCCGGTTCCCCTCACCGCCAATGTGCTGGCCGTCACGCGCCCGGCCTATGACACCCTGCCCTCGGCCCAGGCCGCCAACGGAGAGTTGCGCGCAGCCGGCATCGAACCCGAGGGTTACGTCCTGCCGGCCTATGCGGCGACGGAACTGACTGCCGCCCTTGCGGAGGCGACACAGGCTCAATCGAAACCCGCACCGGAAATATTGGCTGGCGGCACCGTCTTCAAAACCGTCATCGGCGATCTCGGCTTCACACCGTCACACGACCTTTCCGACAACCCCTATCGACTGCAGCGCTGGAACGGCCAGCGCTTCGAGCCGGTGGACAAGGCCGAAAAGCAATAGGCCACGCGCCACGCGCGGGATTTCGTTGAAACGTAGCTGAAAACGGCGGGCAAGCGCACCGCAAGCCGTTTCAAACCCCGATACTTGATGTTAAAGGCAGCTTACGCAACGCGTCGAGAGGAGTTTGCCCCATGTCCCTGCCCATCCGCATAGCCCCGTCCATTCTGGCTGCCAATTTCGCCAAGCTGGGACAGGAAGTCGCCGATGTCACGGAAGCGGGCGCGGACTGGATCCATCTCGATGTCATGGACGGCCACTTCGTCCCCAACATCTCCTTCGGGCCTGATGTCATCAAGGCGCTGCGGCCCCACAGCATGGCCTTCTTCGATTGCCACCTGATGATCGAACCCGTCGATCCCTATCTCGAAGCCTTCGCCAAGGCCGGCTGCGACAGCATCACCGTGCATGCGGAAGCGGGACCGCACCTGCACCGCTCGTTGCAGACGATCCGTGGGCTTGGCCGCAAGGCCGGCGTGACGCTTAACCCCGCCACACCGCTTTCCGTCATCGAGAACGTGCTTGATGACGTCGATCTTATCCTCATCATGAGCGTCAACCCCGGTTTCGGCGGTCAGAAATTCATTCCCGCCATGCTCGACAAGATCCGGGCGGCAAAGGCAATGATCGGCGACCGGCCGATCGATCTGGAAGTGGATGGCGGCGTGACGGCGGAAACCGCAGGCGCAATCATTGCCGCCGGCGCCAACGCGCTGGTGGCGGGCTCGGCCGTCTTCAAGGGCGACGGCGTTGCCGACTACCGCAAGACCGTCGCACAATTGCGCATGGCCGCGGAAGCCGGACGGACATAACCCGCCGTCGCAGAATGCGGAAAGGCCGGGGCGGCATTGCGAGCGTTGGGGCAGGCGTTGGGGGATAGTCATGGAAAGCGACAGAAAGGGTTTCCGTGAGACGGCTTCTGCAGCGCTGTTCCTGGCTCTCGGCGCCCTTGCCTGGGCCCTCTGCTCGGCCGCTGTCGCCACCATCGGACTCTATATCCGAAACCGGCTGGAAACCGACCATGCCGCCGATATCATCACGCTTTTCTTCTGCGGCGGCCTTTTGGGCTGGCTGCTGGCGATAGTGGCTTTGCGCTTCCTTCCCGCCTCCACTTCCCTGCCGCTGCGTTTCGCGGCGGCCTGCCTCGCCATCGCATTCTTCACCCTCGCCGTTGCGGCGGCATTTTTCGCGTTCCAGTACCGCATCTTTTATGCGCAATGGCACGCACCGGCCTTTTCCCGCATCTGGTTTTTCCAGCAGCTCTTCACCTCGCTCGGCGCGGTCTATCAATTCGCAATTCTCGGTCTCGGACTGTATTTTCCCTTTGCGGCTCTTCCGCTCCTGCCCGCCGGCGCAATCCTCTGCCGGCGTGCGCGGCAAGCGACATAGCCATGCAGCTTGATAGATTGAGATTACCGGAACACTTTGCTAAACGGGCAGCAAAATTCCTCCACTAAGAAAGTCATTGCCATGATCCCTCGTTACTCCCGGCCGGAAATGGTCGCCATCTGGTCGCCGGAAACAAAATTCCGCATCTGGTTCGAGATCGAGGCCCATGCCTGTGACGCGCTGGCCGAGCTTGGTGTCATCCCGAAGTCAGCAGCCCAGACCATCTGGGAAAAGGGCGGCAGCGCCACGTTTGACGTCGCCCGCATCGATGAGATCGAGGCCGTGACCAAGCACGACGTCATCGCCTTCCTCACCCATCTCGCCGAATTTGTCGGCCCCGACAGCCGTTTTGTGCATCAGGGCATGACCTCTTCCGACGTTCTCGACACCACCCTCAACATCCAGCTCGTGCGCGCCGCCGATCTGCTGCTCGCCGACATCGACCGGGTGCTCGCGGCTCTCAAGACCCGCGCCTTCGAACACAAGAACACGGTGCGCATCGGCCGCAGCCACGGCATCCATGCCGAGCCGACCACGATGGGCCTGACCTTTGCCCGCTTCTATGCCGAGATGCACCGTAACCGCGAGCGCCTCGTTAATGCCCGTGCGGAAATCGCCACCGGCGCGATCTCCGGCGCCGTCGGCACCTTCGCCAATATCGACCCGCGCGTCGAGGAACATGTCTGCGAAAAGCTTGGTCTCATCCCCGAGCCGGTCTCCACGCAGGTCATTCCGCGCGATCGCCACGCCATGTTCTTCGCCGTTCTCGGCGTCATCGCCTCGTCGATCGAAAACGTCGCCATCGAAATCCGCCACATGCAGCGCACCGAGGTTCTGGAAGCGGAAGAGTTCTTCTCTCCCGGCCAGAAGGGCTCGTCCGCCATGCCGCACAAACGCAACCCGGTCCTGACCGAAAACCTCACCGGTCTTGCGCGTCTGGTGCGCATGTCCGTCGTGCCGGCCATGGAGAACGTGGCGCTCTGGCACGAGCGCGATATCAGCCACTCCTCCGTGGAGCGCGCCATCGGCCCCGACACCACGGTTACGCTGGATTTCGCGCTGAACCGCCTGGCCGGCGTCATCGAGAAGCTGGTGATCTATCCCGACAACATGTTGAAGAACATGAACAAGTTCCGCGGCCTCGTACATTCGCAGCGCGTTCTGCTGGCGCTGACACAGGCCGGTGTTTCGCGTGAAGACGCTTACCGTCTGGTACAGCGCAACGCCATGCGGGTCTGGGAACAGGGTGCCGATTTCCTGGAAGAACTGCTGGGCGACGAGGAAGTGCGCGCAGCGCTGCCTGAAGACGTGATCCGTGAAAAGTTCGACCTCGGTTATCATACCAAGCACGTCGACACGATCTTCACCCGTGTCTTCGGCAAGGCCTGATCCAGAACGCGGATAAGTTAATGCTGTCGCGGTCTTGATCGCGACGGCATCAAAGCACAGATATGGGCGCATGAAAGTTTCAGACGTAGATATCCTCATCGTACCCGGTTACACCAATTCCGGCCCCGACCACTGGCAGACCCGCTGGGAGCGCAAGCTATCCACCGCGCGCCGGGTCGAGCAGGCGGAGTGGACCAAGCCCGTGAAGGCAGACTGGGTGGCGCGGCTGGTTGAAGAGGTGAACGCCGCTACCAAGCCCGTCGTGCTGGTTGCCCATTCGCTCGGTGTGCCGACCGTGATCCATGCCTTGCCTGAGATCGCCCATAAGGTCGTAGGCGCCGTTTTTGTTGCCCCGCCCGATGTCGCCAATCCGGATATCCGGCCGAAACACCTGATGACCTTCGGCCCCTACCCGCGCGATCCACTGCCGTTTCCGTCCATCACCATCGCCAGCCGCAACGATCCTTTCGGCACTTACGAACATGCCGACGACATCGCCAGCGCCTGGGGTTCCATGCTGGTGGATGCCGGCATGTCCGGCCACATCAACGCCGAGTCCGGCCATGGCCCGTGGCCCGAAGGCGGCATGGTGTTTGCCCAGTTCCTCAGCCGCCTGAAGACGCCCGAGACCTGACGATCCGGGCAAAGGCGCACCATGTCATGCCTTGGCCCTACCATACCGGGTGTTGTTGCTTCATGGCCCGACACAAGAATTGAAGGGAAGATCAGCGCGCCTCATTGTAGAATGCAGTCTTTTCCTTTAAGGGACCGCTTCAAAGACCAAACTTAACGCCACCCGAATCGGCGTCAACCAAGAGACCTGCCATTATGAACCGTCGCCGCCGTATTTACGAAGGCAAGGCCAAGATCCTCTACGAAGGTCCGGAGCCAGGCACGCTTATCCAGTTCTTCAAGGACGATGCGACCGCCTTCAACAAGAAGAAGCACGAAGTCATCGACGGCAAGGGTGTGCTGAACAACCGCATCTGCGAATATGTCTTCACGCATCTGAACAAGATCGGTATTCCGACCCACTTCATCCGCCGCCTCAACATGCGCGAGCAGTTGATCAAGGAAGTGGAGATGATCCCGCTCGAGATCGTCGTGCGCAATGTCGCCGCCGGCTCGCTGTCCAAGCGCCTCGGCATCGAGGAAGGCGTGGTGCTGCCGCGCTCCATCATCGAGTTCTATTACAAGTCGGATGAGCTGGAAGACCCGATGGTCTCCGAAGAGCACATCACGGCTTTCGGCTGGGCCAACCCCGCCGAGCTTGACGACATCATGGCGCTTGCCATCCGCGTCAACGACTTCCTGTCCGGCCTCTTCCTCGGCGTCGGCATCCAGCTCGTCGATTTCAAGATCGAATGCGGCCGGCTGTTCGAAGGCGACATGATGCGCATCATCCTCGCCGACGAGATTTCGCCCGATAGCTGCCGCCTGTGGGACATCGAGACCCAGAAAAAGATGGACAAGGACCTGTTCCGCCGCGATCTGGGCGGGCTTGTGGAAGCCTATTCCGAAGTGGCGCGCCGTCTCGGCATCATCAATGAAAACGAACCGATCCGCGGCACCGGCCCAGTCCTCGTAAAGTGATATCGGCCTCGTAAAGTAATATTGGCTTCGTAGGGTAAATCAGGAGAAGATCAGGTGATCAAGGCACGGGTGACTGTTACGCTGAAGAACGGCGTTCTCGATCCGCAGGGCAAGGCAATCGAAGGCGCGCTCGGCAGCCTCGGTTTTGATGGCGTCGGCCACGTCCGCCAGGGCAAGGTCTTCGATCTGGAACTGGAAGGCGCCGACAAGGCCAAGGCCGAAACCGATCTGAAGGCAATGTGCGAAAAGCTGCTGGCCAATACGGTCATCGAAAACTACGCCATCAGCATTCTTTAAGCTCCAGGAGCCGCTGCCCATGAAATCCGCTGTCGTCCAACTTCCCGGCCTCAACCGCGACCGCGACATGATCGCGGCGCTGACGAAAATTTCCGGTCAGGCGCCCGTCACCATCTGGCAGACGGAAACGGATATTCCCGATGTCGACCTGATCGTCATTCCGGGCGGCTTCTCCTATGGTGACTATCTGCGTTGCGGCGCAATCGCCGCCCGCATGCCGGTCATGCAGGCCATCCGCGAAAAGGCCGAACAGGGCGTCAAGGTCCTCGGCGTCTGCAACGGCTTCCAGATTCTGGTCGAAGCCGGCATGCTGCCGGGTGCGCTGATGCGCAATGCCTCGCTGAAATTCGTCTGCCGTGAAGTGAAGCTCGAAGTCGCCAATAACGACACTGAATTCACCCGCGCTTATGACAGGGGCCAGATCCTGCGCTGCCCTGTCGCCCATCACGACGGCAACTATTTCCTCGATACGGATGAGCTGAAGTCCGTGGAAGACAACCGTCAGGTCGTGTTCCGTTATGCTGAAGGCACCAACCCCAACGGCTCGCTGAACGATATTGCCGGCGTCATCAACGCCAAGGGCAATGTTCTCGGCATGATGCCGCATCCGGAAAACCTCATCGAAGCCGCCCATGGCGGCAATGACGGCCGCGGCCTCTTCGCTTCGGCACTCGGCGTCATCGCAGCCTGATGGACCGGGCGGGCTTCAAGCCCGCCTTTTTTGATGCCCGTTCGCGGCTGCCGCTTCGGCCTCTCTTCTGGATGACCTGATGTCTCTTGCTTTTCGACTGAATGCCTACAAAGCCACCGGACTGATCCTCGCAGCCGCCGCACTTGCCGCCTGCCAGCCGAAACCGCAGCCGGTCGCCTCCGTCTCCCGCGCTGCTTTGCCAACGATGGAGCGGATCGCGCTTGGTGCCAATGCCTGCTGGTTCAAATCGGGTGATGCGGCGTTCAAGGCCTATCGCCTCGCGCCGGAACTCAATTCTTTCTCGGGCCGCCCGCGCATCCTCCTCGTGCCGCGTAACAGCCCGGAATCGCGCCCCATGCTGGTGATCCAGGCAGAAGGCAACCCGGCAAAGCTCGATGCTTTCGGACCAGTGATGAGCGAAGCCATCTCCGGCCGCATCGCCACCGACGTTAAGCGCTGGGCGAATGGCGGCAAGGGCTGCTGATTAACGAACACGGAAACGGGCTCTCGGCGGGCGCATAGGTGAGATGCCAGCCTTGATGATGCCCTATCCTTCCTCATCCCTGTGCTTGTCACAGGAATGAGGGAATAGGCGGTGACGTTCCTCCAAGCGACCGGCATAAAAAAACCCGCCGACGCCGGTTGGGAGTGGCGTGGCGGGCTGCCGAATGGCTTGATGGTGCCGGGGAAAGAAGGCACCGCTCTCCGACAAAAAATCAGAGGGACCGCGTCGGCCAGGAGAAAAGCTGAGATTTCGCAGCCTCCTTCATGGCCTCATCGCGCGTTACCCCGATATCCTCCAGAAGATCGTCAGACAGCTCCCGCAAGGCGAACCGTCCGCGCCGTTTCAGGTGCCAGTGAAACACGCAGGCAATCATGCGACCAATAAGCGTGCGGGCGATCTTGGCCGGAAACGGCGCCGGTGCGACCATGTCGCCGGCATCGCGGAACACGCGTTCCCGTTCGTAGCCATCAGGATAGAGTGTATCCGCTGTCGAAAGGTATTGATCCATCTTGCGCATATTGCACCTATTGTCTCCGTGTGTTTGATGTCATTCAATGCAGACAATAAATACAATTGACTTGAGAACAGATACAATGCATAAATTGTCACCATGACAAATTGGCTCCCTGACATCACCGAGGGCGACGGCCCGATTTACCTTCGCCTTGCCGATAGTATCGAAGGCGCGATTTCCGACGGAATCCTCCAGGCAGGCTCGAAACTGCCACCGCAGCGCAATCTCGCTTACGATCTCGGCGTAACAATCGGCACAATCAGCCGGGCCTATGGCCTTATTCACGAACGTGGCCTCGTCAGCGGCGAAGTCGGCCGCGGCACCTATGTCAATGAACGCAAGACCCCAGCGCCCTTATCGCCCGAGGAACCGTCCGTGTCGGCATTCGGTGGCACGCGCTACGCCCTCGACACCAGCGCCGAATTCCGCCTGAACACCACCGCAGCGCCGGATGTCGGCCAGAGCGTTCTGGTCGGTAAACACGTCGAGGCCCTTGCCAGAGAACATCCGTTCGAAATTTCCAACTACACCCGCACCTTTCCAGACAACTGGTGTATGGCGGGCGCCCGCTGGCTTTCCCAGAACGGCTGGTCGCCGAAACCGGAAAACATCGTCTCCACGCTCGGCGCCCATGCGGGGGTGATGAGCGTGGTGACCGCAATGACGGCGCCGGGTGACCGCATCGTCTTCGAGCCCGTCACCTATTCCCACATCAGCCGCAGCGCCACCCTTGCCGGGCGCCGCGTGACGCTGGTGGAGGTGGACGAAAAGGGTATCGTCCCCGATGATTTCGAGCGTGTCTGCGCCCAGCAACATCCCAAGATGATCTTCCTGATGTCAGCCGGCCAGAACCCCACCTGCGCCACCCTGCCCGAGGATCGGCGGCGGGCAATCGCCGATATTGCCCGCAGATACGGCGTATGGATCGTGGAGGACAATCTCTACGGTGCCATGACCCGCGAGGCGATCCCGCTCATTGCGGAATTCGCACCCGATATCACCTTCGTTGTCGGTGGCCTGTCGAAATCCGTCGCCGCCGGTGTCAGGGGCGGCTGGGTTGCCTGCCCGGCGCAATTTTCATCGAGAATACGAATTTCGCATTCGATGTTGACCGGCGGATTGCCCTTCATGCTGGCCGAACTGAATGCGCGTCTCGTCAATAGCGGCGACGCAGATGATATCCGCAAGGATTGCATCGCCGAGATCAACGAGCGCGAGGCAATCGCCAGACGCATCTTTGCCGGGCTGGAATTCAACTCCCTGCCCGATATCGCCTTCATGTGGCTGCGGCTGCCTGAACCCTGGCTGTCGGGCACCTTCCGCAATGCCGCCATGAAGGAAGGCGTACTGATCGACGACGAGGACGAGTTCAAGGCCGGCCGCTCGGAAAAGGTATTCCACCGCGTCCGCATCAGCTTTTCCGGCCCCTCCTCGCGCGAGGAACTGACGCATGCCTTTGGCATCCTGCGCAATCTGCTCGACAACGGTTCATCCGGCTATGAAAGCGAGGCGTAAGCGGTGCCTGGCCGAGTCATTCCTGCAACACGATTCCTAAATCAGTAACTCATTATTTACCGCACCAACAAATCTGCCATCCTTTCCCTACTTCGGAGCGGGGAATGATTCGATGGCAGCATTCGGTTCCACATCCATCAGGGTACTGTTCGCTCTTGCAATGGTCTTTGCAGCATTTGTGCTTGCGGATGTCACATCGGCCATCGCCGCCGACGGTACGGTATTCGACGAACTGCGGTTCGGGGTCACAACCTCTGTCACCAGCCGCGATAGCGGCGGTGAAGATGGCGCATTCCCGGCCTTTACCGCCTATTTTGATCCCTTTGCGAGCGCCTCAGCTGTCACCCTCGGCGAAAAACTCGCCCGCCCGCGTCTGCATCTGGGCGGCGAAATCGGCACCGAGGGAGAGGCGGATACCATTTACGGCGGCGTCAACTGGACCTTTGACCTCAATCCGAAGATTTTCGTCGACCTTGGCTTTGGTGGCCTATGGCATGACGGCAGACTGAAAAACGGCCCTGGCGAAACGGGCGCGGAATTCGGTTGCCACCTGCTTTTTCATGAATATGCCGCTATCGGATATCGCTTCAACAGCAACTGGAATATTTCGACCCAGATCGAACACGCCTCCCATGCCAATCTGTGCGACGGCCCCAATGACGGGCTGACGCGTGTCGGACTTATGGTCGGCTACAAGTTCTGAATAAGCCAAGAAAGCAGCGTTTTGCCGGTAAAACTGCGCATTTTCCTGTCGCACGGAGAGGCCTCTTGCGCTAAAGAACCGGAAACTTTCCTCGGCTCGAACCGCGTGAGACCTATGTCGATTTCAAACTCCATCAAGATCACCCCGGAACTCGTTGCATCCCACGGGCTGAAGCCCGACGAATACCAGCGTATCCTCGACCTGATCGGACGGGAGCCCAGCTTTACCGAGCTTGGCATTTTCTCGGCCATGTGGAACGAGCACTGCTCCTACAAGTCTTCGAAGAAGTGGCTGAAGACCCTGCCGACAACGGGTCCGCGCGTCATTCAGGGCCCCGGTGAAAATGCCGGCGTGGTGGATATTGACGATGGCGACTGCGTCGTCTTCAAGATGGAGAGCCACAACCACCCGTCCTATATCGAGCCCTATCAGGGTGCGGCAACCGGCGTCGGCGGCATCCTGCGTGACGTCTTCACCATGGGCGCACGCCCGATCGCCGCCATGAACGCCCTGCGTTTCGGTGCGCCGGATCATCCGAAGACCCGCCACCTCGTCGCCGGCGTCGTCGCCGGTGTCGGCGGTTACGGCAACTCCTTCGGTGTGCCGACAGTTGGCGGCGAAGTGGAATTCGACCCGCGTTATAACGGCAATATCCTCGTCAACGCCTTTGCCGCCGGTCTTGCCAAGTCCAATGCGATCTTCCTCTCGGAAGCCAAGGGCGTCGGCCTGCCGGTCGTTTATCTCGGTGCAAAGACCGGCCGCGACGGCGTTGGCGGCGCGACCATGGCCTCTGCCGAATTCGACGAGTCCATCGAAGAAAAGCGCCCGACGGTTCAAGTCGGCGACCCCTTCACCGAAAAGTGCCTGCTGGAAGCCTGCCTTGAGCTGATGAAGACCGGTGCGGTCATCGCCATTCAGGACATGGGTGCCGCCGGCCTCACCTGCTCCGCCGTCGAAATGGGCGCCAAGGGTGATCTCGGCATCGAACTGGACCTGAACGCCGTGCCGGTGCGCGAAGAGCGCATGACGGCTTACGAAATGATGCTGTCGGAAAGCCAGGAGCGCATGCTCATGGTTCTCGAGCCCTCCAAGGAAGAAGTCGCCAAGGCGATCTTCGTCAAATGGGGTCTGGACTTCGCCATCGTCGGCAAGACCACCGACGACCTGCGCTTCCGCGTGCTGCACAATGGCGAAGAAGTCGCCAACCTGCCGATCAAGGAACTCGGCGACGAGGCCCCCGAATACGACCGCCCGTGGACGCCAGCCAAGGTGCCCGCAGCGCTTTCGGAAACCGACATCCCCGAAGCCGACATTGCCGATGCGCTGGTGTCGCTCGTTGGTTCGGCCAACAACTCCTCGCGCCGCTGGGTTTACGAACAGTATGACACGCTGATCCAGGGCAATTCCCTGCAGCTGCCGGGCGGTGATGCCGGCGTGGTGCGCGTCGAAGGCCATGACAAGAAGGCGCTCGCTTTCTCCTCCGACGTGACCCCGCGTTATGTCGAGGCCGATGCCTTCGAAGGCGGCAAGCAGGCGGTCGCCGAATGCTGGCGCAACATTACCGCAACTGGTGCTCTGCCGCTGGCGGCCACCGACAACCTCAATTTCGGCAATCCGGAAAAGCCCGAAATCATGAGCCAGCTGGTCCATGCCATCAAGGGCATCGGCGAGGCCTGCCGCGTGCTGGAATTCCCGATCGTTTCCGGCAACGTCTCGCTCTACAACGAGACCAATGGTCAGGCGATCCTGCCCACCCCCACCATCGGCGGCGTTGGCCTGCTGAAGGACTGGGGCCGCATGGCGCGCATCCGTTTCGCGGCTGCCGACGAGGTGGTACTCTTGGTTGGCGCACCTGCTGGCCTCGGCACCCACATTGCCCAGTCGGTCTATATGCGTGATGTTCACGGCCGCACCGATGGCCCGGCGCCGCATGTCGATCTCATCGCCGAGAAGAAGAACGGCGATTTCGTCCGTGGTCTCATCACTGAAGGTCTCACCACCGCCGTTCACGATTGCTCCTCTGGCGGTCTGGCACTCGCTGTTGCCGAAATGGCGATTTCATCCGGCATCGGCGCAACGATCGATGCGGTCGAAGGCCATAATCCGATCCTCACCTTCTATGGCGAAGATCAGGCCCGTTACGTCCTGACCGTCAAGAAGTCCGATCTCGACAAGGTGCGGGCGGCGGCCAAGGCGGCCGGTGTTTCCTGCCCTCTTATTGGCACTACCGGTGGTTCCACCGTAAAGCTGGGCACGGCGCGCGCTGTCGAGATTAAAGAATTGCACTTGGCCTATGAATCGTGGTTCCCTCAGTTCATGGACGGCGAAACTTTGATTGCCGCAGAATGAATTAAGGAGAAACACCATGCCCATGAAACCCGGCGACATTGAAGACATGATTAAGGCGGGAATTCCCGGGGCAAAGGTCACGATCCGCGATCTGGCCGGTGATGGCGACCATTACGCGGCGGAGGTCGTTGCGGAAGCATTCAAGGGCAAGACCCGCGTGCAGCAGCACCAGATGGTCTATGATGCGCTGAAGGGCAATATGGGCGGCGTTCTGCACGCCCTTGCCCTGCAGACCTCTGCTCCCGAATGATTGTGGCCGTGAACGTGCCGGCAAAACAGCTTCACTGTCCCGCCGACGCATAAAGGCCCCGGACTAAATCAAAGGCCCGCGTGATGCTCTCACGCGGGCCTTTTCATGTCAGGCAGAAGGGATAACGCCGCTTACAAAGCAGGCGGGCTCTGCGATTCCAGATCGGCAAAGGATGCGGCCGGCAGGGGCCCCGCCGTCAAAAGGGTGAAATCGTAACCGGATCTGCGATCCGGCCCGAGAACATATTGCCGGTGCATGCGCAGAAAATTGCGCTTGTTCTTTTTGTAGCGCTCCGGTGAGAGCGAATGCTTGAAACGGATCGGCACGATCTTCGGCTGCGGCGCGTCTTTGTGGCCGGTCAAAGCGACGGTGTTGCACCGGTAGAGGTGGATGGGATCGGTCAGGCACTGGATGTCGAACCATGTCACATCAGGATGACGCGCGATTGCGCCGATGCTCTCGCGAAGCCTCTCCGCACTCGACAGGAACGCACATTGCAGCGCGGCACCGCCCAACGTCGCGAAAGACAGCTTGCGGCCATCCAGCGCGTCGGGTTTCAGCTCCAGCACACGGCCGATGACCGCGAGCGCGAGGCTGGCACCCATGCTGTGCGACACCACCAGAACCTCATCCGAGGGCTCTTCAAGCGCCGTCACCACAAGTGCCGCCCTCTCCTCGATCCAGTCACGGGCAATAGGTTCATTGCGGCCGACCGCGAGCGCGAAACGCCAATCCGCATAAAGATGCAAAGTGTGAAATCGCTCCGCGAAAGGCAGGAACGCCTTCACGAAAAACAGGGCCGCAGCGGGAATGCTGACCACCAGAAGCCAGAGCGGCAGGCTGAAAAGCCATGGCGAGAGCGCAATGCCGGCAGCAAGCGCGCCGCCGGCAAGCATCAGCAGGAACGGGAAGATGAAGAACAGCCCAAAACGCCAGGCATGGCGCAGATAACGCGCCGCACCGCCCTCACTGACGATGCCCGCCCCGGCCTTGAAACCCAACCAGATCTGCCGCCACACGGACGCATCCCGCAGCTGCGAGATGACATCGTTATGGTCATAGACGACGATATCCGAACGCGTGCTCCAATTTCCCGCCGAAGCCTCCACCGTGAAGGCTTCGCCAGCCGGCCTGCTCTCCCGCGGCCCCACGGCATAATTGACGTCCCACGTCTTTCCCGCCAGCGCTGCGGCGCGCTGGTAGCGCAGATGATGGGCAGCCGCATCGAGCGGATCGAAACCGGGGAAATAAAGAACAAGTCGTGACTTGACGGTCGGCATGCATAAACCTTCAGGCTGGAGACACCCGAAAGGATCGCTTGATACAGTGGGCGATGCACGTATAGTAAAAATCGCGACGGAAATATGATTTATTTGGTGGTGGGGGAATTTTGTCTGGCATCGTCGATCAGTTGCTCAATGGCGTCGTCAAGGGCGCTCTGGCTGAAGTTCTCACCAAGACCGGTATTCGCAAGACGCGCCGCGCGCGCCGGACGAAAAACACCGGCTCCCTAACCGGTGGTATCGTTGGTTCTGTTCTTGAGGCCGCACTCAACGCCGCCGTCAAGCCCAAGCCGGCCAGGAAGCAGGTAAGCAAAAGGCGCACCGCCGCTTCCCGCAGCAGGCAGCGGTATAAATAAAAAGCAGCAGGCCGGATTTAGTCTGTCATGCCATGCCACGCAGACGTATTTTTTACGCTTTCCGGGTGGAAATCGCGCCGCGACATGTTATTTAGAGGCTAACAGAAAGCAGCGGCCTTGAACCGCATGTGAAAGGATATGGCCATGAGCGGCATTCACGACATCATCGACAGCGAAGTGAAGAGCAACGACATCGTTCTTTTCTTGAAGGGAACCCCGCAATTTCCGCAGTGCGGTTTTTCCGGTCAGGTCGTACAGATTCTCGACTACCTCGGCGTCGAATACAAGGGCGTCAACGTGCTTGCCGATGCCGATATCCGTCAGGGTATCAAGGACTATTCCAACTGGCCGACCATTCCGCAGCTCTATATCAAGGGCGAATTCGTCGGCGGCTGTGACATCGTAAAAGAGATGTTCCAGTCCGGCGAGCTGCAAAGCCACTTCCAAGAACAGGGTATCAGCGTCCGCGGCGCGGCCTGATTTCGGCCGGTTCATCCGGCCCACCCTGATTGTCAGAAATTTATGCCAGGCGTTGCTTCATGCAACGCCTTTGCCGTTCTTTTTGGGGCAATCCTGTGACAGAACTTTCACAATCCACCGCTTCGCGCGCAGGCTCGATGGGGCGCACGGAATTCATTGGGCTGGCAGCAATGCTGATGGCGCTGAATGCGCTGGCCATCGACATCATGCTGCCGGGTCTTCAGGAAATCGGCGCATCACTGGGCGTCGTCAATGAAAACCACCGCCAATACGTGATTTCGACCTATCTCCTCGGTTTCGGTATCGCCCAGCTTCTCTACGGGCCGATTTCTGACCGTTTCGGTCGGCGCAAGCCGATGCTCGTCGGTCTGGCCATCTACATCATCTCCGCCATTGCAGTGGTCTTCGTGCCGTCATTCACCGGCCTCCTGGTCCTGCGCTTCATTCAGGGCATCGGTTCGGCGGCAACGCGTGTCATCACCATCTCGATCGTCCGTGACATCTATGGCGGCCGTCAGATGGCGGAAGTGATGTCGCTGATCATGATGGTCTTCATGGTCGTTCCGGTCATCGCGCCAGGCACGGGCCAGATCGTGCTCTTCTTCGGCGACTGGCACCTGATCTTCGCCTTCATGGCCGGCATCGCCGCCGTCGTGACGGCCTGGATGTATTTCCGCCTGCCGGAAACCCTGCATCCCGATGACGTCAGGCCTTTCACGGCTCGTTCGATCCTCGGCGGGTTCAAGATCGTGCTCACCAACCGTATCGCGCTCTGCTACACGCTTTCCAGCACCTTCATTTTCGGGGCGCTGTTCGGCTTCATCAACTCGGCTGAACAGGTTTACAAGGGCATCTACGGCCTTGGCGCATGGTTTGCGGCGGCCTTTGCCGGCGTGGCGCTGTTCATGGCCTTCTCGTCCTTCATCAATGCAAGGCTGGTCGGCCGGTTCGGCATGCGCAAGCTGTCGCACGGATCGCTGCTCGGCTTCATCGCCATCACCTTCGTGTGGTTGCTGGTGCAGATACTCGGGCCGGAGCCGATGCCCTTCGCCATCTTCATCGTGTTCTTTGCGCTCGCCATGTTCCAGTTCGGCTGGATCGGCTCGAACTTCAACTCGCTCGCCATGGAGCCGCTCGGCCATGTCGCCGGCACGGCCTCCTCCGTCATAGGCTTCATGGGAACCGTCGGCGGTTCGCTGATCGGCGCCGGCATTGGTCAGGCTTTCGACGGCACGGCGCTGCCGATGGTGGCCGGCTTCTTTGCCGTCTCCATCATCGGCCTTATCTTCGTGCTGATCGGCGAAAAGGGCGTGTTGTTTCAGGCCCACAACAAGCCGACACGGTAAGTTCGGACAGACAAAAAGAAAGGGCGCGGAATTCTGTTCCGCGCCCTTTTTATTGAAAACAGCTGTTGTTCGTTCAAACCGTAAAAATCTTCTCGCGCAGCAGTTCCCAGGTCTCCTGATCCGGCGCCAGCAGCAGCCCGCCATCCACATGGCGCGGCAGATAGGGCGAACCATCAAGACGGGCGGCATAGGCGCCCGATTCCTGCGAGATCAACGTGCCGGCCAGATGGTCCCAGGGCATCAGCTTGTTATACATCAGGAAATGCATGTGGCCGCCGCAGAACAGGCGGTATTCATGCGCAGCACAACGATAGCTGGTGAACAGCCGCACATCCGCGAGGTTCATCAAAATCTTGCGCCGGGTCTCCACGTCGAAATAGCCTGTATTGGCGATACCCACCATCTGCGACAGGTGCGGCGCTGTCACGACCGACATCTGCGTCTGCGATCCATCGGCGGCGCAAAGCCATGCGCCGGAGCCTTTTTCAGCAATCGCCCAGTCATTACCCATCGGATCGAAGATCAGGCCGGCAACGGTCTCGCCCTTGGAGATGACACTCATCATCACGCCGAAGAGCGGCAGGCCGGAGGCGAAATTATAGGTGCCGTCGATGGGATCGACCACGACAGCCAGATCGGCATCGGCAAGCTTGCTCAGCAGCGATGCATCCGCCGCCACAGCCTCTTCCCCGATGAACAGCGCCTGCGGCATGATTTCCTCGACACGGGCGCGGATCAGCCGCTCGGCAGCCTCGTCGGCTTCGGTCACGAGGTCTATCGCCTCGCTCTTGATCCGCACATCACCCTCGCCCAGATTACGAAACCGCGGCAGGATTTCCACTGCCGCCGCTTCCTGAAGCGCATTGGCGAGAGAGGCGATGTCGAGTTCGAGAGCCATGGGCGATATCCTTCTATCTGAGTATCAATCTTATAAGGCGACGATTTCCCGCCGCAGCATCTTCCAGCTTTCCTTGTCCGGCGCTGACAGGATACCGCCTGCCGTCTGGCCGGGCCGGTAAGGCGTATTGTCGAAACGGGCCGTATAGCCACCCGCCTCCTGATGAACCAGCACGCCGGCAAGATGATCCCACGGCGCCAGATTTTCATGGCCTATGAAATGCAGCTTGCCTGCCGAGACGAGCCAATATTCATGCGCCGAACAATTGATCGAAAGCGACATTTTTATCTTCGCCAGATTGGCGGCAATGACAGGACGGCGATCCTCATGGCTGTGACGCCAGGAAAAGATGCCGACCATCTCGGACAGTGGCGCGGGATCCGTGACCTTGAGCTTCGCCTGCGAGCCGTTCTTGCGGTGGAGGTAAGCCCCCTCACCTTTGAGCGCAACTATGGTGTCGCCCATGACAGGATCGTGGATGATGCCCGCCACCGTCTCACCCTTGACCGTGACAGCAAGCAGCGTGCCGAAAGCGGGAAAGCCGGAAGCATAATTGAAAGTACCGTCGATCGGATCGATCACGAAGGCAAGCGGCGCATCGGCAAGGGCTGGAATGACGGAAGGGTCCGCCTCATAGGTCTCTTCACCGACGATATGAGCCTTCGGAAACCGTTCGAGTAGCGCGGCGGTGATCGCCTTTTCCGCCAGAACATCTGCCTCGGTGACGAGATCGATGGCGGAGGTCTTTTCGGAGATGGCGCCGGCGCTCAGGTTTCGGAAGCGGGGCAGGATTTCCTGTGCGCCGGCAGCGGCGACGGTGGAAACGAGGAATTCGATATCTTTATCGGAAAGGCTCATGGCGCGGGGCACTTCTTCATCAGGGAGGGCTGGCCTCCCTACGCTCTTCAGGTGACGCGCCGGTGACAGCAAGCGCGGAAAAATCAAAAAGCTTCGGGTCGAGCAGATGCGACGGGTTCACATGCGCAAGCGCCCGCAGCATCACGTCCTTGCGGCCCGGCATGCGCCGTTCGATATCGGCCAGCATATCCTTCATGGCATTGCGCTGAAGCCCGTCCTGCGAGCCGCAGAGGTCGCAGGGAATGATCGGGAATTCCATAGCGGCTGCAAATTTTGCCATATCCTCTTCGGCGCAATAGGCAAGCGGGCGCATGACCATCAGGTCGCCTTCGTCATTCAACAGCTTCGCCGGCATGCCGGCCAGCCGGCCACCATGGAAGAAATTCATGAAGAAGGTCTCGAGAATATCCTCGCGGTGATGGCCGAGCAGCAGCGCGTCGCAGCCCTCCTCCCGCGCGATGCGGTAGAGATTGCCGCGACGAAGCCGCGAACAGAGCGAACAATAGGTGCCGCCGGAAGGCACCTTTTCCTTCACGATTGAATAGGTGTCGCGATATTCGATGCGATGGGCGACACCGATCTTCGCCAGATACTCCGGCAATACGTGTTTGGGAAAATTCGGCTGGCCCTGATCCAGATTGCAGGCCACCAGCTCCACCGGCAAGAGGCCGCGCCATTTCAGATCGAGCAGCAGCGCCAGCAGCCCATAGCTGTCCTTGCCGCCGGAAAGGCCTACCAGCCAGCGCTTCTGGCCGTTCAGCATGCCGAAATCTTCAAACGCCTGCCGCACATTGCGCAACAGTCGCTTGCGCAGCTTGTTGAAGGAAACCGAACGCGGAGCATTGTCGAACAGGGGATGCGAACTGCCATTTTCTTCGGACGGGCCGTGATCTGCCCCGACCTTGTCCGCCCCTGCCTGATCTACAAAGTCATCGATCTTGGTGAGAATGTTCATCATCAACTCGCTCCGGCACGACTGCCGTTCTTAATGCAGGCAATGCCCCCATCCGCCGGCAATATCAAGCCCCGAATACCGACCAGCCGGTTTTGGTCGCCAGCAATTCCAGCGCCTGTGACCCGAGCGCCGAATTGCCGACCTTGTTGAGACCCGGCGACCAGACCGCAATCGACGCGTTGCCCGGCGCCACCGCCATGATGCCGCCACCGACGCCGCTCTTGCCCGGCAGGCCGACATGATAGGCGAAATCGCCGGATCCGTCATAATGGCCGCAGGTCAGCATCAGCGCATTAATACGCCGCGCCCGACGGTCCGACACGACGGTATGGCCGGAGAGCGGATTACGGCCGCGATTGGCAAGGAAGAGGCCAGCCCGCGACAGCTGCGCGCAGGTCATGGAAAGTGCACACTGATGGAAATAAACGCCGAGCGTATGTTCCACGGGATGGTGCAGATTGCCGAAGGACCGCATGAAATTAGCAAGCGCGAAATTGCGGAAACCCGTCGCCTGCTCGGATTTCGCCACCGTGTCGTCAATGCTGATCGTGTCATCGTCAGCGAGGTAACGCACGAACCGCAGAAGCTCGCCGATCGCCTCACGCGGCTGATGGCCGGAAAGAACGATATCGGTCACCACGATGGCGCCGGCATTCACGAAGGGATTGCGCGGGATGCCGTGCTCATGTTCCAGCTGAACGATGGAATTGAAAGACGATCCCGATGGTTCGCGCCCCACCCGGTTCCACACCGTTTCGCCCGCCTTGCCGAGCGCCAGCGTCAGCATGAAAACCTTGGAGATACTCTGGATCGAAAACGGCACAAGCGCATTGCCGGCCGTATAGGTCGTCCCATCGACGGTGGTGATGGCGATGCCAAACTGGTTGGGATCGACCTTGGCGAGTTCGGGAATGTAATCCGCAACCTTCCCCTCACCCAGCCGCGGCAGCATGCTGTCGTAGATGGAATCGACGATACCCTGAATGTCCTGCATGCAAAGCCTTCCCCAGCAAACAAAAAAGCCGCCCCGAGGGGCGGCTTTCTCAATACTGAAACGCGTCGATTAACGCGAGTAGAATTCGACGACCAGATGCGGTTCCATGACGACCGGGTACGGAACGTCGGAAAGCGACGGAACGCGGGCGTAGGTGGCAACCATCTTGTTGTGATCAACTTCGATGTAGTCAGGAACGTCACGCTCTGCGAGCTGAACGGCTTCGAGAACCGTCACCAGCTGCTTGGACTTCTGACGAACTTCGATAACGTCGCCAGCCTTGCAACGGTAAGAACCGATGTTGACGCGAACGCCGTTAACCGTGACGTGGCCATGGTTGATGAACTGGCGCGATGCGAAAACGGTCGGAACGAACTTGGCGCGGTAGACGATGGCGTCCAGACGCGACTCGAGCAGGCTGATCAGGTTCTCGGAAGTATCACCCTTGCGACGGTTTGCTTCGTCGAAGGTGGCGCGGAACTGCTTTTCGCGCAGTTCGCCGTAGTAGCCCTTGAGCTTCTGCTTGGCGCGCAGCTGCGTGCCGAAGTCGCTCATCTTGCCCTTGCGGCGCTGGCCGTGCTGGCCCGGGCCGTATTCGCGGCGGTTAACCGGGGACTTCGGACGACCCCAGATGTTTTCGCCCATGCGGCGGTCGATTTTGTACTTGGCCGATTCGCGCTTGCTCATCGTATTTCCTTCTCAAAAGGTTATGCCGGTCTGTTGCCAAACCGGTTTAAGGAAACACGCCCTCCTCTGAGGCCCGTTTCAGGGCCTCTGACAGGCTTCTCACATGCAAATGGAGAAACCACGGGACATGTCGGTGATATTGACTGCCAAACGTCAGCACTTAAACTGCAAGGCAACCAACAAAACACACCGGACATTACTGCCCGGCGTTGGGGCGGCTTCTAAACACGTTTTACAAATTTGTCAAACAACGCCCGCCGCTTTTTTCTTGCGAGTGCCCTTGAAAAGCCTGCAGTCCCTCCCATCTTTCCATCGTGATCAGAACTCGGGCCCCTCTGACGTGTTACCGGACAACACGTGATGTCGAGTTTCTTTAGGTTGGGGCCCACGTATATTTTTGACACGCGTTCCCCATCCGCAAAGCCAACCTCGTCCGGCTAAAGGTTGACTGATGGAGTTCCTCCTCAACGATTTTCTCGGTACCCCCACATGGATGTGGGCGGTCTTCATTTCTCTCGTCCTTGGTCTCTTGGCGCTCGATCTTGGCGTACTGCACAAGAATTCCAAGGAAATCGGCATTCGTGAGAGCCTGCTGATGTCAGGCTTCTACATCGCCATTGGTTTGGCCTTCGGCGGCTGGATCTGGTACCAGTCCGGCCAGCAATCGGCGATGGAATATGTCACCGGCTTCGTGGTCGAAAAAAGCCTGGCGATGGACAATATCTTCATCATCGCGATGATCTTCTCCTATTTCGCCATTCCCCGCCAATATCAGCACCGCGTGCTGCTCTGGGGTATCCTCGGCGTCATCGTCCTGCGCGGCATCATGATTGCCGGCGGTGCGGCCATCGTCGAAAACTTCCACTGGGTGCTTTATCTCTTTGCGGCCTTCCTCGTCTTCACCGGCCTCAAGATGCTGTTTTCGTCCGACCATGACGAGAACGATATCGGCAACAACCGCATCCTGAAATTCCTGCGCAGCCGCCTGCCGGTGACGGAAAAGCCGCATGGCGAGAAATTCTTCGTCAAGGAAACCGACGCGACCACCGGCAAGCTGAAGACCTTCGTGACGCCGCTCTTCCTGGCGCTCATCATGGTCGAAATCGCCGACCTGATCTTCGCGGTAGATTCGATCCCGGCGATCTTTGCGATCACCACCGATCCGTTTATCGTCTACACCTCGAACATCTTCGCGATCCTCGGCCTGCGCGCCCTCTACTTCGCACTCGCCGCCCTGATCCACCGCTTCGCTTATCTGAAATATGCGCTGGCTGCGGTTCTGGTCTTTGTCGGTTCGAAGATTTTCGTGGCAGACATGCTGGGCATCGCCAAGATCCCGCCGGCCGTCTCGCTCGGCGTCACCGTCGCCATCCTCGCCACCGGCATCATCGGTTCGCTAGTCGCGACGCGAAAGGAAGCAAAGGCTATCGAGTAAGGCCTATAACGGTAAGCGGCAGGGAAACCTGCCGCAACCTCACTCCGCCGCCAGTTTCGCATCATCCTCAGCCGCATCCGCATCGCCGGGTGCGGTTTTTGCATCGAGATCGGGGAACGCCACGATGCGCTTGCCGGAGAAATCGGCATGCACCACCACAAGTTCCTTTTCCTCGAAATAACCGAGAAGCCGCCGGGCGCGGCGGGCGGAATGGGTGCCATAGGCGCGGGCAATGCGGGCATCCGACGGGCAAGGCTCCTCGCCAAGAGCGGCCTTGACCAGCAGCAGGAAGACTCCCTGCAGGTCATCGGAAACCGACATGGACAATTCCAGCGCCTTCTCCCAGCCTTCGCTGGCCGCCATCGCCGCATCCACGCCGGAACGGGCAATCGCCACCTGTCGCCGGAAATCGGCAAGCGTCATCGGCGTGCCAGGAATGCGGCGCATGCGGGCGCGCACCAGAAAATCCTGATAGAGTACGGCATCCGTGCGATAGGCCGATTGCGGATCGTCGAGAATTTCCACGAGCACCGCACCAATCTTTTCCTCACGCTCCTCCGGCGTCAGTTCCGGCTGGCCTGCACGCGGCGACTGCTCCGATGAAGGGCCAACGGCGGCGGGCGTGGAACGGGAGAGTTCGGCCAGAATATCGGTGGTCGGGCGCGGTGCGGGTGGCGTGCGGCGCACGGCGGCGCGCGTGAACTCTTCCGGATCCGGCGTGAAGATCAGGTCTTCCACATCCTGCGGTGCGTCCGGCAACGGCATCAGCTTCGGCGAAGACGAGCGCGCCGAGGTTTCCACCGCGCCGATGACGATCGGCAACGGGCGACGCGAGAGCGCCGGGCCGAGTGCCACGAAATTGCCGCGCTGCAGATCGCGAAACATTTCCGCCTGCCGCCGGTCCATGCCGAGCAGATCGGCCGCGCGCGCCATGTCGATATCGAGGAAGGTACGGCCCATCAGGAAGTTCGAGGCTTCCGCCGCCACGTTCTTGGCAAGCTTGGCCAGCCGCTGCGTGGCGATGACGCCGGCAAGCCCGCGTTTACGGCCACGGCACATCAGGTTGGTCATGGCGCCGAGCGACGCCTTGCGCGCATCTTCCGTCACCTCGCCGGCGACGGAGGGCGCAAACATCTGCGCCTCGTCCACAACGACAAGCACGGGATACCAGAATTCACGATCGGCATCGAACAGGCCGTTGAGGAAGGCGGCGGCGGCCCGCATCTGCTGTTCGACATCAAGCCCTTCCAGCGTCAGCACGCAGGAAACGCGGTGCTGGCGAATGCGGTTGGCGATGCCGGCAAGCTCTGCCTCCGTCCGCTCGCCATCCACCACCACATGGCCGAATTTGTCGGATAGCGTAACGAAATCACCCTCGGGATCGATGATGACCTGCTGCACCCATTGCGCCGATTGTTCAAGCAGCCGGCGCAGCAGATGCGACTTGCCGGAACCGGAATTGCCCTGCACCAGCAAACGCGTCGCAAGCAATTCCTCGATATCGAGCTTGGCCTGCTGCCCGCCCGATAGGGTCCCCATGTCGATACCGACCTGCAATGTTCCATTCCCTGTGCTGCATTTCATCCGGCCGATTCCCTTAGGCGCGGCCGGACATGCTCTTTACCAAAAAATCGGCCCTTGCGTCTCATCCGTGCCGATAATGCACAGGCAATTCACGCTCAGCCCTGCGGAGACCTGACCCAGAAGCGTGAAACGCCAATGCGCCGACCGAAGACGTTAAGCGCCAGCCCGAGAATGACCAGCGCCGCACCGATGATTTCGAAGATGGTAATATGCTCCGCAAACGCCAGATAAGCGCTGATGAAACCGACGATCGGCACCAGCAGGGAAAACGGCGCCACCGTTCCGGCGGGATAACGCAAAAGCAGATAACTCCAGATGCCCGCACCGACTATTGTTGCGCCATAGGCCATATAGATCACCACGAGAGCCATCGTCGGCGTCGCATTTTGCAGCCCTTCCACAATCGCATCTGGGCCTTCCACCACCAGCGAAAGCAAGACCAACGGCAGAACGGGTACAAGGCTCGTCCATGCAATAAAGGAGACCACATTTACTTGGCCGATGCGGCGATTGACGATGTTGCCGCAGGCCCAGGCAATGGCCGAGCCGACTCCCATCAGGAGCGGTATAAGCGCTGCAGCCGTCATGCGCTCCATGCCGATGACCGCCAGCCCGCCAAAGGCAACGATCGCGCCGGCGATTTGTGAGGGCAATGGCCGCTCGCCGAGAAACACCACGGCGAGCGCCAGCGTGAAGAAGGCCTGCGACTGCATGACGAGCGAAGCAAGCCCGGCGGGCAAGCCGAGCTTGATGGCCGGATAAAGCAGGCCGAACTGAAAAAAGCCCATCGCCATGCCGTAAACGATCATATGCCGCCACGGCACATTCGGTTTCGGCAGGAAGAAGACGAGAGGCACCGCCGCAAAGAGATAACGCACCCCCGTCAGAAACAATGGCGGCATGTCTGCAACGCCGACCTTGATGGCAACGAAGTTGAAGCCCCACAAAAACACGGTGATCAGGGCAAGAAAAATATGCGGCAATGCCATTTTGTTATGTCCGAATTTCAGGCGATCGACGGGCGTTTCACGCCGAAACCGCCCTCTTCCAGCCAAAGGCAATGAGACCGGCGCCAATCAGGAGACCGCCGCCCGTGCGGTTGACGATGCGCTGAACCTTCGGCTTGCGGATCGTGTTACGGGCGGCACTTGCCAGAAGTCCATAAAGCGCCGCATTCACGGTGGCAAGCACCAGGAACGTCGCTTCGAAAATCAGCACCTGCGGCCAAAACGGCAATGTCGGCACCAGAAACTGCGGCAGGAAGGCCACGAAGAACACGATGCTCTTGGGGTTCAGCGCCGTGACGATATAGGCATGCAGGAAGATTTTGAGCGGCCTTTCACGGCCCGTCACGCCTTGGCCATCCGCGCCTTCGCCACCAACCGGCGAACGCCACAGCTTGATGCCGAGATAGATGAGGTAAGCAGCACCGATCCATTTCAGGCCGGTGAAAAGTGCAGCCGACGTGGCAAGCAGCGCGCCAAGCCCCAGCATCGAGGCCGTCATGGCGGTGAAATCACCGAGCGCCACGCCCGTCACCGTCGCCGTGCTCGCCTTGCGACCATGGCCAAGCGCATAAGAAATCACCAGCAGGATCGTCGGTCCCGGAATGGCGAGCATGATGGCGGATGCGGCCACGAAGGCCAGCCAGTTCTCCAGCGGCATGATTGAGTCTCCCTTGTCTAATGTGTCGAGCAAGCCACCAAAATCAGGAGGTATCAAGCTCAATCTTCGAAGATCAAGCCGCCCTGTCATCCAGCGGACGAACGGGTGGCTGCTCGTAGCGGTGCGACCTCCTCGACATACTTTGTCGAAGAGGCCGCCACTGCTCAAAACCGCGGCGCCCACGGTACCGACCAGTCCCGTCGCCGCTTCACTTGCGACGGCACAAAACCGATATCGACCAGCAGACGGTCCGGCAGATCGGCAAGATCGGTCGGCGGCGCGCGTGGCACCATGGCCGCAACGACCACTGCTTTCAGAGTTTTCCAGACGCCGAATGTGACGAACAGACGGTCCACCGCATCCGGCAGCGCATATGCTACCAATGGTTGATCATTTTGCATGGGAAATCCATCCCGGCGCGGCAAAGCGGCCAGGTCCTTTATCGATGGAAAACGACATGCCGAAACGACGGGCGCAGCATGCATGCCACGCGGACGCGCAAGTCACATGTCGGACGAAGTAAAAATGCCAAACGGCTGGGGAATCAGGCCATAAGCCTTATCGGAGGGAGATGCCTCGCATCACATAACCGCCCACAATCACGCCAAACAGGCCTGACATGCCATTAAGGCGCATATTCATGTTATTGCTCATTCCACGCCTCCATTTAGTGCAGTTATAGACAAGACGCATCTTACACAGGAAATTCGGCGCGACAAGTGGTCGCAATCTCGAATTGCAAAAGACCAGCAAAATAGATGCAAAAATGCAACAAACATTCGAATGGCGGCAGTCAGTTCGAAGAGACGCTGAGACCGAAACCCTGCATCAGCCGCCGCGTGGCGAAATCCGGTTTGCCCGAGGTGAAGACGGCAAAGTCGAAACCATCGGGATGTTCCGCATCCTGCGGCAGCGGCACGAGATGGCGGGCCCGCCTCGCAATCGCCTCGGCGGGATCAAGCCAGTCCACCGGCCATGGCGCCAGCCGGCGAAACACATTGGCCATGAAGGGATAATGGGTGCAGGCAAGCACGACGATATCGGTGCGCTTGCCGTCGCTGTCGATGAAGCAGGGTTCGATTTCGGCCAGCACCGCCTCGTCCGAAACCGGCTCGCCCCTGATCCAGCTTTCGGCCATACGCGCCAGATTTTCCGAACCTACGAGGCGGACATGACACTGTGTGGCAAAGGACTGGATGAGATCGCGCGTATAAGCCCGCTTGACGGTGCCGGGCGTTGCGAGAACAGAGACGAGACCCGAACGGGTACGCTCGGCGGCTGGCTTGATGGCGGGAACGGTGCCGACGAAAGTCATGTCCGGAAACCGGGCGCGAAGATCGGCTCCGGCCAGCGTGAAGGCGGTGTTGCACGCGATGATGCAGACCTCCGGGCTGTAATCCTGCAGCAGCGTTTCGAATAGCGAGAGAATGCGCGTCTTCAGCGCCTCCTCTTCCCAGCCGCCATAGGGAAAACCCGCATCGTCAGCCACATAGATGAAACCGCGCTCGGGCATCAGCACCCGCGCCTCGCGCAGAACCGTCAGCCCACCAATGCCGGAATCGAACACCAGCACCGGTTTCAGCACATCGGCCGCCGCCTCACTCGTCTTCAGCATTCTCCCCTGCTCCCTCGGCCAACGGCCCCGCTGCCCTGCCCGTCTTCTTTGGCCACTGCCGGGGAAAACGATCGAGCGACCTGATCACGCCGCGGAAAACACTGATTTCCTGCTCGGAAAAGCCGCGTCTCGACAGCACCGCCCGCAGATTGTCGACCATTTTCGGCTTTTTTTCAGCAGGGTGGAAATAACCGCGCGCATCCAGCGCTTCCTCGATATGTTCGAACAGGCCAAAAACCTGCTCCTTGGTCGAGGGCCGTTGCTCGATGGGCTGGAACAGCGTCTCACCCAGATCGTCCATGCCAGACTTCATCCATTCATAGGACATCAAAAGCACGGCCTGCGCGATGTTGAGCGAGGCAAAGGCAGGATTGACCGGGAAGGTCACGATCTCGTCGGCCAGCGCCACCTCCTCGTTCGTCAGCCCCCAGCGCTCACGCCCGAACAGGATACCGGTCTTTTCGCCAGCCTTGAATTTTGTCCTGAGCGTATCGGCGGCGGTGACGGGCGCCCGCACCGGCTTGAACCCGTAACGCTCGCGCGCGGTCGTGGCATAGACGAAATTGAGATCCTTGATCGCCTCTTCCAGCGTCTCGAACACCCTGGTGCCGTCAATGACGTGGTCGGCCTTGGAAGCGGCGGCGCGCGCCTTCTCGCTGGGCCAGCCATCACGCGGATTGACCAGACGCAATTCGGAAAGGCCGAAATTGGCCATGGCCCGCGCCACCATGCCGATATTTTCGCCGAGCTGCGGTTCGACCAGAATGATCGCCGGGCCTTCCGCCACAAGTTCAAGCTCGCTGTTAGTGCCTGCCATCGTCATTTGTCCGTGTTTGAAGCGCGGCATCGATTTTTCAACGATGCCCTAAAGCGCGCCTCACTGGCACAGATCAGCGCGAAAATCAAAGCCGGAGGGGTATAAAGGCTGCCCTCACTCCCCCTTGATGATATTCGCCATCTCTTCGCGCAGCGAATCCCTGCCCTCGTCGCCCACACGGTGAATATCGCTGATGACAGGCCGGCCATCTTCCTCGATCACGTCGAAATGCACCTCGTCGACAGTCGCCTTTATCTCCGCCTCGTCCATGCAGGCCCAGAGTTTGAATTTCGCCGTCACATCGGTCACGCCGTCCTTCACCGCACCCGGGGTCACCGAAACTTCCTGCAGCGGACAACCATCCTGGGAGTTGGTCACGACGTCATAACCGAAAGGATCGCCCTTTTCCCCGCTTTCCGCTTCGTAAGCCGGCTTTTTGGATGCTTCGCGATATTGGGCGACGAAGTCCTTGCTGAACAGGCTCGTCAGCATGTCCTCATCGAAAATATACTTCCAGTTTTCCGCATCGCCTGACCAGTTCTTGACGGTGATGTCCATCACCTTCTGGACGGGATCGGCAGGCCCTGCCGCTAGGGCGCTGTGGGAAAAGAGGACGGCGGCAGTCAGAAGCAGAATTTTCCGCATGATGTGATCCCGGGATAGGCCCGACACGCGGGCGAAGCGATTCGCCTGACTGTATTCCGGCATTGTGGTTTGGCAATGCGCAAAGCGTTATTGCGCTGCGCCAAAAAAGCGCCCCCCATGGCTTTGCCTCAGACGCTCGCGATGCTATAGCCCGACCGGATATTTTTCCGACTATTGGCGTCAACAGGCGCCACAGCTTCGAAGGTGAGGAATTCATGGCAAAGATCAAGGTAGCCAATCCAGTCGTCGATCTCGACGGCGACGAAATGACCCGTATCATCTGGCAGCTCATCAAGGACAAGCTGATCCTGCCATACCTCGATCTCGACATCGAATATTACGACCTCTCGGTTGAAAACCGCGATGCCACCAACGACCAGGTCACCGTCGATGCGGCACACGCCATCAAGAAGCATGGCGTCGGCATCAAGTGCGCGACGATCACGCCGGACGAGCAGCGCGTCGAGGAATTCGGCCTGAAGCAGATGTGGAAGAGCCCGAACGGCACGATCCGCAACATTCTCGGCGGCGTCATCTTCCGCGAGCCGATCATCTGCAAGAACGTTCCGCGCCTCGTTCCCGGCTGGACCAAGCCGATCGTCGTCGGCCGTCACGCCTTTGGCGACCAGTACAAGGCAACCGATTTCAAGTTCCCCGGCAAGGGCAAGCTGACGATCAAGTTCGTCGGTGAAGACGGCACGGTCATCGAAAAGGACGTCTTCGACGCCCCGAGCGCCGGCGTGGCACTCGCCATGTACAACCTCGACGAATCCATCCGCGAATTCGCCCGCGCCTCGATGATGTATGGCCTGATGCGCAAGTGGCCGGTTTACCTCTCCACCAAGAACACCATCCTCAAGGCCTATGACGGCCGCTTCAAGGATATCTTCGAAGAAGTCTACCAGACCGAGTTCAAGGCAAAGTTCGACGAAGTCGGCATCACCTACGAACACCGCCTGATCGACGACATGGTTGCCTCGGCGCTGAAGTGGTCCGGCGGCTACGTCTGGGCCTGCAAGAACTACGATGGCGACGTGCAGTCCGACACGGTTGCCCAGGGCTTCGGCTCGCTCGGCCTGATGACCTCGGTTCTGCTGTCGCCGGATGGCCGCACCGTCGAAGCCGAAGCGGCGCACGGCACGGTGACGCGTCACTACCGCCAGCACCAGAAGGGTCAGGAAACCTCGACCAACTCGATCGCCTCGATCTTCGCCTGGACCCGTGGCCTCGCCCACCGCGCCAAGCTGGATGACAATGCGGAACTGGCAAAGTTCGCGACGACGCTCGAAACCGTCTGCGTCGACACCGTCGAAAGCGGCTTCATGACCAAGGATCTGGCCCTCCTCATCGGACCGGACCAGCCCTGGCTCTCCACCACCGCCTTCCTCGACAAGATCGACGAAAACCTCAAGACGGCGATGGCGGCCTGAAATCAGGAGGGCAATGCCCGTCCGAAATGGTGAAACAGGAAAACCCGGCGGCAACGCCGGGTTTCTTTTTTGTTCACAGTATCTTGATTAGCCGTTGTACTAGGCGCAGAATTCGGTTCTGCGTGCCATGGCCAGTGCAACAATAAGACAAAACCAAAACAGCATCTAATTGCGTATAACTTGCCCGGCACAGTCAAACATTTATCGCAGCATCACCGCGATCTTCAGTAAGACGCTGATGATGCTGCGGATGATGAAGAAATCGAAGCGCAGGCGCGAAATCCGTTGCGGTTTTCCCATAATGCTTCGGCGATTTTGCTTGGGGAGGCAAAAGCATGAGTGAATTGATCTTTTATACCAATCCCATGTCGCGCGGGCGCATCGCGCGATGGATGCTCGAGGAAGTGGGCATTCCCTATAAAACGGAAATACTGGGTTTCGAAACCTCGATGAAATCGCCAGCCTACCGGCTGATTAACCCGATGGCGAAGGTGCCGGCAATCAAGCACGGCGACACCATCGTCACCGAGGCGGCAGCGATCTGCGCCTATCTGGCCGATGCTTTTCCCGGCGCAAATCTTGCGCCCACACCGAAGGCGCGCGGGCTTTATTATCGCTGGATGTTTTTCGCAGCAGGCCCCCTGGAAATGGCGGCAAGCATGAAGGCGATGGGTTTTGAAGTGCCCAAGGAGAAACTGCGCATGGCCGGTTGCGGCAGCTATGCCGATGTGATGAACACGCTGGAGCGCGCCGTCAGCGAAAACCGCTTTATCGCCGGTGATCTCTTTACCGCCGCGGATGTCTATGTCGGCGCCCATGTCGGCTGGGGGCTACACTTCGGCACCATCGAAAAGAGGCCGGCCTTTACCGATTATATGGCGCATCTGACCGACCGGCCGGCCTTCAAACGGGCCGCCCAGCTCGATGAAGAGGCGGCCAAGGAGTTGCAGGCGGCTGGATAATCGGCCCGCCCGTTTCCAGACTTACGAAACATAGCCGGTCTGGAAATCGCCAATTGGATAGATTTTTGTGACGGGTCATTCACCGGACTGGCTGAGCGACTCTCCGACCTCTATCGCATGCCCGTCCGGATCGTAAAAACGAAATACTCTTTGTCCCCAGGCCTGCCGCTCCAGCGGGTGGATAAGCTCCACATGCGGCGCGATATCCTGAAAAGCCGCATCTACATCCGCATGTTCGAAATAAAGCAGCATGTTCCGTCTGCCATAAGCCTCTTGCGCATCCGACGACGTCCGCCAGATCGTCTCCTCAAGTGACCTGCCCTCATGGATCGCAAAGCCGGTTTCAAAGAGGACGAAGCTGCCGAAATCCTCCAATATCTTCAAGCCGAGCCTGTCACGATAAAACGACTTGGACCGGTTGATATCGCGCACGAAAGGGATGGGATTTACAAAGCGCATCGCACTCCCCGTTCATGTTTCCGGCACTCGGCAATCCGCGCCTTCCGTTCGTTGCCCTAAAGGGCCAAGAAAAAAGGCGGGGCAAAACCCCGCCTTCATGAATTGTTCTGGATCAAGCCGCCAGCGCCGCGGCCACCGCTTCGATGGCTTCTTTCGCCTTGGTGCCGTCAGGGCCGCCGGCCTGCGCCATATCCGGGCGACCGCCGCCACCCTTGCCGCCAAGTGCTGCCGATGCGGTGCGGACGATATCGACGGCGCTGAAACGGCCAGTCAGATCTTCGGTCACGGCAGCGACGGCGCTTGCCTTGCCATCGTCAGAAACCGCAATCAGCAACACAACGCCGGAGCCGAGATTGGCCTTGGCCTCATCGGCAAGACCCTTCAGGTCCTTGGCATCGATGCCGGACAGCGATTTTGCGAGGAAATTGACGCCCGCAACCTGCTGGACATCATTTGCACCGGCATCCGACGAACCGCCGCCCATGGCGAGCTTCTTGCGGGCATCCGCAAGCTCACGCTCCAGCTTCTTGCGCTCATCAAGCAACCCTTCGACACGCGACAGCACGTCACCCGGCTGAACCTTCAGCGACGACGCCAGCGCCTTCACCCGCTCGTCCTGCTCCGCGAGATAGGCAAGCGCACCCTGACCGGTGACGGCTTCAAGACGGCGCACACCTGAACCGACGGCGCTTTCCCCGAGAATGCGGATAAGGCCGATCTGGCCGGTGGCGGCCACATGGGTGCCGCCGCAAAGCTCGACGGAATAAGGACGGTTGGCTTTTGCGCCATGAAGGCCGGTGCCCATGGAGACAACGCGGACCTCATCGCCATATTTCTCGCCAAACAGAGCCATCGCACCCTCGGCAATGGCGTCGTCAACGCTCATCAGGCGGGTGACAACAGGCGAATTCTGCAGCACGATTTCGTTGGCCATATCCTCAACGACCTTCAGTTCCTCGGCCGACATCGGCTTTGGATGCGACACGTCGAAGCGCAGGCGCTCGGGCGCGACCAGCGAACCCTTCTGTGCAACATGGGTGCCGAGCACTTCGCGCAGCGCCTCGTGCAGCAGGTGGGTGGCGGAGTGGTTGGCGCGCAGGCGCGAACGGCGATCATGATCGACCGTCAGCTGCACGGCCTCGTTGACCTTCAACCCGCCCTTGGAGACGGTGCCGGAATGCACGAACAGGCCTTCGCCTTTTTTCTGGGTGCCGGAAACGTCAAAGGTGCCGGCATCGCCGACGATCACGCCGGTATCGCCCATCTGGCCGCCGGACTCGCCATAAAAAGGTGTCTGGTTGACGACGATATGCACCGTCTCGCCCTCGGCAGCGCTGTCCACCTCTTTGCCATCCCTGACGATTGCCTGAATGACGCCCTCGGCGCTTTCGGTGTCGTATCCCAGGAATTCGGTCGCGCCGAATTTTTCCTTCAGCTCGAACCACACGGTTTCGGTCGCCTTGTCGCCGGAGCCGGCCCAGTGCGAGCGGGCTTCCGCCTTCTGGCGCTGCATGGCATCGGTGAAGCCGGAAATATCGACACCGATTTCGCGGGCGCGCAGCGCGTCCTGCGTCAGATCGAGCGGGAAGCCGTAGGTGTCGTAAAGCTTGAAGGCGGTTTCGCCATCCAGCATGTCACCCTTGTGCAGCGTCGAAGTAGCATCAGACAGCAGCGACAGGCCGCGTTCCAGCGTCTTGCGGAAACGGGTTTCCTCGAGTTTCAGCGTTTCCGAGATCAGCGCTTCGGCGCGAACCAGTTCAGGATAGGCGCGGCCCATCTGCTGGATAAGCGCCGGCAGCAGCCTGTAGATCAGCGGATCACGCGAACCCAGAAGCTCCGCATGGCGCATGGCGCGACGCATGATGCGGCGCAGAACATAACCGCGACCCTCGCTCGACGGCAGAACGCCATCGGCAATCAGGAAGGCGGATGAACGCAGATGATCGGCGATGACCCGGTGGCTGGCGCGATGCTCGCCCTCAGCCGGAACGCCGGTCGCCTCGACGGAGGCGGCAATCAGCGCCCGGAACAGGTCCGTATCATAATTGTCGTGCTTGCCCTGCAGCAGCGCCGAAATGCGCTCCAGACCCATGCCGGTATCGATCGACGGACGCGGCAGGTCGATACGCTCTTCCTTCGTCAGCTGCTCATATTGCATGAAGACGAGGTTCCAGATTTCGATGAAACGGTCGCCATCCTCTTCCGGCGAACCGGGCGGTCCACCCCAGATATGATCGCCATGGTCGTAGAAGATTTCCGAACAGGGACCGCAGGGACCGGTATCGCCCATCGCCCAGAAATTGTCGCTGGTCGGAATGCGGATGATGCGGTCATCGGAAAAACCGGCGATCTTCTTCCAGAGATTAAAGGCCTCATCGTCGGTATGATAAACCGTGACCAGCAGGCGGTTGCGGTCGATGCCGAATTCCTTGGTGATCAGGTTCCAGGCATGGGTGATCGCTTCTTCCTTGAAATAATCGCCGAAGGAGAAGTTACCGAGCATTTCGAAGAAGGTATGGTGACGGGCGGTATAACCGACATTGTCGAGATCGTTATGCTTGCCGCCGGCGCGCACGCATTTCTGCGCAGATGCCGCCGTGGAATAGGGACGGCTTTCAAGACCGGTGAAGACGTTTTTGAACTGCACCATGCCGGCATTGGTGAACATCAGTGTCGGATCGTTGCGCGGCACCAGCGGGCTGGAGGGCACTATCTCGTGTCCGTTCTTCTTGAAGTAGTCGAGAAAGGTCGACCGAATTTCATTCACACCGCTCATGCCCACACACCGCTCACAGCTGGAGTCCATCACCGCCACCGGAAATGATGGCTATATTGCAAAATCAATGGCTTTTATCGTCCGCATCCGGCCCTGTCCAGCCATGGAGGCGAAGCAAGACATATAGGCAAGGAAAAAGGGCCGCGCGAAGAAAAATCGCACGACCCTTTTGATTCTTATCGGTTCGGCAAAGCCTGCGGGCATTGATGCCCGGACCTTCGCGGAATCTATCAGCCCTCGTCGCTGCCGTCGTCGCCTTCACCGGCGTCCGGGCCACCATTCTGCAGGAAGCGGTCGGCAATCAGACCGGCATTCTGGCGCAACGCCAGTTCGATCTCATTGGCCGTATCCGGATTGTCGCGCAGAAAGGTCTTGGCGTTTTCACGCCCCTGCCCCAGACGCTGGCTGTTATAGGAGAACCATGCGCCGGACTTCTCGACGATACCGGCCTTCACGCCGAGATCGACCAGCTCACCGGTCTTGGAAACACCTTCGCCATACATGATGTCGAATTCAACCTGTTTGAAGGGCGGCGCCATCTTGTTCTTGACGACCTTGACGCGCGTCTGGTTGCCGACAACCTCTTCGCGCTCCTTGACGGCGCCGATACGGCGGATGTCGAGGCGGACGGACGCATAGAACTTGAGAGCGTTACCGCCCGTCGTCGTTTCCGGCGAACCAAACATGACGCCGATCTTCATGCGAATCTGGTTGATGAAGATCACCATGCACTTCGACTTGGAGATCGAGGCGGTCAGCTTGCGCAGCGCCTGGCTCATCAGACGGGCCTGAAGACCCGGCAGGCTATCGCCCATTTCACCTTCGATTTCCGCCCGCGGCGTCAAGGCCGCAACCGAATCGATGACAAGAACGTCCACAGCGCCCGAACGCACCAGCGTATCGGTGATCTCAAGCGCCTGCTCGCCGGTATCGGGCTGCGAGATCAGAAGGCTCTGCAAATCCACACCGAGCTTGCGGGCATAAACCGGATCGAGCGCGTGTTCGGCGTCCACGAAGGCGCAGATGCCGCCCTTCTTCTGGGCTTCCGCGATCGTCTGCAGCGCCAGCGTCGTTTTACCGGAGCTTTCCGGGCCGTAAATCTCAATGATACGCCCCTTCGGCAAGCCGCCGATGCCGAGCGCGATATCCAGGCTGAGCGAGCCCGTCGAAACGGTTTCCACTTCAACCACATTTTCATTGGAACCGAGCTTCATGATCGATCCCTTGCCGAACGACCGTTCGATCTGGGAGAGCGCCGCTTCCAGTGCCTTGCTTTTATCCACCGATTTATCCTCTACGAGACGCAAAGAATTTTGTGCCATCCGAACCACCTTTAGGTTATTGAAGCCGCACAGGCAACGAAGCAGTATGGAAACGGTATGTACTCTATTTGTTCTCATTTCGCAAGGCTGAGCCAGCATATTGAAAACAAATAACGATAAGTAGTTTGTTCTGCTTTCGTTTTTCCGTGCCCGGCCCATCGCCGCAAACCGGATGCGAGGTCAGGATGACGTCAGTTTAGGCCGAATCGTCCGACTTTTCCATGCGCCAGAGAGGGAAACGCAAGCGTGAAGAAAATACTCGTTCTGGGCGGCGCGCATATCGACAGGCGCGGCATGATCGAGACCGAGACGGCGCCCGGCGCCAGCAATCCGGGCTCGTGGATGGAAGAGGCCGGCGGCGGTGGTTTCAACGCCGCGCGCAATCTTTCCCGCCTCGGTTTTGAAGTCCGCATCATCGCCCCGCGCGGCGGCGACGTCACCGGCGAAGTGGTGGCGGAAGCAGCAAGGCAGGCGGGGGTGGAAGACACGCCGTTTACCTTCCTCGACCGCCGCACGCCGAGCTACACTGCCATTCTGGAGCGTGACGGCAATCTGGTGATCGCACTGGCCGACATGGACCTCTACAAGCTCTTTACCCCGCGCCGCCTGAAGGTACGCGCGGTGCGCGAGGCGATTATCGCAAGCGACTTTCTACTCTGCGATGCCAATCTGCCCGAGGATACGCTGACGGCGCTTGGCCTCATTGCCCGCGCCTGCGAAAAGCCGCTCGCCGCCATCGCCATTTCGCCGGCCAAGGCGGTGAAGCTGAAAGCGGCGCTCGGCGATATCGACATCCTCTTCATGAACGAGGCGGAAGCCCGCGCGCTCACCGGCGAAACGGCGGAAAATGTCCGTGACTGGCCAAATATCCTGCGCAAGGCTGGGCTTTCCGGCGGCGTCGTCACCCGCGGCGCAAGCGAAGTCGTGGCCTTCAACGGGACGGAAAAAGCCATCCTCCACCCGCCCCTCATCCGCGAGGTGAAGGATGTCACCGGCGCCGGCGATGCCATGGCCTCCGGTTATCTCGCCGCCATTGCCGAGGGAAAAACAATCAGGGAGGCCCTGAGACAGGGGGCGGCGGCGGCGGCCATTACCGTGCAGTCATCCTTCGCCACCTCCCAGGACCTATCAAAAGACAGTGTCGAAGCCATGTTGGGGCTTGTTCCCCAGGCCGAAATGCTGGCATGAAGCGCTTTTAAAAACTGGAACAGATGAAATGACCCGCCCCATCTCCCCGCTCCTGCCCATCGTCTATTCTCAGGAAGTCGCCGCCGCCAAGCAGCGCGGTGCGCCGATCGTCGCGCTCGAATCGACCATCATCACCCACGGCATGCCCTATCCAGGCAATATCGAGATGGCGGAAAGCGTCGAGCAGATCATCCGTGATCAGGGTGCGGTTCCGGCCACCATCGCCGTCATTCACGGCACGCTGCATATCGGCCTTGAGAAAGACCAGCTCGAGGCGCTCGCCCAGACCACCGACGCCATGAAGGTGTCGCGCGCCGATATCGCCTTCGCGATCGCCGAGCGCCGCACGGGTGCCACCACGGTCGCCGCCACGATGATCGCCGCCGCCCGCGCCGGCATCCGCGTTTTCGCCACTGGTGGCATCGGCGGCGTGCACAAGGGCGCGGAAGAAACCTTCGACATCTCCGCCGACCTGACCGAGCTTGCCAAGACCGGCGTGATCGTCGTCTGCGCCGGCGCCAAGGCGATCCTCGACATTCCAAAGACACTCGAGGTTCTCGAAACCAACGGCGTGCCTGTCGTTACCTTCGGCTCCGAAGAATTCCCGGCTTTCTGGTCGCGCTCCTCCGGCCTGGCCAGCCCACTCTCGCTCAACAGCCCGGCGGCAATCGCCAATTTCCAGGCGACCCGCGAACAGCTCGGGATCGATGGCGGCATGCTGGTGGCCAACCCCGTGCCGGAAGAAGACGAAATTCCGCGCGAGGAGATGGAGATCTACATCAACCGCGCCATCTCCCATGCAGAACGCGACGAAGTCACCGGCAAGGCGGTCACGCCTTACCTGCTCGGCGATATTTTCCGCCTGACGGATGGCAGGAGCCTCGAGACCAACATCGCACTGGTACGCAACAATGCGCAGCTGGCTGCGGAAATCGCCGTGGCGTTGAGCTGAGGCCATGCCTGCCCTCTTCGTTCCGTTCGACAGCAGAGCGGCTTCGTCAAAATAAAGAAGAGCCGCGAGCTTTTGACTTCCCGGACGTGAGAGGTCGCAAACTTCCCCTCCGTCATGCTCGGGCCTGTCCCGAGCATCTGCGACGCCTCGCCCGGTGAGACGTGATTGGATCCTCGGGACGAGCCCGAGGATGACCTCGAGTTGCAGGAAAGACCCGTCACCGACAACAAAAAGGCCCGGACAGCTTGCGCTTCCGGGCCTTCGTTTTTCTTCCAGAACCCGATCAGTTCTGTGCGATCGGCTTCACCAGCGGCGTCACACGACGGATGGTCACGCGGCGGTTCTGCTGCTCCGGCCCAAGCGTCTGAACCTTCAGGTAACGCTCACCATAGCCCTGCGTCGCGAGGTTTTCCGGCGGGATGCCGTAAACATCGGTCAGCACGTTGGCGACGGAGGCGGCGCGCTCATCGGAAAGCACGAGGTTACTTTCATCCGAACCGACCGCGTCGGTGTGACCTTCGATCAGGAAGGTTTCCGCCGGGTTCTTTTGCAGCGCCTTGTTGATCGCGTCGGCGACCTTGCGCAGCGAACGGGCCTGCGCCATCGGGATGTCGGCGCTGCCAGTGGCGAAAGTGATCGTATCGAGGTCGATACGGCGCACCTTGTCACGGATACGGGCCGAATAACGCACTTCATCCAGCGAGTAGACACGCTCCACCGGCTCGACCGGCGGCTGCTCCAGGAAGCGATAATAATCGCGGTCCGGATCGCTCGACGTGTCGATGATGTAGTCCGTCACGGGGATGCGCAGGCGCATCGGCGGCAGGTCGAGACCCGGATCGCGATAGACGTAATCACGATCGGGATCATCCATCAGTTCCGGTGCGTAGAACAGTACGTATTCACGGCCGCGATCGTCGATGCGCGAGCGCTGCATCACATCGCCGTAACGGTTGCGGATCGTCACCACCTGCGTGCCGTCGCGACGTTCCACGGTTTCGCGCACGCGACCGCCCGGCAAGCGCTCATAATAGGGCTCGCCACCATCGCGGATGAAGCGCTGATTGTCATCGCCACGCACCACGACACGGTCGCCGAATTGCAGGATGATCGGTGCATCCATATCCCGGTCGCGCGGGCGGCCTTCGCGCGGCTGCCATTCGCGCACGCCATCCGGCCGCTCATATTGCGGACGACGGTCGATGCGCTCGCCCTGCTGGGAGGTGATCGCCTCCAGCTTGACGGGCGGCGGCGGAGCCTTGCCTTCGGCGGCACCGGCGCGCTGCGCCTCGGCGTCGGAGGTCGGGACCTTGACGTCACCGGCCTGCTCGCGCTCGCGACGACGTTCCTCGCGGGTCTGGCGGTTGCCGGAGCGTTCCACTTCCTTGTCGCTGTCGAGAACGGCAGCACCCTTGTCGACCGGCAGGATGACGGTGTCGGCGGTCTTGGAAGGGTCCTTGGCGATTGCCTTGGCCTTATCAAGTTCTTCCTTCGTCGTCGGCGGCGCTTCCGTCTGCGGAACGGCGACCTGACTGGGCACGGCTTCGCCAGCCGGAGCCTGTCCGGTTGTCGCACCGCTCGGCGGCGGCGTGGGGGCGCCGGGAAGCGGCGCTGCGGGTTCGGACTTCACCGGCGGCTGTTCGGAAGGCTGCCGGCCGGGTGCAGGGTTGGGCTGTGCTTCGGGAGCCGGCGGACGCGCGGGCGTCGGTGCTTCGGTCGGAACCGGTGCTTCCTTTGCGGCGGGCTCGGGAGCTGCCGGCTTTTTCTCCGGAACGGGTTTTTCAGCCGGTTCGGCTTTCTGTTCCGGGGCCTTTTCCTCTACCTGCGGCTTTTTCCCGGGTGCAGGTTCACGGGGCTTGGCGGGCTGCTCGGCATTTTCCGGACGCGCGGCGGGCTGCTGTTCGGCAGCGGGTTCCTTCGCAGGCTCCTTCTCCTTGCGGGGACGCTCCGGGCGCTGCTCGCCTTCGCCGGCCGGCTGTTCCGCTTTTTGAGGCTTGCGCGGGCGTTCCTGCGGCTGCTGTTCGGCAGGAGCGGCTTCAGGCGCTGCTTCCCGCTGGCGTGCCGGGCGCTGTTCGCCCTCGCCCTGAGGCTCCTGTGCCCGTTCGGGTTTGCGCGGACGCTCTTGCGGCTGTTCGGCAGGTGCCGGCGCAGGTTCCGGGCGGGCCTCGCGCTGCTGCGGCTCCGGCGGCGCTTCGCGCTTGGGTTCAGGGCGAGGCTCGGCAGGAGCCGCCTCACGCTTGGGCTCCGGTTCGCGCTGCGGCTCAGGCGCGCGTTCCTCACGTTTCGGCTCGGCCTGCGGCTGTGCCTCTTCTGCCTGCTTGCGCTTCTTGCGCAGCTCTTCTTCGGGGCTTTCCTGTGCCGGTTCCGCCTGCGCCAGGATCACCTGGCCGGGAAGTGTCTGGGAGATCGGCGCCTGTGCGCGGGCTGCGCCGGCAAAGCCCGCGGCTGCTGGCTCAACCGCAATCGCGAGAGACATGAGCGGAAAAACCACCCCGGTCAGCAATGTGTTTTTCTTCTTCAGCATCAGTGCTTCCTCATCTGCCGTCATTTATGGGTCGCAAATTATGCGACATCGTGGGCCCGGCTTGGCACGCAGGCGCTGTTCAACGCCTTACACACGCTCCGGTTCCCATGATGACCAAAGCCTTCTGTACCGGAAATGAACAGATCAAGGCCTTTTCGTGGAAGCTCTGCGGCACAAACGCGACCCCTAATATTGCAGTTGCATTTTTTGACCAACCGGATGAATAATCTGATCCGCGCTGAAGGCCACAGGCGGTATCCTCCGTTCTGCCGCGCCCAGCGCCCATGGCATCCGCACTGAAAATAACAACAGACTGCGGATGAACGACCAACAGAGAGGATCGAAATGCCTATTTCCACCCGTCTGCTCGCAGCCGTATCGATTGCCGCCATCTCGCTGTTGTCAGGCGCAGCCCTTGCGCAGGACAAGATCGTCATCGGCACCGAAGGCGCCTACCCGCCCTTCAACAATCTCGAAGCCGACGGCACGCTGACCGGCTTCGACATCGACATCGCCAAGGCGCTGTGCGAACAAATGAAGGCCGAATGCACCTTCGTCACCAATGACTGGGACGGCATCATTCCCGCCCTGCAGGCCAAGAAGTTCGACGCCATCATCGCGTCCATGTCGATCACGCCGGAACGCCTCCAGAAGGTCGATTTCTCCAAGAAATATTACAACACCCCGCCGGCAATCGCCGTGCCGAAGGATTCGCCGATCAAGTCCATCGACGATCTCAAGGGCAAGTCGCTCGGCGCGCAGGGTTCCACCACACACTCCAACTATGCCGAAAAGCATTTCCCGGATGCCGACGTGAAGATGTATCCGACCGCCGACGAATATAAGCTCGACATCGCCAATGGCCGCATCGACGCCGTCATCGACGATATCGTCGTGCTGTCGGAGTGGCTGAAGACCGACGCCGGCAAGTGCTGCAAGATCCTGACGCCGCTCAAGGTCGATCCCGAGATCAACGGCAATGGCGCAGGCATTGCCGTGCGCAAGGGCGACACGGCGCTGGCCGACAAGTTCACGGCCGCAATCGCCGGTATCCGCGCCAGCGGCAAGTATCAGGAGATCAACAAAAAATACTTCGATTTCGACGTTTACGGCGATTAAGCCGGTTCGATCTGTTGAAATCTCGTGGCGGAAGGCTTGCCCTTCCGCCATTTTTGTTTGAAAACGTCACTATAACAATCACGGCGGCTTAAGACCGCAGGGGAAAACTGGCATGAGCGGAGCATTTTCCGCCATAGGTGCGTTCTGGACCTATGTCTCGACACTTCTCGATCCCTTCTGCGGACCGGTCGGTCTCTTCTCGCTTTTCGGAAACGGCACTCTGGTCGCCTGCGGCGATGCGGGCTGGGGCGATGAAATCGCCTTTGGCGTCAAGGTCACGATCTCGCTGGCGCTCGCCACCCTGCCCGTCGGTCTGCTGATCGGCTTCCTCATCGCGCTTGCCGCGCAATCGGAGGAAAAGTCGCTGCGGCTGGCCGCCGGAATCTACACCACCATCTTCCGCGGCCTGCCGGAACTGCTGACGCTCTTCATCGTCTATTACGGCGTCCAGATGCTGCTGCAATCGGTGGCCGGTTATGTCGGTTTCAGCGGCCCCGTCGAAATCAATGCCTTCGTGGCCGGCATGCTGGCGCTTTCGGTGGTGTTTTCGTCCTATGCGTCGGAAGTGCTGCTGTCCGCCTTCAAGGCCATACCGAAGGGGCAATATGAGGCGGGTGACGCGCTTGGTCTTTCCCGCAGCCGCACCATGGTGCTCATCATCATTCCGCAGCTTGTGCGGATCGCCCTGCCCGGCATGACCAATCTCTGGGTGATCCTCCTGAAGGACACTTCTTACGTCTCGATCATCGGCCTTGCAGATATCATCCGCCAGACCGGCATTGCCGCCCGCGTCAGCAAGGAAGCCTTCTTCTTCTACGGCATCGCCTGCCTGCTTTATCTCATTCTCGCGCTCATCTCGTCGGTCGGCATCGGTTTCATCGACCGCTGGTCTCGCAAATCGGAGGCCAGACGATGAGCCATATCCAGGAACTCATTCCGCCGCGGCCCGCCCCCGTTGTCGCCGACAAGCCGCTCAATCTTTCCCGCGTCGTCGGCATTGCCGTCATCACGCTTTGGCTGCTGCTCGCCGCCGGGCTGATCTTCGCCATGATCGAAGGCTGGGACTGGGATAAATTCCAACGTTATGGCCCTCGTTACATCGATGGCCTCATCACCACCATCACGCTGGTCGGCAGCTCGATCATTCTCGGCGCAATCCTGTCCGTGCCGATCGCCTTTGCCCGCATGTCGGAAAACCGCATCATCGGCGCGTTCGCTTATGCCTATGTCTATGTGTTCCGCAGCACGCCGTTGCTCGCACAGCTCTTCCTGATCTATTACGGCCTTGGCAGCTTCCGCCCGGCGCTGGAAGCCGTCGATCTGTGGTGGTTCTTCCGCGAAGCCTGGTATTGCGGCCTCCTGTCGCTAACGCTCAACACCGCCGCCTATCAGGCCGAGATCCTGCGCGGCGCCATCCGGAGCGTGCCGCGCGGCCAGCATGAGGGGGCCGCCTCCCTCGGCATTTCGAAATTCATTACCTTCCGCAAGGTCATCCTGCCGCAGGCGCTGATCGTCGCATTGCGCCCCTATGGCAACGAGATCATCCTGATGATCAAGGGCTCGGCAGTCGTTTCCATCGTCACGGTCTTCGACCTGATGGGACAGACCCGTTACGCCTTTTCCCGCACCTTCGATTATCAGGCCTATCTCTGGGCCGCGATCTTCTACCTGACGATCGTCGAAACGCTGCGGCATATCTGGGCGTGGCTGGAAGCCCGCCTGACGCGACACCTCAAGCGCTGAACGGCAACGTTGGCAGCACTCATCAACGGAGGCTGCCAACATTTTGAAAAATATAACAAATTTGTGACGGTCGGTGCCCTTGGCAAGCTTGGATTAACCCTGTCGTGTTCCCATGTCAGATACAGCGGCAATGCTGTGATCGCAATCATGGATACGGGAACCGCCGTCATGAACAAGGAAATGGAAATGATGCTGAGAGGCTACGGCCTCACCACCGCGCAAATATTCTATCGCATGCCGGACCATCCACTGGTTCTCCAGACCTATGTCTGGCAGGACTATGATCTCGCCCCGGACTTCCCCGAAATGCATGGTTTCCTCAAATTCTGGCAGGAAAAGCTCGACGGTCCCCTGCATTCCGTCCGCTACGTGCACCGACAGGTGATCTCCGCGCAGGAATGGCGCGCGCTGAAGGGAGAGTTCATCCTCCACTGATGCGTCTCGCCACATAAACATTGCGCCCGCCACCGTTGCGGCTTACAGCAAACGTCAACTGATGACGCTGACGGATACCGCACGATGACGAAAAACCAGAAGATTGACGAAGAGGCGCTTGCCGAGGCCTATAACCGTGCGCTGGCGCTCGAAAAGGCCGGAGATGTGGATGCAGCGGTGAAGGCCTATGAGGAAGTTCTCGCCATCGATCCTGACGATCACGGCGGCGCGGCCGTGCGCATTGCCGCCATGGGGCGTGGCGAACAGCCGTCGAAAGCGCCCGACGCTTACGTCGAAACCCTGTTCGACCAACATGCTGAAGCCTTCGAGGATATTCTTGTCGAGCAGCTGGGTTACGCCGTGCCGATGATGGTGCGCCAGCGGCTGCAGACACTGAACCTTGGTCCTTTCAAGCGCCTGCTCGATCTCGGCTGCGGCACCGGCCTCACCGGTGAGGCGCTTCGCGATATGGCCGACGATATCACCGGCATCGACATTTCCGAAAACATGGTCGAGATCGCCCATGAGAAGGACCTCTACGAGACGCTCTACGTCGCCGAAGCCGAGGATTTTCTCGAGGACAATGACGACGAGCCCTTTGACATCATCACCGCCACCGATGTGCTGCCCTATCTCGGCGCGCTGGAACCGCTGTTTTTCGGCGCCGCCGAAAACCTCAATGCCGGCGGCCTGCTGATCTTCTCCTCGGAAACCCTGCCCGCAGACATCATGGCCGGACGCCCCTATATGGTCGGCCCGCACCAGCGTTTCGCCCATGCCGAAACCTACGTGCGGGACCGGCTGGCCGCCACCGGTTTCGAGGTCGTCGAAGTCACCGACATCAACGTGCGCATGCAGGACGGCAATCCAACGCCCGGCCATCTGGTGATTGCGAAGCTCAAGGGCTGAGGCAACTGCGTCTTTCTTCTCCCCGCCGGGGAGAAGAAACAAGCGGCATCCAATCGCCTCACATTTAACACCAACGGCCCGAATCAACCTCTCAACAACATCCGCCAGCCAGCTGAAGAGATTCAGATTTCCGGCACCATCAGCTGGCCTTCGGCCGCCAGACGATATCCGTCACCTTGAGTTTCTTCGGCACGATCTTCAGATCGTAGAATTCGTCGGCCAGCGCCTGCTGGTAAGCGATGGCTTCATCCGGAACCAGCGACACCCGCCCGAGATCGGCGCCCGGCCGTGTCAGCGAAACCTTGGTGACGTCCTCCGGAACACCGGTGATCGCCGCCAGAGACTTTGCGGTCGCATCGATATTGGCCTGCGCCTTGGCGCCAACATTTGCGAGTTCCTTCAGGATCAGCGGCACGAGATCGGGATTGGCCTCGACGAAATCGCCATTGGCGAGAAAATAGCTCCAGGGATCGACGATGCCCTCGGCGGTGGAAAGAACCCGCGTCGTCGGCTCTTTTTCCGCCACGGCAAAATAGGGATCCCAGATCGACCAGGCATCAATGCTGCCGCTGCGGAAGGCGGCGGCGGCATCCGGAGGCGCAAGATCAACCGGCGTGATGTCGCTCAACGTCAACCCCGCCTTTCGCAGCGCCTTGACGGTGACATTATGGGCGCTGGAGCCGCGCTTGAACGCGACCTTCTTGCCTTTCAGGTCTTCCAGCGTCTTCAGCGGCGAGTCCTTCTGCACGAGGATGGCCGATCCGCCGGCCGCTGCCTTGTAGGTGCCGACGTAGCGCAGATTGCCACCGGCGGCCTGCGCGAAAAGCGGTGGCACATCGCCGGTCGGCCCGATATCCAGCGCACCTGCGCCCAGCGCTTCGAGAAGAGGTGGCCCCGAGGAAAACTCCGACCATTTGACCTCGATGCCGCGATCCTTCAACAGCGCTTCCAGCGCCCCCTGGCTTTTTGCCAGCGCGATCACGCCATTCTTCTGCCAGCCGATCCGCAATGTGGTCGTTGCAGCCCCAGCCCGGCGGATATGCGGCAGGAACACCGCCCCCGTCGAACCTGCAAGCAGTCCCAATGTCCCGCGTCGTGTGATCATATCGATATCCCTCGCTGTTGCCATCATCAGATATTTAAAGCGTAGATATTCGAGAGATTTTATCAAATTCCCATGTTGCGCGGAGACGGCGCAGAGAGAATTGAATGTGCGAATTTGCCTGATAGGGCGGAATAAGATTGTCGTGCCTTGGCCGTGTATACCGGATTGACCTTCCGGCAGAGTCATCCCCTAACGGGCTAGATCGATGGGGAGAGGCAATCCCACAAATAAAAATGCCCTCCCCGGCGGCGGGAAAGGGCATCGTTCAAAGACAGGATGGACGGCGGATCACTCTTCGCCGGATTTGGGATTATCCAGCAGCATATAATCGAGCGGCAGTTCCGTCGTATATTTGATCTGTTCCATCGCGAAGGCGGAGGATACGTCGCGAATTTCGATCTTGGCGATCATCCGCTTGTAGAAGGCGTCATAGGCCGCGATATCAGGCACGACGACGCGCAGCAGATAATCGACATCACCGCTCATGCGGTAGAATTCGACAACTTCCGGGAACTCGGAAACCACCTCGGAGAAACGCTTCAGCCATTCAATGGAATGGGAGGCGGTGCGGATGGAAACGAAAACCGTGACCTTGGTGTTGACCTTGACCGGATCGAGCAACGCCACACGCCGGCGGATAACGCCGTCTTCCTCCATCTTCTGGATACGCCGCCAACAGGGCGTCGTGGAAAGGCCGACCTTTTTCGCCAGATCGGCAACAGCCAGCGTGGAATCCTCTTGCAGAATGCGCAAAATCTTACGGTCTAGGCGATCCAATGCGTCTACCCTCCTGAATTAATTTCCTTTCAATACACTAATTTTCGCAGAAAAACAGAAAATTGTTTCACTAAATCCGCATTTCCACATGTTGTCGCAGAACCGGAAGCAGCTCCTCCGTGAACCACGGGTTCTTTTTCAGCCACCCCGTGTTGCGCCAGCTTGGATGCGGCAGGGGCAAAATGCCGGGGCCGGAATTGGCATGGAGGTAGCTGCGCCAGTTCTCTACCGTTTCGGTCATGGTTTTGTGGCGCCTCTCACCGAGGTGAAAAGCCTGCGCATATTGACCGACCGCGAGGATCAGCTCCACCTGCGGCATCGCCGCCATCACCCGCTCACGCCATAAAGGCGCGCATTCCCGCCGTGGCGGCAGATCGCTGCCCTTGTCGTCATAACCGGGAAAACAGAACCCCATGGGTACGATGGCGAAACGCTCAGGGTCGTAAAACGTCTCCCGGTCGACATCGAGCCATTGCCGCAGCCTTTCGCCCGAGGCATCGTTGAAGGGGATGCCGGTTTCATGCACACGCAGCCCCGGTGCCTGCCCGGCGATCAGAATCCTAGCCTTGGTCGAGATCACAACCACCGGCCGCGGTTCATGCGGCAGGCGATCGGTCACTCCCTTCAGCGGCGCATCACGGCAGAGACGACAGCGGGCGATCTCGCCGCGCAGGCAATCCAGCCCGTCATCCCGCAACCACGGGGATCGCTCCGCCTCAGCCATGATCCCACCCGAGAATATGACGGATGACGGTCAAAAAGCCCGCCGCTGGCGTTTCCAGATCCGCTGCCCGGTGCTCACGACGCCATTCGGAGGGCTTTTCGAATTCTCCCGCCCAGATACCCCGCTCCTCCCGCCGTGCCCTCGCCTGCTCGGCGGAAAACTGGAAATAACCTGATGCGACGGCAAACCCCGCCGAGACCATTTCCGAGGACACATCCTTGCCATCCGCCGTGCAATAGACGAGCTGTCGCCCGTATCGGTCCCTCGAGCTGCCGGAACAGGAAAACTCCCGCGCCGTCACCAGCCGCTGCAGCGCTCCGCGCGCCTCTACCCCGCACGGCCAGCTCCCGCCGCCGCGCAGACATGTCTGCGCAAGCTCCGGCGCATCGATCCCGAGCAGCCGGAAGCGTTCGTCGCCCTTGGAAAGGGTATCGCCATCGATCACGAAAAAACGGCCGACATGGGTCTCGCTGTTTATCTGGTCGAGCTTGGCGGCAATGAGAATACCGAGAAAAACCGTGGCGAGAAAAAGCCCGCCATCGCGCATTGCCGAAAAACGCCCGCGCCTGCCTCCATTTCGTCTCATGTCACAACAAACCCTTGTCAGAAATGGCAAACAAATCCTTTCACGGCAGCATCTTCTTAAGATTTTGGGCGTAGCCTGCAAGGGTTCATGTCACCTGCGTTGTAACAATGAGTAAAAGCGTCAGCACGTCCACCGACAAGATCATCGTCGACCGATCGAAGAAACACCGCAACAAGGCGGTTTTCGACACGGTGAAGACGACGCGTGAACGCCTGCAGCAGGGTGCCGGCGGAAACGAAGCCTATGAACGCGAAATGCTGACCATGCACATCGCCGAAGCCCTGCAGGGCGCGATGATCATGCCGCTTTTCATCGTGCTTGCCTCCATCATCGGCCTTTACATCACCGGCGATATCAGCCTGATCATCTGGTCGCTGATTGCGCTGAGTTTTCACGCCATGTCGCTGGTGCTGGCGAAACGGGCCGCCAAACAGGCGATCACCGACGACAATCTCCAGCATTGGAAAAACCTCTTTCTCGGCATGCAGATCCTCATCGGCTGCGCCTGGGCCATGTTCGCACTGGCCGAACCGGTGCGCAACGACCCGACGCTCGTTCTTTTCTTCAAGGGATCGACGCTGCTGATCGCCCTTTCGCTGACCGCCATGGCCAACTTCATGCTGCGGCGGGCAACCTTCATGACCTTCCTGCCGGTGCTGGCGGCGCTGTGCATAACCTCGGCGATTTCGCGCGATCCCTTCGATGTCGGTCTGGCGCTGATGTTCGGCATGGCGATCCTCTTCTGTCATCGCATCACCAGCCGGCTTTACCAGACCAGCATCAAGCTCCTGTCCTCTCAGACGGAAAAGGACGACCTGATCGCCGAACTCGAGGTCGCCAATTCCGTGTCCGACGAAGCGCGGCGACGTGCTGAAGAGGCCAATCTGGCGAAATCGCGTTTTCTCGCTTCCATGTCGCACGAGCTGCGCACGCCGCTCAACGCCATTCTCGGCTTTTCCGAGGTCATGTCGTCAGAGGTGCTCGGTCCGCTCAACAACCCGCTCTACAAGGAATATTCCGGCGATATCCACCGCTCCGGCCAGCATCTGCTCGATCTCATCAACGAAATCCTCGACCTCTCACGCATCGAGGCCGGCCGCTACGATCTCAACGAGGAATCCATCTCCATGCTGGAAATCGCCGAGGATTGCATCGGCATGATCCAGCTGCGCGCCCGCGCCAAGAACATCAGGATTTCCCAGCAGTTCGAAGCCAGTCTGCCGCAAGTCTGGGCCGATGAGAAATCCATCCGCCAGGTCATACTCAACCTGCTCTCCAATGCCGTGAAATTCACCCCGCAGGGCGGCGAGATTCTCGTGAAGGCGGGCTGGACGGCGGGCGGTGGGCAATATGTGTCGATCAGGGATAACGGCCCCGGCATTCCGGAAGATGAAATCCCCGTGGTGCTCTCGGCCTTCGGCCAGGGATCGATCGCGATCAAGAGCGCGGAACAGGGAACGGGCCTTGGCCTGCCCATCGTTCAGGCCATTCTCGCCAAGCACGACGGCCAGTTCATCCTGAAATCGAAGTTGCGCGAAGGCACCGAAGGCATCGCCATCCTGCCGGCAAAACGCGTTCTGCAAAGCCTGCCGGCGGTGGAAGAAACTCACGCCATCCAGCCGCGCCGGCGGTCTTTCGCCTAGAGCGCACCAAAGCTCAGAAGAACAGCGTCGTCACCAGCGAATACAGCACGAAAAATCCGTTCGCCAGCAACAGACAGAAGACGGCAAAGGAGCCGAGATCCTTGGCATGCCGCCCGACCGATGAAATTTCTGGCGAAATGCGGTCCACCAGCTCCTCGATCGCCGTATTCAGCGCCTCAACCGAAAACAGGAGCAGCATCAACACCGTGAAGACGAGAAGATGCGCGAATGGCGCGCCGACCACCAGAAGCAGGGCGAGTCCCACGCCAAAAGCCAGAACCTCGTGGCGGAACGCCGCTTCCAGCCACAGCCGGCCAAGCCCCTGAACGGAATAACGCGCGGCGGCGAAAAGATGCCGCCAGCCTTTTTCCTTGCGAAAGGCGGGTTCCGGTTGCGGCTTCTGCGGCGTCGCGTCCATCTTTGACCTCAATGCTCGGTGCGCGGGCTGATGCGGGTGTCCACACCCGCCGCCTCGAACGTTGCCATGCCGGAATGGCAAGCGGCAGCGGCCTTGACGATGCCGGCGGCAAGCGCTGCACCTGTGCCTTCACCAAGCCGCATGCCGAGCGCCAGAAGCGGCGTCTTGCCAAGCTTCTCGACGGCGGCGAGATGGCCAGGTTCACCCGAGACGTGGCCGATCAGGCAATGGTCGAGCGCCGAAGAATTGGCCGCCTTCAACAGAGCGGCAGCGGCCGTTGCCACATAACCGTCGATCAGCACGGGAATGCGCTGCACGCGGGCAGCGAGGATCGCGCCGGCAATCGCCGCAATCTCACGTCCGCCGAGGCGGCGCATGATTTCCAGCGGATCGGACAGATGGTCCTTGTGGAACTCCACCGCAGCCTTCACCGCCGCGATCTTGCGGGCCATGACTTCGCCTTCCGAGCCGGTGCCGGGACCGGTCCATTCTTCCGCCGTGCCGCCGTAGAGCGCCAGATTGATGGCGGCGGCAATCGTGGTATTGCCGATGCCCATTTCGCCGACGCAGAGAAGATCGGTACCACCGGCAATCGCCTCCATGCCGAAGGCCATGGTGGCGGCGCAGTCACGCTCCGAAAGCGCCGGCTCGCAGGTGATGTCGCCGGTCGGATAGTCCAGCGCCAGATCGAAGATTTTCAGGCCGAGATCATTGGCAACGCAAATCTGGTTGATGGCAGCACCGCCGGCGGCAAAATTCTCCACCATCTGCTGGGTAACCGATGTCGGATAAGGGGTAACGCCATGCCGGGTGACGCCGTGATTGCCAGCGAAAATCGCCACCAGCGGACGGGTGACGGCGGGCGAACGGCCGGACCACGCGGCCAGCCACATGGCGATCTCTTCCAGACGGCCGAGCGAGCCCGCAGGCTTGGTCAGCTGCGCGTTGCGCTCCTTGGCCGCCACAAGCGCATGCGTATCCGGGCCGGGAAGCTCACGCAACAGCGCGCGAAAATCGTCGAAGGGCAATCCGCTCATGCTCATGGTGTCGGTCTCTTTCGTAGCCGGGTTGGCTGTCGCATCGGCTCATGCGTCCGGAACTTGTGTTTTCCGGCAAATCGGTCTTTGTTGCGCCTCTCATAATCGCGGAAACGCCGCGGAACAACCGGAAATGCATTGACTGCAGCGGAGAGAGCATGAAGGCCGGGGATTTTATAACAGATGTCATGCATTCCGTAGCCTTTCTCAGCCGCCTGCCGGTTCCCTCGCGGTTTTTCGGTGAAGGTGACGGCGCCTCGATGCGCCGCACCGCCCGCGCCTTTCCCGCCGCCGGCCTGCTGATCGCCCTACCCGCCGCTTTTCTGGTGGTGATTTTCGCCACCTTCGATGCATCGCCGCAGCTCACGGGCTGGCTCGCCATCGGCCTGACGGCGCTCATCACGGGCGCATTGCATGAGGACGGGCTGGCCGACATGGCCGACGGTTTCGGCAGCGGCAAGGACAAGGCCCGCATGCTTGAGATCATGAAGGACAGCCGCATCGGCAGCTATGGCACCATCGCCATGGTTCTTTCCTTCGCGCTGCGCGCTACGGCGCTCGCATCGCTGATCGAGACCCTGCCCGGAAAAACTGCCGCCGCCTGCCTGATTGCCACGCTTGTCATGAGCCGCGCCCTGATGGTGTGGCACTGGCAGGCCCTGCCCGCTGCCAAGACATCAGGCATCGCCGCCGGCGCGGGCCAGCCCGGAGAAAGCGACCGCAACATCGCACTGGTGACGGGTTTACTGGTCTTCATCCTCTTCACGCTGCACGCTTTGCCCATCCTGTCGATTGCACTTGTGATGGCGGCAGCCATTTTGGCGACGGTGCTGTTCGGCCGGCTCTGCGACAGGAAGATCGGCGGCCACACCGGCGATACCATCGGCGCCTGCCAGCAGATCACGGAGATCGTTACTCTCGTCGCACTTGCTCTTGCGGCATGACGGCCTGATATAGATCATCATGGAAACACCCTGCATCCATATCTGTCGCCTCGATGTGACCCATAGCCTCTGCATCGGCTGCGGACGCACGCTGGATGAAATCGGCGGCTGGGCAGGTTATAGCGACGAAAAGCGCCGCAGGATCATGCGGGCGCTGCCGCAGAGACTGGCAAATTTGAGCGAGACCGCCAAGGAGACGCATACCGCATGAACAGGCTGACCATCGTGCTCCTTATCCTTGCCGTGGGCCTCGGCCTGCTTCTCATCAATCACGATGGTGGCCGCACGCTCGGCATCGATAATGATCAATTCGCACAGGCTCTCTATCTGGTACCCATAGCCGGCCTCCTGTCGGTCGGCATCCTCGCCGGAAGACGTGGCGGCTTCGGCACCGTCATCCGCCAGCTCGCCGTCTGGCTGGTCATCATCCTCGGCCTCGTCTCGCTCTATCTCTACCGCTACGATCTGCAATCCTTCGGCGACCGGCTGCTGAGCGGCCTGATGCCCGGCCGCGCCGTGGTGGTGACGACGGCTGGCGGCGAACAGGAAATCGTCCTGCACAAATCGATGAGCGGCCATTTCGAGGCGAATGTCGGCGTCAATGGCAAGACCATCCATATGCTCGTCGATACCGGCGCAAGCTCCGTGGTACTCGCCAATGCCGATGCCGCCGAAATCGGTATCGACACGGGCAGTCTGCGCTATACCGTTCCTGTCATGACCGCAAACGGCCGCACGGCAGCCGCCCCCGTAACCCTGTCGGAAATCGGCATCGGCCCGATCATGCGCCGCAACATCCCCGCCCTCGTCGCCCAGGATGGCCAATTGGGCCAGAGCCTGCTCGGCATGAGCTTCCTGTCGACGCTCGGTTCGCTGCAGATGCAGACGGATGAATTGCGGTTGCGGGATCGATAAAACGCAGGCATCAGGGGGCTACGTCCCGGCACTCCGCATTCGTCATCGGCCGCGGAAAGGAAATACCCGGTTTCGGGCACAATCAGAATGTTCTTTTCGCACTGACCGGTCGTCGCAGAGCATTGCCCCTTGATTCCTTCCCATTTGATAATTTATGTTGTGGTTGTTCTCAGGGCGGGGTGCAATTCCCCACCGGCGGTATCGGGATTTGTCCCGGAGCCCGCGAGCGCTTCCGGTCTCCAAAGCCGGAAGGTCAGCAGATCCGGTGAGAGGCCGGAGCCGACGGTATAGTCCGGATGGAAGAGGACAAGGCATAAAGACGCCCGCACTCTGTGGGCTTCGCATTGCATTGTTCGCCCAAGGGATATTTGGCGCTTCTTGAAGCGCGAAAATGCCGCAAACCGGCATAACCCTTGAAAGGCTTGAAATAAAATGACCATTGCTAAAATTGAAGACGCCATCGAAGCCATTTCCCGTGGTGAAATGGTGATTGTGGTTGACGACGAAGACCGCGAAAATGAAGGCGATATCATCGCCGCCTCCGACAGCATCACGCCGCAGCAGATCGCTTTCATGATGAACCATGCGCGCGGGCTGGTGTGCGTTGCCATGCCGGGCGAGCGTCTGGATGCGCTCGACATTCCGCTGATGGTGTCGCGCAACACCGAATCCCTCAAGACGGCCTTCACCGTCTCGGTGGACTATATTCCGGGCACCACGACAGGCATCTCCGCCGCCGACCGGGCAAAGACGGTGCGTGCGCTGGTGTCGGAAGGCTCACGCCCGGAAGATTTCGCCCGTCCCGGCCATATCTTCCCGCTCCGCGCTAATCCGGAAGGCGTTCTCGGCCGCACCGGCCACACGGAAGCAGCCGTAGACCTCTGCCGTCTTGCCGGGAAATTCCCGTCCGGCACCATCTGCGAAGTCGCCAACGATGACGGCACCATGGCCCGCCTGCCCCAGCTCGAAATCTTCGCCGAACGCCACGGCCTGCTCGTCGTGACGATCAAGGACCTCGTTTCCTATCTCAAGGGTGAGGTTGTGGAGGAAATGGTGCAGAAGCAGGTGGCTTGAGCTGCGCAAACCTGTGGTGCGAATACCAAAACGCCCGGCGTAGGCCGGGCGTGAATTTGGAGGCAGACATTACTTTTATGCGACATCGTCCTCAGACTCTACCGCTGCCTCGTTTGGATTTTCATGGAATTTGCTGTCACCTCGAAGTAAGTGGCAAAGGACGCACATCCCCTCGACGTCATCCTCGGCCCTGTGCCGAGGATGACGTCGAATGAAATCAATACGTTGCAGATCCTCGGGACAAGCCCGAGGATGACGGCCGTGAACTTTTCAGACTTCATCAGTCGTTGAAGCTGGGCGACCATGCCAAGCCTTACCAGCAGCAGAACCCGCCATCCACCAAGAGATCCACACCCGTCACAAAACTCGCGGCGTCGGACAGCAGGAAGATCGCCGGTCCCACCATTTCATCGACGCCTGCCATGCGCTGCATCGGCGTCTGCTCTTCGAACAGCTTGGTCTGGTGCACCATTTCAGGCCGCGTGTTCATCGGTGTCGCCGTGTAGCCCGGCGAGATGGTGTTGACGCGGATGCCGCGACCCACCCATTCCATCGCCATGGATTTCGACATGTGGATGACACCCGCCTTCGAGGCGTTGTAATGGCACTGCATCAGGCCTCGATTGACGATGACGCCGGACATCGACGCGATGTTGACGATGGCACCTCGGCCATTTTTCAGCATGGCGTTGGCTTCGGCCTGGCAGGACAGGAACACGCCCTTCAGGTTGATGTCCATCATCGTCTGGAACTGGCTTTCTTCCATCTCCTCGGCCGGATTGGCATTGGCGATGCCGGCCGCATTGACGGCGAGCGAAAGTGCGCCGAGTTCGGCTTGCGTGCGGGCAACCGCATCCGTCAGCGCCTGCTTGCTGGTAACGTCGGCGGCGATCTGGATCGACTTGCGGCCGGCCCTGGCGATGAAATCGGCCGTCTGCGCCAGACCGTCATCGGTGCGGCGGTCGAGCAGCGCGACATTGGCGCCGGACTGGGCAAGCCCCATGGCGATCCGCTGGCCGATGCCGGATCCAGCACCGGTGACGAGCGCCACCTGACCGGAAAGATCGAACAGTTTCGGGGCGTTAAGGGTGATGGTGGACATCGCTATTTCCTTCTTCAGATGGTTGCCAGTTCCATGACCGAGACGTCGTTTGCCTCGTCGCGGTTAAGGATGCCAGCCTGTTTTCCCTGCGCGAGCACGAGGATACGGTTCGAAACGCCCAGCACCTCTTCCAGATCGGAACTGACGACGATGACGGCCACGCCGTCCTTCGCCAGGCCAACAATGATATCGTAAATGCCTGCCCGCGCACCGACATCGATGCCGCGCGTCGGTTCATCCAGCACCACCACACGCGGATTGCGGGCAAGCCATTTGGCGATGACCACTTTCTGCTGGTTGCCGCCGGAGAGATCGGAGGCCGGCTGTTCGCTACGGCCCTTCACCCCGAATTTGGCGATGGCGTCCCGGGTGAAAGCGCGCTTGATAGCCGGCGTGATCCAGCCCGTGCCCACGCGGTCGAGATTGGCATAGATCAGGTTTTCACCGATCTCGTGTTCCACCACCAGCCCCTGCAATTTGCGGTCTTCCGGCACCATGACGATGCCCTTGGCGATGGCATCCGCCGGGCTTTTCAGCGAAAGCACCTCGCCATCCAGTCGTACTTCACCCGCGCTCGTCGGATCGGCACCGGAGATGGCGCGCACCAATTCCGTTCGTCCCGCGCCGATCAGGCCGGCAATGCCGAGAATTTCACCGGCGCGGACGCCGAAGCTGATGTCGCGAAAGGCATTGGTCGCGCCCGTCAGCCCCTTGACCTCGAGTACCACCTTCTCCTGCGGTTCAGGCAGCGCCGGGAACAGGCGCTCCAGCGAGCGGCCGACCATGCTTTCGACAATGGTGCGCACCGGCGTCGCACTGTCGGCAAATTCATGCACCCGCTCGCCGTCGCGCAACACGACGATACGGTCGGTGATCTGTCTGATCTCTTCCATGCGGTGGGAGATGTAGATGATGCCCACGCCTTCGGCACGCAGCTTGCGCACCTGCTCGAACAGCGCCTGCGTTTCGGCGCCGCCAAGTGCGGCCGTCGGCTCGTCGAGGATGAGGAGTTTGGCGTCGAGCGCGAGCGCCTTGGCGATCTCAATCAGCTGCTGGTTGGCGGTGGAAAGGCCTGCCACCTTGCGCGTTGCGGGAATATGCAGGTTAAGGCGCGCCAGTTGCTGCTGGGCTCTCCGCACCATCTCGGCGCGGTCGACAATGCCGTTTTTCATGGGCCAGCGGCCGATGAAGACATTCTCAGCGATGGAAAGCTCCGGCAGAAGCTTCAGTTCCTGATGGATGAGGACGATGCCCTTGTCGATCGCCTCGCGCGGCGATGCCGGCTGATACGGCTGCCCAAGCCAGGTCATCTTACCCTCTGAAGGTTCGCGGGAACCGGCGATGATGCCTGACAGCGTGGACTTGCCCGCGCCATTTTCACCCAGCAACGCTACCACTTCGCCCGGATAGACCTCGAGATCGACGGACTTCAGAACCTCGAGCGGACCATAGCGTTTGCTGATGCCACGGAGCGAAAGAACCGGCTCGCGCATGACGGGACCTCCAGGGACGTAATCGCAGTGGCGATACACCACGGCTTTGTGTCCAAAATTGCCTAAAGACAAACCAATGAATGCCCCGCGCATCCGGTTGGACGCGCGGGGCAGAAGGATCAGGGATGGTTGGCGATGAAGCCTGCGACATTTTCCTTGGTCGTCAGCGTCGCGTCGGAGAGCTGGACGGCCGGAACCTTCTCGCCGCCGACGATCTTGACGGCCATCTCGACAGCCATGCGGCCCATCTTCTGGGTCTGCTGCGTCGCGGTCACGTCGAAGACGCCATTCTTCAGTGCCTCAAGCGCTGCCGTATCGCCATCGAAGCCGCCAACGACGATCTTCTGCGACGGATTGGCAACCTTGATTGCCTGCGCCGCGCCGAGCGCCAGACCGTCTGCCTGTGCAAAGACGATGGAGACGTCGGGATTGGCCTGCAGCATGTTCTGCATGATCTGGAAGCCTTCATCCTGGCTCCACATGTTGGACCATTGCTCGGCAACGATCTTCACGCCGGAATTGGCCTTGACCGATTCCATGCAGCCCTTCGTGCGGTCGACTTCAGGTGTAGTGCCCTTCTGGCCGTGGATGATGACCATCTTGCCGGCACCACCGGCCTGTTTGATGATGTAATCGCAAACCGACTTGGCGGAAGCGACGGAATCGGTGGCAAGGAAGGTATCACCCGGCGCGCCATCGGCATTGCGGTCGATGTTGATGACCGGAACGCCGGCAGCTTTCGCAAGCTTCACCGGAACGGTGGCGGCAGCGGCACCGGCTGGGATATAGATCAGCGCGTCGATATTCTGGGTCAGCAGATCCTGGATCTGGTTGACCTGCGTCGGGCCATCGCCCTTGGCATCGACGGTAACGACGGCAATGCCGCGCGTCTTGGCTTCGGCTTCGACGGCCTGCTTGATCTGGTTGAAGAAGTTCGCCTGCAGATTGGCGACGGCAAGGCCGATCTTCTTGACTTCGGCGGCGTTGGCCGAACCGAGCGACAGGGCAAGAAGGGCAGCGGACGTCAGCAGAATGCGTGAAAATTTCATGATTATTCCTCCATTTGTTGATTTTTGACCTTCGGGCAGATCGAACCTCCTCCCCTCCGGTCGTTTTTCACGCCTCCCGTATCGGGAGGGTCGTTTATTGCGCGGACGGCTCATCCCCGTCCGCAGGCAAATTCAGCTTCTGCGACGGCGCAGCGTTTCAGCACCCACAGCCAGCACGATGACGACACCGATGATGACCTGCTGAAGAAAGGGAGAGACGTTGAGCAGGTTGAGGCCGTTGCGCAGCACGCCGATGATCAGCACGCCGATCAGCGTTCCGCCGATGCCGCCAGCACCGCCCGAAAGCGAGGTTCCGCCGATCACAACGGCCGCAATCGTATCCAGCTCGTAGCCGAAACCGCTGGAGGGCTGTACTGAGTCGAGACGTGCGGCAAGAACGATGCCCGCCAGACCGGCCAGAACCGCGCAGACGACATAAACGCAGATCGTCACCAGCGGCACGTTGATGCCGGCAAGACGCGCCACCTCAGGATTGCCGCCCACCGCATAGACGGTGCGGCCTTCCGAGCGGAAGCGCAGGAAAGCCCAGGACACCAGCACCACGACCAGCATTAGCAGCACGGTCGCGGTCAGCACGCCGAAATGGCGCTCAATCGCCAGCATCATGAACCAGTCAGGAAAGCCGACGATCTGCTGGCCATCGGTGATCATGTTTGCAAGGCCGCGCGCAACCGACATCATTGCAAGTGTGGCAATGAAGGCGGGCACACGGAAGGCCGTTACCAGAATACCGACCACAAGGCCGCAGGCTGCGGACGCGACAAGCGCGAGCACGATCGCCATGCCCATCGGCATGCCCGCGACATTGGCTGTCCAGCCCATGATCATCATCGACAGTGCCAACACCGAGCCGACAGACAGATCGATGCCGCCAAGCAGGATGACGAAGGTCATGCCAACGGCCATGATGCCGAGAACGGTGATCTGGTCGAGGATGTTCAGGCCGTTTCGCAGCGACAGGAAATTCTCGCTGGCGAAAGTCAGGAACACACAGAGCATCAGCAGGCCCAAAAGTGGTCCGGTGGCACCGCTCAGCCAGGCAAGCGGGCTCCTGGTGTGCGTGACCCCCTCATTGCGTTCAAGCGCGGACATGGCTCCTCCCGATGACTGTCTTGCATTTTTTAAACCGATTAGAATAATTATTCATCATCGGTGAAACATGCATAAGCCAGTTTTGAGAAGCTTGTCAATAGGGCGTTAACCGCAAGGCCGTGAGGGAACGAAGACTGGAGGCTCTTGATATTTGCCTCTCCCTCATTCCTGTGTTCGGCACAGGAATCCAGTCAACGCGCGTCTGAGCGGTAAAAAAAGCTCTTCCAGCCCAAGGACCTGGGCTGACTGGAATCTTTTGACAAGCAAAGGAATGAGGGCTGCGCGGGCAATTACCGCTTGAGATCTTACACCATCTCTATGCGCACTCGTGCGGCCCCAGACAGAACAATTCACGATTCCGGCTTGACAGAAACGCCATCTCTGCAATTATATAAATAGCTGTATAAATATTCACACGCATGTTTTGAAGAGGATTCCATGCAGTCCCAGGAGCTAGAGCGCATTGCGCGCCAGATTCGCCTTCGCGACGTACAGGCTGTTTTTGAAGCGGGTGCGGGCCATGTCGGCGGCGAAATGTCGGCCATCGACATCATGACGGCCCTTTATTTCCGCGTCCTGCGCATCTGGCCGAATGATCCGAAGAACCCTGCCCGCGACCGTTTCGTACTTTCCAAGGGCCACACAGCCTGCGCGCTTTACGTGACGCTGGCCAAGCGCGGTTTCATTCCGGAAGAGGAAATCTCGACCTTCCTGCAGCCGAATTCGCGCCTCAACGGCCATCCCAACTGCAACAAGGTGCCGGGCGTCGAAACCAATACCGGCCCGCTCGGCCACGGGCTTCCCGTCGCCGTCGGCATGGCCACGGCGGCCAAGCTGTCCGGCGAGGATTACCACACCTACGTGATGACCGGCGACGGCGAGATGCAGGAAGGCTCCAACTGGGAAGCCATCATGTCGGCGGCGCAATTCAAGCTGAACAATCTGACGCTGGTCATCGACCATAACCGTTTCCAGCAGGGCGCCGCCATTGCCGACACCAACGATGTCGCGCCGCTTCGCCCCAAGCTTGAGGCTTTCGGCTGGGAAGTGACTGAAATCAACGGCAACGCCATGGCGGAAGTCGTTCCGGCGCTGGAGCATCGCGGCAACCGCCCGCATTGCATCGTCGCCCACACCAACAAGGGTCACGGCATTTCCTTCATGCAGGACCGCGTCGACTGGCATCACAAGGTTCCGAGCAAGGAACAATACGAGATTGCCGTCAAAGAACTTTCGGAGGCATTGTAATGAACGCGCCCGTAACCGCCGCCAAACTGTATGATTGCCGCGACGCCTTCGCCGAAACGCTGGAAGCGCTGGCCGCCGCCAATGACAAGGTCGTCGCCGTCTGCAACGATTCGGTCGGCTCCTCGAAGCTCGGCGGCTTCAAATCGAAATTCCCCGAGCGCCTCGTCAATGTCGGTATCGCCGAACAGAACATGGTCGGCGTCGGCGCCGGTCTCGCCAATGGCGGGCAATTGCCCTTCGTCTGCGGCGCGTCCTGCTTCCTCACCGGCCGCGCGCTGGAGCAGATCAAGGCTGACCTTGCCTATTCCAACGCCAATGTGAAGCTGATCGGCATATCCTCAGGCATGGCCTATGGCGAACTCGGTCCGACGCACCATTCCATCGAGGATTTCGCCTGGACCCGCGTCCTGCCGAACCTGCCGGTCATCGCCCCCTGCGACCGCATCGAAACCGCTGCTGCCGTCAAATGGGCAGCGGACTATGCCGGCCCCTGCTTCCTGCGTCTGTCACGCGTCGGCGTGCCGGACCTTCTGCCGGAAGGCCACGTCTTCGAACTCGGCCGCGCCAATCTGCTGCGTGAAGGTTCCGACCTGACGCTGATCGCCAACGGCACGCTGACCCACCGCATCGTCAAGGCCGCCGATATTCTGTTGAGCCGCGGCATCAAGGCGCGCGTTCTGAACATGGCGACCGTTCGCCCCATCGATGAAGCGGCCATTATCGCTGCGGCGAAGGAAACCGGCGCAATCCTGACGGCCGAAGAACATTCGATCTTCGGCGGCCTGGGTTCGGCCATCGCGGAAGTCGTGGTCGACCATTCGCCCGTGCCAATGAAACGCCTCGGCGTTCCCGGTGTCTTCGCCCATACCGGCTCCGCCGAATGGCTGCTCGATGAGTTCGGCATGGCACCCACAGCCATTGCCGACGCAGCGCAGGCGCTGATCAAGAGAAAATAAGGTCTCCTCCCAGGGTCGTCGCGCGTCTTCGGATGCGCGGCGATTTCTTTTAGTACGCACGCAGCTTCTTAAACAAAGAACACCGTGTGAAAATGACCGCCGCAGATGAGAGAACACAGAGATGCGCGCTATTCTGTCCATCGATCAGGGCACCACCAATTCCAAGGCCATACTCGTCTCGGAAAGCGGAGAGTTGCTCGCGCGCGGCTCATCGCCGGTCGGCATTACCTATCCGCAGCCCGGCTGGGTGGAACAGGACCCGAACCGTATCTGGGCCTCGGTCCGTGAAGCGATCTCCGCCTGCCTCGCAGCCGCACCCTCCGACGTCAGCGTCGAAGCCATCGCCATCTCAAACCAGCGCGAATCGGTCACAATCTGGGACGGTGAAACCGGCGAGCCGCTTGGCCCGGTGCTAAGCTGGCAATGCCGCCGCACCGCACAGGACTGCGCAGACCTGATCGCAAAGGGACAATCAGAACGCGTCATGGCCCTGACCGGCCTGCCGATCGACCCGATGTTTCCCGGCGCTAAGATGCGCTGGCTGCTGGAACGGGCGCCGAAAGGCCGCAAGCTTCGCCTCGGCACCATAGATAGCTGGCTCATCCATTGCTTCACCGGCGGCAAGGTTCATGCCTGCGACGCCTCAAACGCAGCCCGCAGCCAGGTGCTCGATCTCAACCGGCAGGTCTGGAGCGACGAGCTCTGTGACCTCTTCGGCATCGATATCAATGCCCTGCCGGACCTGCGCGACAGCAGCGGCGACTTCGGCGTGACATCAGGCGTTCCCGGCATCAAGGATGGCACGCCGATCCTCGCGGCCATCGGCGACAGCCACGCCGCCCTCTTCGGCCATGGCGCTTTCAACCCCGGAGACGGTAAAGTGACCTTCGGCACCGGCTCGTCGGTCATGACGACGCTGCCGCATTTCATCGCGCCTGAGCGCGGCATCACCACAACGGTTGCATGGCGGCTCGGCGGCAAACCGACCTTCGCCTTTGAAGGCAATATTCTCGTTTCGGCAGCCTCCCTGCCATGGATGACGGACATTCTCGGCCTGCCGGATGTCGCCGCGCTGGTGGAACTCGCCGCCACGGCCGAACCGGAGGGGCCGGGGTTTGTGCCGGCCTTTGTCGGCCTTGGCGCGCCCTATTGGGATACCAACGCGCGCGCGCTGTTTTCGCAAATCAATTTCAGCACCACCCGCGCCCAGATGGCCCGGGCGGTCACCGATTCCATCGCCTTTCAGGTCCACGACGTCTTCGCCGCCATGCGCGCGCAGTCGCCTTCCGGTTTCGGGCGCCTCTTCGTGGATGGCGGGCCGAGCCAGAACCGTTTCCTGATGCAATGCGTCGCCGATATGCTGGAACACCCCGTCATTCAGCGCGATGCGCCGGAAGCCTCCGCCCTCGGCGCTGCCTATCTCGCCGGCCTGGCCCTCGGTGTCTGGAGTGATCTTAATGCCATCGCAGCGTTGAATAGCAACGGGAACACCATCGCGACTTCAACCGGTGAAAGCCGTCAGCGGCTCGGCATCTGGCGCGATGCGATTGCTCGCTCGACCTTGCCCGTAACCTCGGGTAATGGTGAATAAAAATTCACCATGGAGGGCTTATGGGCAGGATCAACGAACTTCGGATGATATCCCGCGTGGCGCAGATGTATTTCAGCGAGCACAAACGGCAGGCGGAAATTGCGCAGCATCTCAACCTGTCGCAGGCCACCGTCTCGCGCATGCTGAAACGTGCGGAGGCGGAAGGCATCGTCCGCACCAGCATCATCCCCCCACCCGGCACCTATAGCGATCTGGAAGCGCAGCTGCGCGAGCGTTTCGACCTGCCGGAAGCCATCGTCGTTGATTGCAGCGAGGATCGCGACGGCGCGATCATGGCCCGCATCGGTGAGGCTGCCGCACATTTTCTCGAGGTGACCCTGTCGCAGAACGAGATTATCGGCGTATCCAGCTGGAGCCAGACGATCTTCAAGATGGTGGAAAACATCCATCCGCTGAAGGGAGCCAAGGCGCGCTATATCGTCCAGACACTGGGCGGCATGGGCGATCCTTCCGTGCAGACGCATGCGACCCAGATCACCACCCGGCTGGCGCGGCTCACCGAGGCCGAACCGAAGCTGCTGCCGGTGCCGGGCGTCGCCACATCGCGGGAAGCCAAGCTTCTGATGCTGGCCGATCCCTTCGTGCGCGAAACCATCGATCTCTTCGGCTCCATCACGCTCGCCATCGTCGGCGTCGGCGCAGTCGAACCGTCGGAGCTTCTCGCCCGGTCCGGCAACATCTTCTCTACCAAGGAGCTTGCCGATCTCGCACAGGCGGGTGCGGTGGGCGACATATCGCTGCGGTTCTTCGACAAGGATGGCAAGCCGGTCAAGACGCCGCTCGATGATCGGGTCATCGGCCTGCCGCTGGAAAACCTTTCGAATGTCGATCGCGTCATTGCGCTCGCCGGCGGCTTGAAGAAGACCGAGGCGATTGCCGGCGCGCTCCGCACCGGCGTCATCGACGTGCTCGTCACCGATAAATTCACCGCCGAACGACTGGTCGGCCAGGAAACATAGCCAAAATCCCATAAAGGAGGAGACATGAGGCGCTTTGAAGGTCAATCCGTATTCGTGACCGGGGGCAACAAGGGCATCGGTTACGGCATCGCCCGCCGTTTTGCCGAAGAAGGCGCGAAAGTCGCCATCGCCTCTGTCGACAAAGACACACATGACGCCGCTAAAAAACTGGCGGACGAAACCGGCACCGTCACCCATGGCGTCATCCTCGACGTTAGGGATGCGGCGGCGGTGCGTGACGCCTATGGCGCTGCGGAAGACGCGATCGGCGCGCTTTCCATCTCCGTCCAGAACGCCGGCGTCATCACTATCTCAAAGATCGAGGATCTGACGCAAGAACAGTGGGATTTGAACCTCGACGTCAACACCAAGGGCGCGTTCCTCTGCTGCCAGGAGGCAATCCGTCGCTTCCGCGCAAGCGGCACCAAGGGCCGCCTCGTCAACACCGCCTCCGGCCAAGCGCGTCAGGGCTTCATCTACACGCCGCATTATGCTGCGTCCAAATTCGGCGTTATCGGCCTGACGCAAAGCCTCGCCAAGGAACTTGCACCTGAGGGCATCACCGTCAACGCCATCTGCCCCGGCATCATCCACACCGAAATGTGGGATTACAACGACCGCGTCTGGGGCCAGATGCTGGGCGAATACAAGCCCGGCGAGTTGATGGCCGAATGGGTGCGCAACATCCCCATGCGTCGCGCCGGAACGCCCGCCGAAGTGGCGGCGCTGGTGGCATTTCTGGCATCAGAGGATGCGGCCTATATCACGGCCCAGACGATCAACGTCGATGGCGGGTTGATCATGTCTTGAGGCCTGTTTGGGAACTGAGCAGCACGCCCCAATCTCCCTCATCCCTATGCCTGTCACAGGGATCCAGCCAGCCCAAGTCCTTGGGCTGAAAGGAGTCTTCCCGTCGCGCAGACGCGCGTCGGCTGGATTCCTGTGACGAGCACAGGAATGAGGGAGGTAGGCCGTACTGTCAGTTGCGAAGCCGATAACCCGTCTTAAACATCCAGGCGACAACACCGAGGCAAACCGCCAGAAACAGCGTGATCATCGCAAGGCTGATCACCGGATTGACGTCGGCGATCTCATAAAAACTCCAGCGGAAACCACTGATGAGATAAAGCACCGGATTGAAATGGCTGACCGTCTGCCAGAAGGGCGGCAGCATGTCGATGGAATAGAAGCTGCCGCCAAGGAAGGTCAGCGGCGGTACCACCAGCATGGGAATGAGGTTCAGCTGCTCGAAATTCGTCGCCCAGATGCCTATGATGAAGCCGAACAGGCTGAAACTGACAGCCGTCAGCACGAAGAACAGCACCATCATGAACGGATGGGCAATGGTGATATCCACGAAGAATGACGCGGTTATCAGGATGATCGTGCCGATCATCAGCCCCTTGGTCGCCGCAGCGCCGACATAACCCGCGACGATTTCCGTCATCGACACCGGCGCCGACAATATCTCGTAGACCGTGCCGGTGAACTTCGGGAAATAAATGCCGAAGGAGCCGTTGCTGATACATTGCGTCAGAAGCGTCAGCATGATGAGGCCGGGCGTTATGAACGCACCGTAGGAAACGCCGCCAACTTCCTGAATCCGCGAACCGATCGCCGTTCCGAACACGATGAAATAAAGCGACGTGGAAATGACGGGCGACACCACGCTCTGCAGCAGGGTGCGGCGGGTGCGTGCCATTTCGAACAGGTAGATGGACTTGATGGCTTCGAAATTCATTTCTGGCCTCCGACCAGCGAAACGAAGATATCCTCGAGCGAGCTTTGCCGCGTCGAAATATCCTTGAAATGGATGTTGGCGGCAGAAAGAGCGCCCAGGAGATCGGCGATGCGTCCCTGCTCGCCATTTCCCTCGATTTCGTAGGTGATCGTGCTGCGGTCGTCCGAAAGCGTCAGGGCAAAGGGGGCGAGACTGTCAGGCAACCGTTCCACCGGTTGCGTCAGTTCAAGAAAGAGCTGTTTGCGGCCGAGCTTCTTCATCAGCGCGGTCTTTTCTTCCACGAGGAGCAATTCGCCGCCGTTGATGACACCCACCCGGTCGGCGATTTCTTCCGCCTCCTCAATGTAATGCGTCGTCAGAATGATGGTGACGCCCTTGGCGCGCAGCTCGGAAACGACATTCCACATGTCGCGGCGCAAGGTCACATCCACGCCGGCGGTCGGCTCATCCAGGAAAAGCACCTTAGGCTCGTGCGCAAGCGCCTTGGCGATCAACACACGACGCTTCATGCCGCCGGAAAGTTCCCGCAGCATGTTGTCTTTCTTGTCCCACAACGACAGGGACTTCAGAATGCTTTCGATCAGCGCCGGGTTCTTCTTCTGCCCGTGCAGGCCGCGCGAGAAGCTGACCGTGTTCCACACAGTCTCGAACATGTCCGTCGTCAGTTCCTGGGGCACGAGGCCGATAAGCGCGCGGGTCTGCCGAAAATCCTTCACCACATTGTGGCCGCCGACAAGCACCGAACCTTCCCCCGGATTGACGAGGCCGCAGACGATGGAAATCAGCGTCGTCTTGCCGGCACCGTTCGGGCCGAGAAGGGCAAGGATTTCCCCCTCTTTAATATCGAGGCTGACGCCTTTGAGCGCCTGAAAGCCATTTGCGTAGGATTTTGTCAGATTCCGTATGGAAACAATGGCATTCATGACGAACTCTTTTGGAAATCGAGTGAGATGAACGCCATATAGGCCGCAGAGGTTGCAAAAGCCAGCCCGGTGAACTGAACACTGCGTTCGGCACAGACGGAAAATCAGCCGTAAACGCTATAGAAAAACTGCGCGGCGACGAAGACCAGGAACACGCCGAAGGCCCGTTCCAGCTGCTTTTTGCTGAGCGCATGGGCAAGCCGCACGCCATAGGGAGCGACGAGAAGCGTGATGGGGATGAGCAGCACCACGGCGATCCAGTTGATGAAACCGGTCGAAAACGGCGGCAGGCCTGCATTGCCCCAGCCGGCCCAGATGTAACCGAGAAGGCCCGGCAGCGAGATCAGCACCCCGACGCCGGAGGAGGTGGCGACGGCCTGATGGATCGTTCGGCCGTAAAGCGTCATGAAGGTATTGTTCATCACCCCGCCACCCACGCCCATCAGGCCGGACAGAAGGCCGATGCCCGTGCCGACCAGAAACCGGGCCGGGTTTTTCGGCAGGTCGGAGCCGAGTTGCCAGCTCGCCCGGTTGACGATCATCCGGAAGGCGAGCGCGAGTGCGATGAAGGCGAAGATCAGCCGTAACGCCACGCTGGAAGCATATGCCGCCACAACGGATGCGAGGATGGTGCCGAGCGGCACGGCGACAATCCATCCCTTCAGCAGATCGATATCGACCGCGCCCTTCTGGCGATGCGTCAGGAACGAACGGACGGAGGTCGGCACGATGATGGCAAGCGAAGTGCCAAGCGAAAGATGCATGCGCACCGCCTCCGGCACGTCCAGAAGCCCGAAGACATGATAGAAGACCGGCACCAGCACCGCGCCGCCGCCAATGCCGAACAGCCCTGCCAGAAGTCCGGCCACGACACCCGCGGCCGCAAGTGCGGCGGCAAAGACCAATATCTCTGAAACAGGGGGCATGAGAGCGGTCTCCGGGGGCCGTTGTCACAAACATGTGACGCTCATAGCGTATCAGAAAAGCGCGGCAAGCCATGTTGGCCGCAGGTCAGTACGGCGCGATGTCTTTTGCCGCATATCCGCGCCGGATGGACCACTCCGTGGGATCGTTTTCCCATTGCATGCCCTTGCAAAGACGCCGATATCCCCCCGATAAGGCCGTCTTCTTCACCGGCCTTCGGGCCGGTCTTTTTTTGTGGGCGTGGTACGAGCGGCTATCGCTGGCGCGCAGATAGAGAAACATCCCCAACTTTCGTCATTCCTGCCTTATCCCGGGATCCACAGCCATCGGCAGCAAGTTGATAACAAGCCGCTCTCCGTGCTCGACGTCTTCCTCGGCCTTGTGCCGAGACCGACGCGACTTAGTCACAATGCCTGTAACCGGACTTGCGGGTGCGCAGGTCGAAGTGGAAATGGTTCCAGTGATTGGGATCGCTGCCCGGCCCGAGAACGGTGGAGAAATATTTGCAGCTGTCGGACCTCACCGCCTTCAGCAGTGCCTTTTCGCGGAAGGCGAAGAAGCTCTTGCTGCGGACGTCGATCTCCTTGCCGTTCTTCAGCGTGATCGTGCCGATATCGATGGCATTGCCGCGCGCATGTTCGGACCACGGATTGCTGGAACGCGAATTCATCTTGCGACAGGAATAACCGCCCATCGGCGTGATACGGCCAACGCCGGAGAGATAACGGAAGCGCGAGGACGGCACGAGTTCGAACTTCACCCATTTGGCGAAGGCAAGCGTGACCTGGCAATTGAGCTTCACCGCCGGACGAATGGCAACGCCGCTGGCAAGACCGCTGAGTTCAATCGGATAATCGATGCCGCAGGTCGGGCCATCGGCAATACGTGCGACGTCGCGGAAGGCGACGCCGAGGCGGCGCAATTCGCTGCGGCAGGCAACTTCGGATGATGGCATGACGCCTGGCGGCATCGACCGGTTGCTCTGCATCGGGCCACCCGCCATCGGATCGTTTGGCATGAGCATTGCGACTTCCTCCACCGGCTGGCGGCGGGAAGAGGAGCCAACTGGCGGCGGCGGTATCAGCCGCGATTGACTGGCGCCCTGTTGCCGGCGAGGAGGAGAGACGGCAACTGGATTATCGGTGCCGATGCCATCGACCACAGGCTGTGCCGAAGCGCCTTCGGCAATATCCGCATCCTGTTCTTCGGCAAGTCCACGAACCGGCTCCACGCCCAGCATGGAATCCATGTTCACGCCGCCCTCGCCTTCGGCGTTCTGGTTGCTGGCCAACTGCTGCCCGGGCATGGTCTGGGCTTGCATGGTCTGGGCTTGCATGGTCTGGCTCTGCATTGTCTGGCTTTGCATGGGTTGCGCCGGCATATTGGTATGACCGCTGGCCGCCATGCGCGCCTGATGCTGAGAATCGAGCGTGGAATACCCCTGCCCGGCCTGCGGCGATTGCAGCAGCGGATCCTGCGAGGCGTAAGGTTCCGGCATCGGCTGCGACATGGTGGAGGGATAATCGGCGCCCTGCCCGGCCCGTTCGACCTGATTGACCGCGCCTGATGGAGCGCTGTAGCCCTGCTGCCGCGACGAGCGAATGGCACTGACGCGCGTGGTGCCGTCCACCTCGGCCGGAGGCACGAGGCCTTCCGCCGAACATGACACCATGACCGTGGAAATCATCAGCAACGTCACAAGACGACGCGGAAGGGAAACATACGCCATACGAGAACCTGTACCTTCAGCGGCCGCAATCGCGGCAATACAGGACAAATTTTAAAGAAATGAGGTAAATGAAACCTTATTGGTTGCGGGAAATAACGAATGGCAAGTTTTGCGGTCCATCTGATGCAAAAGCCCGGCCCAGCCGCATCCGTGGAGAGGAGAAAGTTTGAAGACCTCCCCGCCGTCATGCTCGGGCCTGTCCCGAGCATCTGCAACCGATTGATTTTACGAGGCATGGTTGGAGCCTCGGGACCAGCCCGAGGATGACGTCGAGTGTGGGTGAAGGTCCGTCAACACGCAAAGGGCGCAACCAAAGCCACGCCCTCCACTTATTGAAAAACGGATCAAATCAAGCCGCCCGCGAAACCGCGCGTCCTGCGCCCTGCCCCAGTTCGAAGCGTGAAAGCAGCGCCCGCAGCTGCTGGCTTTCTTCGGCGAGCGTCTGGCTCGCCGCCGTCGTTTCTTCCACCATGGCGGCATTCTGCTGGGTCATCTGATCCATGTGGTTGACGGAGGTGTTGATCTCCTGCAGGCCGGTCGCCTGTTCCCGCGCCGCCGTGGCGATGGAATTGACATGGCCATCGACGCGGTTGACCAGCGCCACGATCTCGTCCAGCGCATCGCCGGTGGAACGCACCAGCGCGACGCCACCGCCCACTTCCTCGGCCGAGCGGTTGATAAGGGTCTTGATCTCCTTGGCGGCATTGGCAGAGCGTTGCGCCAGTTCACGCACCTCCTGCGCCACCACCGCAAAACCGCGCCCCGCCTCGCCGGCACGCGCCGCCTCGACACCGGCATTCAGCGCCAGCAGGTTGGTCTGGAAAGCGATTTCGTCGATGACCGAGATGATCTGACCGATACGTTTCGACGAATCCTCGATACGTCCCATGGCATCGACGGCATTGCGGACGATCTCACCCGAACGGCCGGCACTGGTTTTTGTGTCCTGCACCATCTGCCGGGCTTCATTGGCACGCTCGGAGGCGGTGCGTACCGTCGCGGTGATCTCATCGAGAGCGGCCGCCGTCTCTTCCAGCGCCGCCGCCTGCTGTTCGGTGCGGCGGGAAAGATTGCCGGTCGCGCCGCTGATGTCGGAGGCGCTGTCATTGACGACTTGGCCGGTTCTCGCAATCGCCTCGATCGCGCCATGCAGCGCGCCGACGGCACGATTGAAATCCACACGCAGTTTTTCATAGTCCGAGCCTATATCGGCAAGCTCGACCGTCAGATCGCCATTGGCCAGCGCCTCGAGCGCATGGCCAAGCCGCTCCATGGCATGGGCCTGGCGCTCGGATGCGGAACGCAGAACCATCTCGTTGCCGTGTCGCGCCTCCTCCAGCGCCCGCTGCTGATCGGCCTCGCGGGCCTGCAGCGCGCTGCGTTCATTGACGCTGTCACGCAATACCAGAAGTGTTTTGGCAATCGCACCGATTTCATCGCCGCGGTCGGCAAACTGGATTTCGGCCGCGCCGTCACCGTCGGCGATCCGCTTCATGCTCTGGCGGATAAGATCGATCGGCCGCGTCACGCTGCGCACCACGAAGGCGGCGACGCCAACGACCAGAAGGCCCACCACGACACAAAGGCCGCCGTTAAAATACGCGTCACGCCAGAATACAGCCTCGAGGTCATCGACATAAACGCCGGTGCCGACAATCCAGCCCCAGGGGGCGAAGCCAGCGACGTGGGAAAATTTCTCGACCGGATCCGGTGCACCGGGCTTCGGCCAGTAATAATCGACAAAACCCTGACCGCCCGCCTTCACCGTATTCACGAATTCCACGAACAGCGCCTTGCCGTTCGGATCCTTGTTAGCGGTGAGGTCCGTGCCATTCATTTCAGGCTTGATCGGGTGCATCACCATGGTGGGATGCATGTCATTAATCCAGAAATAACCGCTGCCGTTGCCATAACGCATCGCCGCGATCGTTGTTTTCGCCTGCTGCTGCGCCGCCTCCCGCGTCAGGCTTCCGCCCTGCTCCAGCTGGTAATATTGCTTGATAATGGCGACGGCCGTCTCGTTCATCGCTGCCAGCCCGGCTTTGCGCTCGCGCTCCATCTCACGATAACTTTCAAACAAGCTGAATGTGAGAGCCGCGGCCAGTATTGCCAGAAACAATGCGACGAGCGCATAAAGGCGCATAGAGATTGTTACGTTTTTCATGTTCCCCCCAACATCGCCGAATGCACTTCGACCAGCCGATGTTAAAGGCAAGAAATTTATTATTATTAAATACGAATATTATACGATGGTCTTATTCCATGGCTCGATGAAAACATCGTTCCACCGTTCCGAATTACGACATCAGGCGTGAAATTTCAGACCCTCCACCGTCATTTAAAGACAGCGTTAACCGTGCCGCCCCTATCCTTCCTGTCCGAAATGACTCTACAGGGAGGCGCGCGATGGCCCGGCCGAATTTCCGCTATACGCATTATGACCTGAAGGAATTGCGGGCTGGCACCACGCTTGAAATATCGTTGTCGTCCGTCAACAATGTCCGGCTGATGACGGGTGCAAATTTCCAGCGTTTCACTGAATTGCTCGACTTCAAATACCTCGGCGGCGTCGCCAAAAAATCACCGATCCGCATCGCCGTTCCGGAAACCATGCACTGGCACCTGATCATCGATGCAGAGGGTCATAGCGGCCTGGCAGAATCCTCGGTCAAGATGCTACCGGCGCAGCCGCAGGCAACACTCACTCGCAAGGCATCCTGATTTCTTTTAAAAACAGTGTGTTGCCGCGATTTCGCGATTCACTTTGCCAGAGGCTTGATTCTTTTTCTCAAGATCACCGAAGCATGTACCCCCGGCCGCATAGAGACTAGCGCGACCCGCGCTCGCGGCGCAGCTTCGCCCACCAGTCGAGACGTTTGCGTATTTCCCGCTCGAAACCCCTGTCCGGCGGATCGTAAAAGGTCGTACGTCCCATTTTCTCCGGGAAATAATCCTGCCCGGAAAAGGCGTCGGGTTCGTCATGGTCATAACGGTAACCATCCCCATAACCCTCGCCCTTCATGAGCTTGGTCGGTGCGTTGAGAATATGTTTCGGCGGCACCAGCGAGCCGTTCTCCTTGGCCGCCCGCATCGCCGCCTTGAAGGCGGTATAAACGGCGTTGGATTTCGGCGCGGTGGCGAGATAAACGCAAGCCTGCGCCAGTGCGAGTTCCCCTTCCGGCGAGCCTAGATAATCATAGGCATCCTTGGCGGCATTACAGACCGCCAACGCCTGCGGATCGGCAAGGCCGATATCCTCCACCGCCATGCGCACCAGCCGCCGCCCGAGATAAAGCGGGTCTTCACCGGCATCGAACATGCGGGCGAGATAATAAAGTGCCGCATCCGGGTCGGAACCGCGCACGGATTTATGCAGCGCGGAAATGAGATTGTAGTGGCCGTCCTGGCTCTTGTCGTAAACCGGGGCGCGGCGCTGCACGATGCGGGTCAGCCCTTCGGTATCGAAGGTCTCATCCTTGCGCGCCGCCCGCCAGACCTCTTCGGCAAGCGTCAGCACGGCGCGGCCATCGCCATCGGCCATGCGGAGGAGGCTTGCCCGCGCCTCTTCCGTCAGCGGCAGTGGTTTACCCTCGGCCTCTTCGGCGCGCTTCAGAAGTTCGCTCAGGCTATCCTCGTCGTGCGAACCGAATGTAAGGACACGCGCGCGCGACAAAAGAGCGGCGTTTAGCTCGAAGGACGGGTTTTCGGTGGTGGCACCCACGAGAATGATGGTGCCGTCTTCCATGACCGGCAGGAAACTATCCTGCTGGGCGCGGTTGAAACGATGGATTTCGTCGACAAAAAGCAGCGTCTGCCGGCCATTCATCCGGCGCGTGCGCGCTGCCTCGAACACCTTCTTTAGATCGGCCACACCGGAAAAGATCGCCGATATCTGCTCGAAGGCCAGCCCCGCCTCGCCGGACAGCAGGCGGGCAACCGTGGTCTTGCCCGTACCGGGCGGCCCCCAGAAGATCATCGATCCCAGTGAGCCGCTGTCGATCATGCGGCGCAGAACGCCCTCTTCACCCGTCAGATGTGGCTGCCCACTCACCTCCGACAGCGTTTTCGGACGCAGACGATCGGCCAGAGGCCGCCGGTTGGCGACCTCCACAGGCACTTGCGGGGCAAAGAGATCGTCGCTCATCGCAGGAACTGCCGGATACGCTGCCCGTCGCGCAGGATTTCCACCCGCCAGAAGCCGGGATTGTCGTCCAGCGCCTTTTCAACCGCAGCGGTGGAGCCGATATCCGCACCATTCAGCGACAGGATGACATCCTTCGGCTGGAAACCGACGCGATAGGCCGGTGAGCCACGCTTCACATCGGTGATGACGACGCCCGTCACCTGCGAAGGCATGCGCAATTCATCCGCAAGCTTCGGCGAGAGGTTGGCGACGGTAGCACCTGCGAAGGGATTGCGGCCTTCGAGCAGCCGCTCGTCACGCGGCGCGGTTTCGGGTGCCGTATTGAGAGCGATGGTCAGCTTCTTTTCTTTGCCCTTTTCCACCACCGTCAATTCGGCCGATTTGCCGATGCCGGCCGTCGTCAGGCGATAACCCAGCGCATCGGGATGCTCCACTTCCAGGCCATTGACCGCAGTCACCACCTGTCCGGGCTCGATACCAGCCTTCTCCGCCGGACCACCCTTGGTGACGCCGACGACGAGCGCGCCGCGCGCGCGATGCAAGCCGAGCGCTTCCGCGACATCTGACGTCACCGGATCGAACGTTGCACCGATATAGGGCCTCTGGAAGTTAGCGTCGCCGCGCTCCGCGGCCGCTACGAAAACCCGAACCAGATTGGCGGGAATGGCAAAACCGATGCCGTTCGACCCGCCGCCCTTGGAAAAGATCGCGGTATTGATGCCGACCAGCTCGCCCGCCATGTTCATCAGCGCACCGCCGGAATTGCCGGGGTTGATGGAGGCGTCGGTCTGGATGAAGAAGCCGAAATCACCCTGCGTCACCTGGTTGCGCGCTAGACCGGAGACGATGCCGCTCGTCACCGTCTGGCCGACCCCGAAGGGGTTGCCGATGGCGAGCACCAGATCACCAACCTCGATCTTGTCGGAATCGCCGAGCGACAGCACGGGGAATTGCTCCTTGGCGTCAATCTGCAACACGGCGAGATCAACCCGATCGTCCTTCATCAGCACCTTGGAGGAAAACTCGCGACCATCCGCCAGCGCCACCTTGATGTCATCAGCGCCGTCGATGACGTGATTGTTCGTCACCACGAGGCCGCCCGCCGTTACGATCACGCCCGAACCGAGCGATGACTGCTTTTCCGTACGGTTCGGCATTTGCTGGCCGAAAAACTGCTCGAAGAAGGGATCACCGGCAAAAGGGGAAACACGCCGCTGCACGACGCGCTCGGCATAGACATTCACCACAGCACCTGCGGTGCGCTTCACCAGCGGCGCGAAGGAGAGCTGCATTTCCGTGTGGCTTGCCGGCACGGTCTTGTTGTCCTGCGCTCTTGCGCCCACGGGCAGGAGAACGAGCGCAGCAAGAAAGCCGGTGGACAGATACTTCAACACGCCTCGCATGTGATTCCTCATCGTCATCAGTATGATGGAGTTATAACGCCAAAGCCTGTAAAGCAAAGAGCGGCAAGATGATGGCCACACTTATCCCGGCAGAGATCGGCCGGCGCAATTGGAACCAACAGCATCCATTTTTGGTTTCAGCCGACAAGACTGTCCTTAGAAGAGACGATCCATGCATCTGAAACCCACCCTCCTCGCCTCTGGCATCCTTTTCGCCACCTCCCTCCTTTCACCGGCCAGCGCGGCAAGCTTCGATTGCACCAAGAGCGATCTGGCGGCCGATGAAAAAGCGATCTGCGACAACCGCGCGCTGAACGACCAGGACGTGAAGATGGCCACCACCTTCGACATCCTAACCCAGCTGATGGCGATGGGCGCGCGCGATACCTTGCGCGACGAACAGAGCAAATGGCTGAAGAAACGTCAGGAATGCGCAGCCGATGTCGCCTGCCTGACGGGGGCCTATGAGGAACGCATGAAGCGCCTCGGCGAAGCGTTCCAGAGCATCAACCGTCCGCTCTGAGCGTCATCGCCTGCCTCACACCGCACGGATGATGTCTTCCATGAGACCATGCAGCTGGTCGCGATAACCGGTTCTGGCCGAAGGCGCATCCTCGCGCGAGGTCATGACCACTGAAAGCCGTCTGGCGGGCACGATATAGAGCATCTGCCCGCCGTAACCCCAGGCGTAATAGACCGTCTCCCCCGCCATTTCCTTGATGAACCAGCAATAGCCGTAACCATCGCCGTTGAAGACGGAATTGGTGCGCTGCTGCCAGGACTGGCTGATCCATTCCTGAGAAATAAGCCGCTCACCATCAGGCGTCACGCCGCCAAGACGATAAAGCTCGCCAAAGGCCAGCAGGGAACGCGCCGTCATCGCCATCTGGTTGCCACCGAGATAGATGCCCTGCGGATCACGCTCCCAGCCGCCAATGGAGAACCCTTCCAGCGGGCGGAACCAGTCTCGGGCAAGAGAAAGCGTCGAGCGGCCGGATGCCTTCGTTAATATCGCCGAGAGCAGATGTGTGGAGGCCGTGGAATAAAGCATGCCGCCACCAGGCTCGCCCGCGAAACCGGACCCCAGCGCCATTCTTACCCAGTTGCGGCTGGCAACCCAGCGGCCATAATTCGGGCCGGACATGCGCTCCAGACCGGATTGCATGGAAAGAAGATTGCCCACGGTAATCCGCTCCAGCCGCGGATCGGGGTTAGGCGGAAAATCACCGCGCAGGATGGTCGCGATCGGCTGATCTGCGCCCTCAATGATCTTGCGATCGATCGCCATGCCCACCAGCGCCGAAATGACCGACTTCGACGCCGACTTGATATTGGTGGAACCGTTGAGGCTGGCACCATGATAAGCGCGGCTGGCGACTTCCTCGCCATCGATGCTGACAATCACCGCCTTGAGGCTGGAAAGTGCATCCGCCTGCGTCAGCAACGGATCGAAACGGATGTTGTTGCCGGCGCTTTGCGCGCGGGCCAGCGGAGCAAAAGGCAGCGAGGCGATGAGGGTAAGTGCGGTTCGTCTTTTCATGGTGATGAAGTTAGGCATCGCCGCGTTCTGGAAAAGGGTCGCTGGACGAACATCACTCCAATGTGACTGCTGCGTGGCAGACGGCGAGCCGGCAATTTCGCATTTATTATGGGAAAACAGAATGTTGAAGGGAGTTAGAGAATCAGCCTGCGAGGCACTTGAATCTGTTTGTGAACCAAGGTGCGTCATCTGGTTCGGACAGCAAAAAGCCGCCCAGAGAGCGGCTGATCGAACGACTGTAAATCGCACATCACGTTCGACGTCATGCTCGGGCCTGTCCCGGGCATCCACGTCGCATAACATCGATTGGTTGCAGATGCTCGGGACAAGCCCGAGCATGACGGGTGAGCGTTTTCCGACCTTGATCAGTAAGCTGCAGCCACCGCGCGACGGGACGGTTAATTAACTCCCCACCCCACTCTGCGACAGCTTACTCCGGCAGAATCCGCACAGCACCCTTGTCCGCGCTCGACGCAAAGGCCGCATAGGCCTTGAGCGCCGTCGTGACATTACGCTTGCGCGGTGCTTCCGGCTTCCAGCCCTTTTCTTCCTGCTCGGCCCGGCGCGCGGCCAGTTCCGCATCCGAAACCTTGAGATTGATCGTGCGGTTCGGAATATCGATCTCAATCAGGTCGCCCTGACGCACGAGGCCGATGGCACCGCCCTGCGCCGCTTCCGGCGAGGCATGACCGATGGAAAGGCCTGACGTGCCACCGGAGAAGCGACCATCGGTGATGAGCGCGCAGGCTTTACCGAGGCCCTTGGACTTGAGGTAGCTGGTCGGATAGAGCATTTCCTGCATGCCCGGGCCGCCCTTCGGTCCTTCATAGCGGATGACGACGACGTCGCCCGCCTTGACCTCGTTGCCGAGAATGCCCTTCACGGCCGCGTCCTGGCTTTCGTAAACGACTGCCGATCCGTTGAATTTCAGGATGGATTCATCAACACCCGCCGTCTTCACGATGCAGCCATCGAGCGCGATGTTGCCGTAAAGAACGGCCAGACCGCCATCCTTGGAGAAAGGCTTCTCGACCGAACGAATGACGCCGTTGTCGCTGTCGGTGTCCAGATCATCCCAGCGCGAGGACTGGCTGAAGGCCACCTGTGTCGGTACGCCGCCCGGAGCGGCCTTGAAGAACTGCCGCACCATTTCGCTGTTGGTGCGCGTGATGTCCCAGCGGTCGATGGCATCGCCAAGCGTCGCTTCGTGTACGGTATAGGTATCGCGGTTGATGAGACCGCCACGCTCCAGCTCACCGAGAATACGCATGATGCCGCCGGCGCGATGCACGTCTTCCATGTGCACATCCTGCTTCGCAGGCGCAACCTTGGAAAGGCAGGGAACCTTGCGGGAAAGCCGGTCGATGTCCTCCATACCGAAATCGACGCCGCCCTCGTGGGCTGCCGCCAGAATATGCAGAACCGTGTTGGTGGAGCCGCCCATGGCAATATCCAGCGACATGGCGTTTTCGAACGCCGCCTTGTTGGCGATGGTGCGCGGCAGAACGGTTTCGTCGTCCTGCTCGTAATAACGGCGGGCCAGATCGACGATCAGGTGACCGGCTTCAACGAACAGGCGCTTGCGATCGGAGTGGGTGGCAAGCGTCGAGCCGTTGCCGGGCAATGACAGGCCGAGCGCCTCGGTCAGACAGTTCATGGAATTGGCCGTGAACATGCCGGAACAGGAACCGCAGGTCGGGCAGGCGGAGCGCTCGATGATCTTGACGTCCTCATCGGAAATCTTGTCGTCGGCAGCAGCCACCATCGCGTCGACCAGATCGAGCGCAACGGTCTTGCCGTGCAGAACCACCTTGCCCGCTTCCATTGGACCACCGGACACGAAAACGGCGGGAATGTTGAGGCGCATCGCGGCATTCAGCATGCCGGGCGTGATCTTGTCGCAGTTGGAAATGCAGACCATCGCATCGGCGCAATGGGCATTGACCATATATTCGACCGAGTCAGCGATGATCTCGCGCGACGGCAGCGAATAGAGCATGCCGTCATGGCCCATGGCGATACCATCATCGACCGCAATCGTGTTGAATTCCTTGGCAACGCCGCCGGCCGCCTCGATTTCGCGGGCAACGAGCTGGCCGAGATCCTTTAGATGCACATGGCCCGGTACGAACTGCGTGAAGGAATTGACCACCGCGATGATCGGCTTGCCGAAATCGCTGTCCTTCATGCCGGTGGCGCGCCAAAGGCCGCGCGCGCCCGCCATGTTGCGGCCGTGGGTTGTCGTTCTGGAGCGATAGGCTGGCATGGTGTTTTCCTCGATCTCTCGGCGAAGGCGTTTGTCCACAACACAGACAAACCGCCTTTCCCCATTTTGCAGTTTTTCTAGCGCAAACCGCACACGCTGTCACTGTCACCTTCAGGCAAAACAGTACGGTTCGGTACGGTACGCTTTCTATTCAGCGCCATCTTTAAAGGACACGCCATCACAAATGCGCGATTATCAGCGGTTCATCGTTGTTTTTCCGCAGAGTGCTGAAACATATCTGTGCAGCGACCGTATTGGCTATCATAATCGATTTATCGCCGATGCACCCGGCTTTTGTGGAGGTTTTTATGCCCGCTTATCGTCCGCCCCATATCGCGTCTTCAGAGATAACGCCCAAATCCTTCTACCTGTCCCGACGCAACTTCCTCGGAACGGCGGCTGGCCTTGCTGCCATAGGGCTGGCCGGACGCGAAGCCATTGCCGCACCACTCTCCGCCAAGCCCGGTGCATACAAGCTGGATGAGAAACTCACCCCGCTCGACGCCGTCACCAGCTACAATAATTTCTACGAATTCGGTGTCGGCAAGTCCGACCCGAAGGAAAATTCAGGCAAGTTCAAGCCAACGCCTTGGACTGTGAAGGTGGATGGCCTCGTTTCCAAGCCGCAGGAATTCGGTATCGAAGAGCTGATGAAATATCCGCTTGAGGAGCGCACCTATCGCATGCGCTGCGTTGAAGGCTGGTCAATGGTCATTCCCTGGATCGGTTTTCCGCTGTCTGCCCTGCTCGACAAGGTGGAGCCGCTTGGCAGCGCGAAATACGTGTCCTTCGAGACGGTCGTCCGCCCGGAGGAAATGCCCGGTCAGAGCGGCCTGTTCCAGCCTCTGTCCTGGCCCTATGTCGAAGGCCTGCGCCTCGATGAAGCCCGTCATCCGCTGACCATCCTCGCCGTCGGGCTTTACGGAGAAACCCTGCCGAACCAGAACGGCGCACCGATCCGGCTTGTCGTGCCGTGGAAATACGGTTTCAAAGGCATCAAATCCATCATGCGGATTTCGCTTGTGGAAAAACAGCCGGAAACGACGTGGAAGAACTCCAACGCCCGCGAATATGGCTTCTATTCCAACGTCAATCCGCATGTGGACCATCCACGCTGGAGCCAGGCGACGGAACAGCGCATCGGCGAAGGAGGCTTTTTCGGCACGCAAAACCGCCCTACCCTGATGTTCAACGGTTATGACGACGTCGCGAGCCTCTATACCGGGCTGGATCTGAAAGCGAATTACTGATCATGGCCTTTGCCCTGTCGCTTCCGTCGCTGCCCAAGCGTTACCAGCCGGCGGCCATCTGGTCGCTGTATGTCATCGGCCTCTGTCCCGGCCTCTGGTATTTTTACCTCGCCGCAACCGGCGGCCTCGGCTTCAACCCGGTCAAGGATTTCGAGCACCTGCTCGGCATCTGGGCGCTGCGGTTTTTGTGCCTCGGCCTGTTGGTGACGCCGCTGCGCGATCTCTTCAACGTCAATCTTATTGCCTATCGCCGGGCGCTGGGTCTGATCGCCTTTTATTATGTGCTCGCCCATTTCACCGTCTATCTGGTGCTGGATCGCGGGCTGATACTCGGCTCCATTGCCGGCGACATTCTCAAACGCCCCTACATCATGCTCGGCATGGCGGGGCTCATCATACTCATTCCGCTGGCGCTCACCTCCAACCGCTGGTCGATCCGCCGTCTCGGCAGCCGCTGGAACACACTGCACAAGCTCGTATATCTCGTCCTCATCGTCGGCGTGCTGCATTTCGTGCTGGCCCGGAAATCGATCACGCTGGAGCCGGTATTTTATATCAGCACCATGGTTGTCTTGCTGGGCTATCGGCTGGTGCGGCCCTCGATCATGACGATGAAGAGGAATAAGCGCGCAAGGCCCGTCCGGACGTAAAGGACGCCACCGCGATCCCGCCGATATAACAGACGATATTCCACACGGAGAAAACGCGGCCGAGCAGCAAAGCTCCGGCCGCCGTTGCGCGAAACGCGTCCAGCGCCGGGAAATGAACGAGCCGGATCAGTTCCACGACGACAACGACGACGACGGCGATGTGAACCTCGTAACCGTGCCAGCGGGACGGAAGGATCGCCGCCAGCAGCAGATAGACCATCGCCCCCCAGAGCACGGATCCGCCGTATTTTACCGCCACGAACGGCAATCCCACCTCGTAGCCGAACGCCCGCAAGCAAAGACCGCCAATGATCACCATCACGGCCGCCGCCAAAAGCCGGATGCGGGCAAAATAAGGCGGGGAAAGGCGTGACGGACCCATGCGAGTTCCTTCCGGTTTTCGTATGAAAATTTAATGGATGTAAATCGAGGCGCGAACATGAGCACAGCAACAGGTCCAGCCGCAACCCGCCTCTCGGTTTTGGACAATCTTCTGTGCGATACCTATCCCTGGGGCGAACTCAAGGGCATCAGGCGCTTCATCGTCGAATTTCTCTATTTCGGCATCAAGGAAGCCCGTGCCTGCCTGTTTGCGGGATTGTTCTTCATTTCCATCTTCGTGGTGCCGCATGGTGGGCTATTTGGCATTCCGCGGTATGACGTGCTGCTGATCATCGCGCTCGGCATCCAGTTCTTCATGATCTGGAGCAGGCTGGAAACGCTTGACGAGGCCAAGGCCATCCTGCTGTTCCATATCGTCGGTTTCGCGCTTGAGGTGTTCAAGACGTCAAGCGCCATCCAGTCCTGGTCCTACCCCGATTTTGCCTATAGCAAGGTCCTCGGCGTGCCGCTCTTTTCCGGTTTCATGTACGCCGCCGTCGGCAGCTACATCATCCAGGCGTGGCGCCTGCTGGATGTGCGCATTCGCCATTATCCCACCTATTGGATGGCAACGCTGATCGGCATCGCCATCTACGCCAACTTCTTCACCCACCACTTCATCGGTGACTACCGCTGGTACATCGCCGCCTGCGCCATCGGCCTCTATTCCCGCGCAACGGTGGTCTATCGCCCCTATGACCGCGACCGAAAGATGCCGCTGCTTCTCTCATTCGTCCTGATAGGGTTTTTCGTCTGGCTGGCAGAAAACATCTCGACATTCTTCGGTATCTGGAAATATCCCGATCAGATCGGCGCCTGGTCCGTGGTGCATATCGGCAAGTGGAGTTCCTGGTCGCTGCTGGTCATCATGACGTTTACGATCGTCGCGCAGCTTAAGCACATCAAGGCCCGTATTCACGTTCCGGAGTGAGAGAAGTAGAACTTCAGCCGAGCGTCTGGCAGGCACGCCAAAGGATTTGCAGAGGTAGCACCTCGCCTGCTCAATTTCCCAATACCCAAACGCAAAAAAAGCCGGGCGATCTCTCACCCGGCTTTTTAACTTATGACGCCTGAAGGCGTCAGACCTTATGCGGCTTCGGCAGCAGCAGCTTCAGCGGCAACGCGAGCCTTGTCGGCTGCGCCCTTGGCGTCAACGTCGCGCTCGACGAATTCAACGACGGCGAGAGCCGCGTTGTCGCCCTGGCGGTAGCCGGCCTTCATGATACGCAGGTAGCCGCCATTGCGGGTTGCGTAACGCGAAGCGATCGCGTCGAACAGCTTGCGAACGGCGTCCTGATCCTTGATCTGCGAGATCGCCTGACGACGAGCGTGCAGGTCGCCGCGCTTGCCCAGCGTCACGAGACGCTCGACGATCGGACGGATTTCCTTCGCCTTCGGAAGGGTGGTGACGATCTGCTCATGGGTGATGAGCGAAGCAGCCATGTTGGCAAACATTGCCTTGCGGTGGCTGGCGGTTCTATTGAGCTTGCGGCCTGAATTACCGTGGCGCATTGCTATTCTCCTTCTACGCAGGTGCCTTCTTTAAGGCCTGCCGTTTCCTGGCACATGCAGATGACTTATCTGCTGTTTGACGGGGAAAGGCAGTCTTTAAGGTCTGCCTTCTTGTTTGTTAGTATTGGTCTTCGTAACGCTTTGC